>JBJMNL010000188.1:0-6054 GCA_045804285.1 Gemmatimonadaceae bacterium
AGGCGGCGGTTGTCGAGGAAGCCGGTGGTGACGAAGAAGGCCGCCGGGAGCCCATGCTTCAACAGGAGCGGCCGCGCCGCGTCGAGGCACTCGCGCATCCCGTCGTCGAGCGAGAGGAGCGCGGCACGCGGCGGCAGCGGGCGGCCGCCGGCGCGCGCCTCGCGCACGGCGTCGTAGGATACGATGCGGAAGTGGCGCGCGATCCAGAGCAGGTCGCGCTCGAACTCCGCCGGCGTCTTGAACGGGTAGAGGTGGCCGACGTGCGGGAGCGGCGCGTCGGCGAAGGTGTGCCAGAGAAAGGCGACGACGTCGCGCGGCATCGCCCGACGGAGCAGCGCGAGTGGCGCCCGGCGCGCCACCGGGGCGACGATCCGGCCGATGCGGGCGCGCAACGTCAGACGAGGATCAGAGATCGGCAATGCGGATGCGAGGAGCGGCCCGGGTATTGAAGCGCCGGCCGCGGCAGATTAATCATCTGGCGGCTCGATCGTCTACACCGGGACTGGTCGGATGTGGAACGGCGGCGCGGTGGTCGCCATGGGCCGAACCCTGGAGCGAGGTCGGTAGGAGCGTGAGGCAGCACCCGGAGGGGGCGAACGGCACACGGGTCGGCGCTGCGCCGGCGGGCGACCGCGTGGCGATCAGCGTCGTCATACCCAGCTTCAATCGCGAGCAGCTGATCGCGCGGCAGCTCGCGGCCCTCGCGGCGCAGCGCTGGGATGGCGAGTGGGAGGTCATCGTCGCCGACAACGGCTCGACCGACCACACCGTCGCCGTGGTGGAGAGCTTCCGCGACCGCCTTCCCGCGCTCCGCGTCGTCGACGCCTCCGACCACCGCGGCGCCGGACACGCCCGCAACGTCGGCGCCCGGGCGGCGCGCGGCGCGTGCCTCCTCTTCGTCGACGACGACGACGAGGTGCAATCGGGCTGGCTGGCGGCGATGGCGGCGGCGCTCGAGCGGCACGACTTCGTCGCCTGCGCCACCGACTACGAGCTGCTCAACCCGACCGCGCTCGCCCGGGCGCGGGGAGAGCCGCAGCGGTGGAACCTGCTGCGCGCCAGCTACCCGCCCCACCTCCTCTTCGCCGGCGGCTGCGGACTGGGCGTCCGCCGCGAGCTGCACGAGCGCGTCGGAGGGTTCGACGAGTCGCTCCCGGTCACCCAGGACAACGACTACTGCTACCGCATCCAGCTCACGACGGGCAAGGAGCTGCAGTTCGTCCCCGAAGCGCTGATCGCCGTGCGCTGCCGCGACGACGGCGCGGGAATGTTCCGGCAGTCGGTTCTCTGGGCCAAGTACCACGTCCTGCTCTACAAGCGCTACCGCCCGCGCGGCGCCCGCATCGAGCGGGCGTGGCGACTCTACCTGTACCACTGGAAGGAGTGGCTGCTCGCCGTCGCGCGCGCGCGCACGCGCGAGGAGCTTGCCGTGCAGGCGTGGCGCTTCGGCTGGCTCGCGGGTCAGCTGATCGGCGCGGTGGCGTACCTGACGACGCCGATCCCGGAGTGAGCCGGTAGACCGAGCGCCCCGGCGGGCGGCGATCCCCGCGAGGATTGCCGCCCGCCGGGGCGCTCGATGTGGTGGGGTCCGGGAGCCTGACTCGGCGCGGCGCGCCGGCAAGGGCTCAGGCGGCGAGCTGGCCGGCGGGGCGCCACGACTGGCGCCCGCGAAAGACGCCGAGGTACTCGTAGCGCGCCGGCGGGAAGCCCGCGACGCCGATCTCGAGGGTGTCGCCCTCGCGGGCGACGGCCTGCTCACCGATCGCGGTGAGCGCTTCAGCAAAGGAGTCGCTCTGGACGATTCCGGCCTCGCGGACCTCGTCCAGAGTCGATAACGCGAACTTGTATCTGGGCATAGGGCTCTCCTCTGGGTCATGAGGGAGCGGACGGGCCGGGGGCCGCGCGACGCGGCGGGCACGAGGAGCCGGCACGCCTTCCTCGGCGATTTGGTACACCGGGGCGGGAGGAAGGAGCCGTTACGGGTTGGCGGCCGAGGATTCCCGCTTTCTCGCCACGTGCTCCGCCACCCCGCCGAACAGCTTCCGCCGCACCCGCTCGACCTCGAAGCCGGAGTCGCCGAGGGCGCGCGAGAACGACTGCCAGGACACCCAGTGGTCGATCGAGCGCGCGATGTAGCCGTAGACGACGGGCTCGCGGTGCCAGAGCCAGCCGACGAGGTCGCCGGCGGCGCGGAGATAGCCGAGGAGGAGGTGGCGCCAGAGCGGGGGCTCGGGGCGGTAGAAGTCGAGCGTCACGAGCCGCCCGCCCGGCCTCAACACGCGCGCGACCTCGGCCAGGGCGGCGCGGAAGTCGGGGACGTTGCGGAAGCCGTAGCCGGCGGTGACGAGGTCAGCCGACCCGTCCGGCGCGTCGAGCCGTGCCATGTCGCCCACGACGAAGGCGACCCTCCCCGCGGGCCCGCCTGCGGCGGCCCGGCGGCGCTCCTTCGCCCGCTCCACCATCCTCGGCGACGCGTCCACCCCCGTCACGCGCGCCCCTTCCACACGCTCGGCCAGGGCGAAGGCGAGGTCGCCGGTGCCGCAGGCCAGGTCGAGGACGACGGCATTCGCCGGCGCACCAGCGATGGCGTCGGCCAGCAGCTCCTCCTTCCAGCCGCGGTCCAATCCGAAGGAGAAGACGCGGGCGAAGCGGTCGTAGCGCGGCGCGATGATGTCGAACATCGGCGTGACGAAGCGCTGCTTGAGCGCCGGGTCGCGGAGATGCGCGTCGACGTCGAGGCTACGGAGGGAAGGCCGGCGAGACTCGTGCATTGATGATAACTTAATATAATCCAAGATTATATAATCTTACTATTCTCGCGGGGATAGATCACCGGGTGAGTCGGTAGATCAGCACCGCCGCCCGCGCGATCTGGGTCGGCATCGTCGCCAGATCCGCGGTCTCCTCCACCGTATGCGCGCCGGAGCCGTGGACGCCGAGTCCGGCGAGGGCGGCGCTCACGTACGGGGCGACGAACGAGACGTCGGCGGCGCCGCGGCGCCCCGGATCGAGCGCCTCCTGGGCCGGGAAGCCGAGGGCGCGGTTGACGGCGTTGAGCGTGTCGAGGAGCGCGCGGTTCGCGGCGGTCGGCGGCATCGCGGGGTAGCCGTCCTCGAACGTGAGCTCGGCGGAGGTCCCCGGGAGGTGGCGGGCGGCGATGGCGCGCATTCGCTCGCGCGCCCGCGCGAGCTGCTCGTCGGAGATCGTGCGCAGATCGCCCGTCACGAGCGCGCGCTCGGCGACGACGTTGCTCTTGCCGGAGGCCGCGCCGCGCGCGTGCGCCTCGTCCCAGCTCACCGCCGTCCCGCCGACGATGGCACCCGGGTTGAAGGTGAGATAGCGCTCGCCGCGCAGCTCGCGGTGCATCTCGTCGAGGATGCGCGCCGCCTCGAAGATCGCCCCGCTCCCGACGCGGTCGGTGAAGAGGGCGGACGAGTGGCTGGCGACGCCGGTCGTGCGCAGCGTCCACCCGCTCGCGCTCCGCCGGGCGACGGTCGCGTACTCCCGCGGGGACGCCCCCGCTCCGTCCGCCGGCGCGTCGCGCACCGCGGTCTCGAACTCGAGGGCGACGTCGCTCCGCTTCGCGGCCTCGACGAGATCGCGCCGCGCCACGGCGAGCGGCTGCCCGGGGTCCTCCTCGTCTCCGGTGAAGGCGACGGTGATCGTCGTGCCGTCGAGCGCCCCGGCGGCGGCGAGCGCCTTGAGGGCGTAGAGGATCACGACGTCGCCCCCCTTCATGTCGGACACGCCCGGCCCGCGCGCGCGCTCCCCGTCGCGGACGAAGCGCTGGAAGGGGCTGTCCTCCTCGAAGACGGTGTCGAGGTGCCCGATGAGCAGCAGGCGCTTGCCTCGCCCTTTCGTCCCGCGCGCCGGCGCACGCTCGGCGAACAGATGTCCGGCGCGCCGCATCGAGTCGGGCATCGCGATCCAGCGCGTCGTGAAGCCGAGCGAGTCGAGCTCGGCCGCGAAGAGCCGGCCGACCTCGCGCACCCCGCGCAGGTTCCCCGTGCCGCTGTTGACGTCCACGACCCGCCGCAGGAAGGCGACCGCGTCGTCGGCGTGCGCGGTCACCTGCGCGGCGATCCGCCGCTCCTCGGCGGACGGCGCACTCTGGGCGTGGGCGGGACCGGGGGCGGCGGGCATGAGCGTCAGGGCGGCGACGAGAGCGAGGGCAGACGCGGAGGGACGACTGGGCATCGGGGGGAGGGGGGGAGCGGTGTGCGAGATCGTGGCGCTCGGGCGTCCATGGGATGTATTGTAGCCCCGGAACTCGCTCCCGTCCCTGCGTCCCTCGCCCCGATCCCCGGGGCGAGGGACGCAGGGCTCGCGACTCTGAACGTCCGCCTTTCGCCGGAGGTCGGCATGCTGCGCCCGCTCTATCTCGCCGGCACGGCCTACGTCCTCCTCTGCGCCGTTGCGATCGCGCGGTTCCGGGGGGTCCACGAGGTGCGCGTCGTCCCGGTCGGGCGCGCGGCGCCCGCCCCCGCGCGGGAGTATCCGGGGGAGGGGGGCGCCTGGTTCGCGCGCATCAAGCCGTACTGCAACGCGGTCGAGGTCGAGGTGCGGCAGCAGTACGATCCGCCCCCGCCGTCCACCGACGGCGCGGCGTACGGCGCGGCCTGTTTCGCGCTCGCGGGGAAGGTGGATCGCGCGCGCGAGACGATCCAGCAGCTCCCGCTGGGGGATGCGCGCTCCTACGCCGCCGGCGTCGTGTTCGACGTCGGCCACCCGGTCGCGGACGCCGGTGACGACGCGTCGGCCGGCCCGATCATGCGCCTGGTCGTCGAGTACCAGCCCGACAACTACATGGCGCTCTACCACGCCGGGATGTCGGAGTACGCGCTCGGCCAGCACGACGTGGCGCGCGACCACCTCCGCCGCTTCCTCGCCATCTACCGCGAGGACGACGGCTGGCGCGCGAACGCCCGCGAGGTGCTCGGGCGCATGGGCGCCGGCGAGTGATCGGCGGCGCCCGCCCGTGACGACGACGCCGGCGACGGACGCCCCCGCGCGGCCGGGCCTCTATCTCGCGGCCGGCGACGTCGTGGCCGGCCGCTACGTGGTGACGCGCGAGATCGGACGCGGCGGCCATTCGGTGGTCTACGCGGCCCGCGACCGCGACCTCGGCGCCGACGTCGCCCTCAAGCTCCTCGTCCCGCCGCCGGCCGTGGCGCGCCTGGCCCGCGAGCGGCTCCGGCGCGAGGTGCAGGCGGTGCGCGGCCTCGCCCACGAGCACGTCGCCGCCGTGCACGACCTCGTCGAGGACGGCGAGCGGAGCGTGCTCGTGATGGAGCTGGTGGACGGCCCCGACCTCGAGCGGCGCGTGCGAGAGCGCGGTCCGCTCGCGCCCGACGGGGCGGCCGCCCTGGGGCGCGAGGTGGCCGACGCGCTGAGCGCGGCGCACCGCCGGGGCATCCTCCACCGCGACGTGAAGCCGTCGAACGTGCTCCTCGAGCCGCGCCCGGGGGGCCAGCCGTCGGCGCGCCTCACCGACTTCGGCTCGGCGCGCCTGGACGGGCAGGCGACGCTCACCGAGACCGGCGCCCTCGTGGGCACGCTGTGCTACGTCGCGCCGGAGGTGCTCGCCGGCGCCCGCGCCGACGCCCGGGCCGAGGTCTACGCGTTAGGCATGACGCTCCACTTCACACTCACCGGCCGCCTCCCCGACCGGCCGTCGCGCCACCTCCCGCCCCCACCCGCCCCCGACGGCTTCCGGCCGAGCGTCGCGCTCTCGGAGCCGGCGCCTCCGGGCGCGCCGATTCCCGCCTGGCTCGACGCCATCGTCGCGCGCGCCACGGCGGCCGACCCGCGCCACCGCTTCCCGACGGCGGCGGCGATGGCGGCCGCGCTCGCGGCTGGGGATGCGGGTGCGCCGCTCCCCGTCCTCCACGACGAGCCGCCCCACCCCACGCGGCTCCCGATCGAGTACCTCGCCTTCTGCGGCGGCGTGGGCGCCGTCGGGCTCGTCGTGGGCGCCGTCGCCGTCCCGGCGTTCCTCTGGACGACGCCCGCCTTCGTCCTGCTGCTCCTCGCCGCCGGCGCGCGGCGCGTCGC
>JBJMNL010000189.1:0-11983 GCA_045804285.1 Gemmatimonadaceae bacterium
ACGCGCTCCGGGTCGCGGACTTCACCGACGTCGCCACGTGGCCACGTCGCCGCGTGGGCCGGGATGGTGTACGTGGCCGGCGTGACCGACGTGCCCTCGCGGCGGATCGTCGGCTGGCGCGCCCGTGCGGCCGTGCGGGCCGGCCGCGCCCGCGACGCGCTCGGGCACGCGCGCTACGCCCGGCGGCCGGCCGAGCGCCCGGCGCACCACCCCGACCGGGGCGCGCCGTACCTCGCCATCCGCTACGCCGCTCCACCGAGCGCCTCGCGGCGGCCGGCACCGAGGCGTCGGTCGGCAGCCGCGGGGACTCGTGCGATAGCGCGCTCGCCGCGGCGGTGGTCGGGCCGCTCGAGACGTGGGGCATCCGCCAGCAGGGCCCCCGGCGCAATCCCGGCCCCGGGGAGTACGCGACGCCCGACCGGGTGGCCCGGTTCAACGCCCAACGGCCCCGCGAGCCCCTCGGCGATCTTCCCCCGGCCGGGTTCGCGGCGCAGCATTATGCGTCGGCGGCACCGCAGACCATGCAATCCGCAGCCTGAGGGTCCAGGACCCCGAGTCTCCGGCAAACCCGGGGCGGTTCAGCCGCAGCTACCCCACATCCCAGGAGGGCGGTCTTCGTGCGCGAGTTCATGGCCCGCATCACGCTCGTCGTCTCTCTCGCGGCGTCAGCCCCGGCGCTCGCCGCGCAGACTCCAGCCGCGTCCCCTCGCGGCGTGCCGACATCCGACGTCTACGGCGCGATGCGCTGGCGCGAGATCGGCCCCACGCGCGGCGGGCGCGCGCGCGCGCTCGCCGGCGTGCCGAGCCGGCCGAACGAGTTCTTCGTCGGGTTCGACAACGGCGGCGTGTGGCGCACGACCGACTACGGCTCCACGTGGCAGCCGCTGTTCGACGATCAGCCGACGGGCTCCATCGGCGCCATCGCCGTCGCGCCCTCGGACCCCGAGGTGATCTATGTGGGCAGCGGTGCGGGGATCATCCGCCCCGACCTCGCCGTGGGGAACGGCGTCTACAAGTCCACCGACGGTGGGAAGACGTGGACGCACCTCGGCCTCCGCGACAGCCAGATGATCGCGATGATCGACGTGGACCCGACGGACCCGAACCGGCTCTTCGTCGCCGCGCTCGGCCACCCGTACGGGCAGAACGCCGAGCGCGGAATCTTCCGCTCCACCGACGGCGGGCGGACCTTCGAGAAGGTGCTCTACCGGGACGAGTACACGAGCGGCAGCGACGTCCGCATCGACCCGCGCGACCCGAAGACCGTCTACGCGTCGCTCTGGCAGCAGCAGCAGGCGTTCGTCGAGGGCGGCTCGTTCGGCGGCACGAGCGGCGGGATCTTCAAGTCGAGCGACGGGGGCACCACCTGGCGCCAGCTCCAGAACGGGCTGCCAGCCGTGGTACAGGCGAACCTCGCCGTCGCGCCCGGCGATCCGCGCGTGCTCTACGCGATGGTCGCCTCCGGCGACGACCCCGCCGCGGGCGCCGCGCGCGGCGCGGGACCGGTGAGCCTCTATAAGTCCACGGACGCCGGCGAGCACTGGCGCCTCGCCGACGACGAGCCGAGCGCGCCCGCCGGCGCGAAGCGCCCGGCGCCGGACCCGCGCCCCCTCCTGCGCATCGGCGGCGGCGACCTCCCCACGGTCACGGTCGATCCCACCAACGTCGACGTCGTCTACAGCTCGTCCATCGTCCTCTGGCGCACCGAGGACGGGGGGCACACCTGGTCCGCCGTCCGCGGAGCGCCCGGCGGCGACGACTACCAGAAGCTGTGGATCAATCCGACCAACCCCGCGATCCTGCTGGTCGTCTCCGACCAGGGCGCGGTGGTCTCGGCCAACCGGGGCGCGTCGTGGAGCAACTGGTACAACCAGCCCACCGCGGCGATGTACCACGCCTCGACCGACAACGACTTCCCGTATCGCGTCTGCGGCGGTCAGCAGGACTCGGGCTCGGCGTGCGTCGCGAGCCGTTCGATGGACGGCGAGATCACCTTTCACGACTGGCACCCCGTCAACATCCAGGAGTACGGCATTGCCGCCCCGGACCCGAGGGACCCGGATCTCGTGTTCGGTAGCATGCGCACGGACGTCTCGCTGTACGACCGGAAGACGGGCCAGACGACCTACCTCGGTCCCGACCGCGGCGGCCCCGACACCGATTTCGGCCGGAACGTCCGCACGATGCCCATCCACTGGTCGTCGGCGGCGCCGGATGCGCTCTTCTACGCCTCGAACGTCGTCTGGAAGACCACGGACCGTGGGCGCCGGTGGACGCGCATCAGCCCCGACCTCACGCGGCGGACGTGGGCGGCCCCCGCGAACGCCGGGAAGTACGCGAGCACCGTCACGCCGAAGCCGCAGGGCGCGATCACCGCGCTCGGGCTCTCGCCAAGGGCCGCGAGGGTGATCTGGGCCGGCACCGACGACGGCAACATCCAGGTGACCACGGACGGCGGCGCACGGTGGGCCAACGTCACCCCGCCGCGGATCGCGGCGTGGACGCGCATCTTCAACATCGACGCCGGGCACTTCGACACGCGCACCGCGTACGCGGCCGCGAACACGTTCCGGCTCGACGACCTGAGCCCCCACTTCTGGCGGACGCACGACGGCGGCGCGACGTGGACCGAGATCGACTCCGGCATCGCACCCGGCGCCGTCGCCAACGCCATCCGCGAGGATCCGCGCACGCCCGGCCTCCTCTACGCGGCCACCGACGCGCAGGTCTGGGTCTCCTTCGACGACGGAGACCACTGGGAATCCCTCAAGCAGAACATGCCGACGATCTCGGTGCGCGACCTGCTCGTGAAGGACGACAGCACCTGCCTCTGCTCCGACCTCATCGCGGCGACCCACGGGCGCGGCTTCTGGATCCTCGACGACGTGACCCCGCTCCGGCAGGCCGCCGCCGCGCGGGCAGCGCGCTCGGCCTACCTCTTCCGGCCGGCCCCCGCGGTACGCGTCCGCGCCGCGACCAACGACCCGACGCCCTGGCCACCCGAGGTCGCGGCGGGGGAGAATCCGCCGCCAGGCGCGATCCTCGACTACTATCTCGCGTCCGACGCCGCCGGCCCGGTGCGACTGGAGATCCTCGATGACAGCGGCGCCGTCGTCCGCTCGTACGCGAGCGACGATCCCGCCGAGCGTCCCCACCCCGCCCTCGACCCTGCCGCGTACGACGCGCTCTGCCAGCGCACGCCCGGCGCGGCGCACTGCGCGCTGCCGCTGTACTGGCCGGCGCCGCCGATGGCGATCTCCGCGACGCGTGGCATGCACCGGGTGAGCTGGGACCTCCGCTACGCGCCGATCCCCGGCGCGCCGGTGGTGCCGGACGACGACCAGGCCACGGGCGCCGTTCCGCATCGCACCTATCCGGCGGTGAACGCTCCGTGGGCTCCGTCCGGGGCCTACACCGTGCGCCTCACCGTCGGCGGCGAGCGGTTCACGCAGCCGCTCACCGTGCGCCTCGACCCGCGAGTGCGCGCTCCCGCGGCCGGCCTCGCCCAGCAGGCGGCGCTGTCGCGGGAGATGTACGTCGGCGCGCGCGCGGCGCGCGCGGCGTACGCGCGTGCGCGGGCCCTCGTCGCGGCGCTCGACAGCGTGCGCGGGCCCGACGCCGACGCCTTCCGGGCGCAGGTCGAGTCGTTGGCGCCCGCACCGGTGCGGGGGACGCGCGCCGGCGGAGGCGGGCCGCCGGCGCGGGCGGGGCGGCCGGAACCGGCGACGCTCGACGCGGCGAGCGACGCGATGCTCGCCGCGGCCATGGCGATGCAGCGCGCGGACGTCCCTCCCACGTCCCGTCAGGTCGACGCGTGCCGGCGCGCCCGGGAGCGCTCGCGTGTGGCCATGGCGCGCTGGAGGGCGCTCAGCGGGGAAGGACTCGCCGCGCTGAACGCGAGGCGCCGGTCCGCCGGCCAGGAACCGATCGCCCTGCGCGAGTGAGGGCGCCCGATCGTCGCGCGGAGGCTCCCAGGCGGCCGAGGCGCGGCAGGTCTGCTTGCCCGGCCGATGGATCATCCAGTTGAAGGTGCTTCGTCAGGCGCGCCCTCCACGCTCGTGGCGAGGGCGCGCCATTTCGTGAAAGGATCATCACTGCTTCTGCCCCGCCAATTGCTTGCGCAGTGGCCTGAAGCCCGCGCGCATCTCTTCTGAAAAGAGTTGCGGTTGTTCCCAGGCTGCGAAGTGGCCGCCTCGATCGAGCCTGTTGTAATGGATGAGTTTCGGGTACGCCTGCTCCGCCCAACTCCGAGGGGCGGCATAGAGCTCGTCTGGAAAGACGCTGACGGCCATGGGGATGGCCACGTGTTTCGGGGCGAAGAAGGCAAGCTTGCTTTCCCAGTAGAGACGAGCTGAAGAGACGGCCGTGTTCGTCAGCCAGTAGAGCGTGACGTTGTCGAGGATGTCGTCTCGCGTCAGACCCTCGGGCTGACCGTCAAAGACACGTGCGATGAGCTCGTAACTGCGCGCGTCGTGGTCGATCATCCAGGCTGCCAGGCCGACCGGCGAATCCGCGATCGCGTACAGCGTCTGCGGGCGGAGCGCCATCTCCTGGGCGTAGCCCAGGCCCGTCTTGTAGAAAAAGGCGAGCTGATCCCACGCGCGCCTCTCGTCGGCTGCGAGGCCGGCTGGCGGCGGGGCGCCGAGCTGGAGTGCCTTCTCGATGTCGGCTGGTACGGTGGCCGGCATGTTGGTGTGGACGCCGAGCAATTCCGGAGGTGCCTGCAGAGCCATCTGCTCCGTGACGGCGTTCCCCCAATCGCCGCCCTGCGCCACGAACTGCGTGTATCCGAGGCGCTTCATCAGCACGATCCACGCACGCGCGATGCGGATGGGATCCCAGCCGGTCGTGGTCGGCTTGCCCGAAAAGCCGTAGCCCGGCAACGACGGAATCACCAGATGGAAGGCGTCCGATGCGCTCGCGCCATGTGCCGTGGGATTGGTGAGCGGCTCGATGATCTTCAGCTGCTCGATGACGGAGCCGGGCCATCCGTGCGTGACGATGAGCGGCAGCGCATTCTCATGCTTCGACCGCACGTGAATGAAGTGAATGTCGAGCCCGTCGATGTTCGTCGTGAATTGCGGGAGCGCGTTCAGCCTCGCCTCGACCTTGCGCCAGTCGTGCTCCGTCGCCCAGTAGCGGGCGAGTTTCTGAGTCGTCGCGAGCTGCACGCCCTGCGATTCGTCGGTCACCGTCTCGCGCTCGGGCCACTGTGTCGCGTTGATGCGCCGGCGCAAGTCGGCGAGTCGCGCGTCCGACACTTTCACACGAAACGGGCGAATATCGCCTTTCGCACTCCCCGTCTCAACTTCGGTCATCACGTCAGCCATGGCTTCAACCCTCCTGGAAAGTCCGAGAAGACCGAACTTGCCCGCAGCAACGGTTGCCGCTGTAGCAGCGCAAAAGCGCCGGCGATCGAGGTCGGGCGTTTCTGTCATACGAGTGGCCTCCGCGGGAGGTGAGATCGTCAGGCGGGGGACGACGCGCACGACGGGCGCGTCGTCCCCCGCCCGCCGCTGCACTAGCGTAGTTGTCTGAACGCCGCACGCAGCTCCGCCGCGAAGAGCTCCGGCTGCTCCCACGCCGCGAAGTGCCCACCCTTGGCGACCTTGTTGTAATAGATGAGCTTTGGGTACGCCCGCTCCGCCCAGCTCCGCGGGGCCTCATACTGCTCGCCGGGAAAGACGCTCACGGCCACCGGAATGGAGACGCCCTTGGCGTTGAAGAAGCCGCCCTTGTATTCCCAATAGAGGCGAGACGTCGAGACTCCCGTGTTCGTCAGCCAGTAGAGCGTGATGTTGTCGAGGATCTCGTCCCGCGTCAGCTCGCCCGTGGCGCTCGTGGTCCGGCTCAGCGCCGAGACGACCGCCGCGGCCGGCTGGCCGCCTGCGTCATTGTGGTCGAGAAGCCAGGCGGCGAGGCCGATGGGTGAATCCGCAATGCCGTACAGGGTCTGCGGGCGAGCCGCCATGTACCTGGCGTACTCGACTTGCTTGAAGGTTCTGTCCAGCTCCTCATAGGCGCGACGTTCCTCGGCCGAGAGGCCCGCTGGCGCCGGAGCGCCGGCCAGGAGAGCCTTGTCGACGTCAGCCGGCACGGTGGCGGGCATGTTGGTGTGGATGGCGAGCAATCCGGCGGGCGCCTGCAAGCCCATCTGGTCGACGACGAACGCGCCCCAGTCGCCGCCCTGGGCGACGTAGCGGGTGTAGCCGAGGCGCCTCATCAGCTCCGCCCAGGCTCGGCCCATGCGCTCGGGGCCCCAGCCGGTGCTCGTCGGCTTGCCGGAGAACCCGTAGCCCGGCATCGACGGGATCACCACGTCGAACGCGTCCGATGCGCTCCCGCCGTGCGCCGTGGGATTGGTGAGCGGATCGATGATCTTGAGCTGCTCGATGATCGAGCCGGGCCACCCGTGCGAGATGATCATCGGAAGCGCGTTCTTGTGACGAGACCTGACGTGGATGAAGTGAATGTCCAGCCCGTCGATGTTCGTCGTGAATTGCGGCAGGGCATTCAGCTTCGCTTCCGCCTTCCGCCAGTCGTAATCTGTCGCCCAGTGGCGTGCGAGCTCCTGAATCATCGCGAGCGGCACGCCCTGCGACTGGTCGGCGACGGTCTCCTTCTCGGGCCACCGCGTCGCGAGGATCCTTCGACGCAGATCGCTGAGTGCCTCATCCGACACGTTGACCCGGAACGGCCGGATGGACTTGTCTTCCGTCGCCGTGCGAGTCGCCGATGTCGGTAGCGGCACGTTACCGGTATCGAGCTCTGTCATCGTCGTCCCCGGGTTGAGCGTCTCTCGTGCGTCGCGGCGCGCCGTGGAGGCTTGGGCGTGCGCCAGCGCTGACGGTGATGCGCAGAGCGCCAGGCTCAGCGCGCAGATGCCGACTGGACGGGTCGTGCTATCGCGGGCTCGCCGAGCGTTGCTCCTGAGGCTGGCGGTCCCGGTGTTCACATTCGGCATGCGCGCCTCCATTTGAAGAGAAGATGTCCGCGGTCCGCAGCCACTCTGCGAGGCTGCCGATGCGCGAACTGGCGACGCAAACTTTCAGGACCGCGGCAATCCGTCCATTGGACCTTGGTATCGATCGATACTCGGGTAGCGAATCCCAGCGCCGGGCCGATTGCGGCCTCGCGGTCGCGAGGGACTGAACGCGGAGACTCACTCTCGCCGCACGCTCACGTGATCTGTGAGAGGAGGTCACCCAGCTCCGCCGCACTTCCCGGCCGGTCGTCAGGCAGCTTTGCCAGCAAGCGGACGACCAGGGCCGACAGCGCTGGTGGTACTTCGGAGTTGAGTGTCGACGGGGGGACTGGCTCTTCGTGGAGGAGCTTCGCGATCAAGGTGATGGGCGACCTGGCGACGAACGGCACACGCCCGGTCAGGCATTCGTACAGGACGACGCCCGTGGCGTACAGATCACCGCGGACGTCCACTGTCTCAGACAGGAGTTGTTCGGGCGGCATGTAGTCGGGCGTGCCAAGCACTATGCCCACTTGCGTGAGCGCATTCGTACGCTCCGCGAGGCGTGCGATGCCGAAATCCATCACCTTGAGCACACCCGCCCCGTCCAGCAGGAGGTTCCCCGGCTTGATGTCGCGGTGGATCACGCCATGGTCATGCGCGGCGTCGAGCGCGCGGGCGAGCTGCCTCGCAACCGCCAAGGTGGCGGAGACCCCGACGTGCCCACGCGTGTCGATGAGCTCACGCAGGGTGATGCCCTCCACGTACTCCATCGTGACGAAGGACACGCCCGCCCACTCACCCAGATCGTGGGTGCGCACGACGTTCTCGTGCGAGATGCGCCGCGCCAGTCGGATCTCGGTCTTGAAGCGCTCCCGGAGCGTGCTGTCGCCCGCGAGGAGGTTGGGGCGGATGACCTTGATGGCGACGTCCTCGCCGAGCTCGCGGTCGCGCGCCCTGTACACCGTGCCCATCCCGCCGCTTCCGATGAACTCCAGAACCTCGAAGCGCTCGGCGAAGAGTTGGCCGGTAACGAGATCGCCGGGGGAGCGATCACCGGCGGGTACGGCCGCTGCGGAGCGCTGAACGCGTGGGTCTGCCGGGGTGTCCTTGCCGACGGATACGTTCGGCTCCCTTCCGAGCTCACGATGCAGCGCCTGGTAGATCTCCAGCCCGAGATCGCTCACCTGCGTGCGCAGCCGCTCCTCGCGGGCCCGGACCCCGGCGACCATCGCATCGAACACGCGCGCGAGTCGCCCGAGCTCGTCGGCCCTTCTCGCCACGGCGGCCAGTGACCCGGGCTCATAGCGCCCCGCCTCGACGGCCGTCGCCGCGTTTATGACCCGCTCCACCTGCCGGAGGTACTCGACCTCTGCGTCGCGCAGCCGCTTCTTCTCGAGACAGGCGCCAACCCTCGCCCTCAGCAGCACCGGTTCGAACGGCTTGGTCAGGTAGTCCTCGGCGCCCATCTCGATGCAGCGGACGACGCCGTCCAGCTCATCCAGGGCCGATATCATGATGAACGGGATGTCGCGAAGACGCGGATCGTCGCGCCGCTGCTCCAGCACCTGGTACCCGTTCACTTCGGGCATCATGATGTCGAGCAGCACCAGATCGACGTTCGTGGTCTCCAGCACTTCGAGCGCCCGACGACCGTTTTCAGCCTGTGTCACACTGTAGCCGAGGCGCTCGAGCATGCGGCTGAGCGACTCGCGGTTCAGCGCGACGTCATCCACGACGAGGAGCGACCCATGTACGGTCTCGGCCGGGCCAGGGCGCCTCGCCGCCGTGCGAGGCGCGGGGCTCGCTCCCGGGCCGCCAACGTGCGGGCCCGCGACGCTGACGGCGCGCTCGGTGGTGCGAGAGCTGATCGGCGCGCGAGTCAGGGCCTCGTCGATCAGCACCAGAAGACTTCCGGAGGCGGTTTCGATCCGCTGCAGGTCAGGGAGCAGACGCTCGTGCCCACGCGTCTGGGCGTGCGCCTGCAGCATTGCAGTCCGCCTGACGATGCCATTCAGCCGGTTATCGATCGCGTCGCACAGCTCCGGGGGGATCACCGTACTGGCTTCGCGCCTCGTCGGATCCAGAAGCTCGTTGATGAGTGTGAGTGTTTGCTTGCCGGCGAGGCTGATGTCCTCGAGGACCGTTACGAACTCTGCCAGCCCCGAGTCCTGCGCCTCCTCCCGCAGCAGCTCGGCGTAGCTGAGGATGTGGTTGACCGGCGTCCTGAGCTCATGCCGCAACTGCCGGAGGATGTCAGACTCGGACGGACTACGACCCACGGCTTCGTGGCCCGGATCGTCACGGCCCGGCACCGATCCCACGGACTCGGAGCTCCGAGAAGTGGGCGGGCCGCTGCTCATGGATTGGCCTCCGCAAAGGAAGTGACCCTACTCGGCCAGTGGGATCGCACTAGAAGGCGGACTTGGAAGGCGGACTCCGGAGATGTGATCGTCGGGGCGTCGGCGTGCCCTCGACCCCGTGCCTGGGGCGTCGGCAAGGGTCAGCTGTCCCTCCGCAGCAGGGCTTCGATCTTCGGCAGGAGCCGGTTGAGATCGATCGGCTTGCTGTCGTAGTCGTCACAGCCGGCCGCGAGGGCCTTCTCGCGATCGGCCGCCATGGCGTGCGCGGTCAGGGCGATGATCGGGATGTCCTGGGACTCGGGCGCGGCCTTGAGCCGTCGCGTCGCCTCCCAGCCGTCCAGCAGCGGCAAGCTCATGTCCATCAGGATCAGGTCGGGCATCTCCGACTGGCCCATCGCCACACCCTCCACGCCGTCGTGCGCCACCAGTAGCTCGTAGCCCCGTCGTCGCAGGAGGCGTGTCAACGAGTCGCGATTCATCTCGTCGTCTTCGATCAGAAGGATTCTTGGCAGCGCGTCCTCCCGCCGGCAGGCGTGTACCGGCCCGTGCCTCTACGCCTTCCGGCGCGTGGCGGGCTGGCGGACTGACGTCGCCAGCAGGTTGCGAACCTCGGCCAGCAGCTCCTCGTGGCTGTACGCCGATTTCTGGACGATGGCGGCGACGTAGCCGTTCAGGCGCAGATGGTCCTCCGCCGTGAGATCCTTGGCGGTGATGACCACGACCGGAATGCTCCGCCACTCCTCGTGCCGACGCAGCTCGGAAATGAAGTCGAACCCGTCCATCTCCGGCATCATCAGGTCGAGCAGGATGAGTCCCGGTCGGCTCTTCTCGACGCGCGCCAACCCGATCTGGCCGTTCTCGGCCTCATCGACCGCCCAGCCCAGCGGCTCGAGGGCGCGCCGCAGGGAGTCACGCGTCGCCGGATCATCCTCGACGACCAGGATGGTCTGCGCTTGATTCTCACGCCGGTGCCGCTCGATCACGGCAATGAGGCGGCCACGGTCGATCGGCTTCGTCAGGTACTCCGACGCACCGAGCGCATACGCCATGCTCTTCTCTTCGACGATCGTCAGCATGATGACAGGGATGTTCGCCAGCTCAGGGTCACCCTTCAGCGCCGAGAGGACGGCCCAGCCGTCCATTCCCGGCATGAGCACGTCCAGGGTGATCGCGTCGGGGCGCAGCTCCTTCGCCAGTCGCAGGCCATCCGCGCCGCTCGAGGCTGTCACGATCTGGAATCCCTCCGTCGCGAAGAAGCGCTGCATCAGCTCACGAGCCGTCGCGTCGTCGTCGATGACCAGGAGCGTGGGGCCGCTAGCGGGCGGGGGCTCGGGCGTCGGCTCCACGACCGGCTCGGACGTCGGTGCCGGGCCGGCTACCTCGGCCGGCAGCCTGATCGTGAAAGTGGAGCCCTTCCCGACTTCGCTCTCGATCGTGATGTCACCACCCATCATCCGGCAGAAGTGCCGGCTGATCGCCAGCCCGAGTCCGGTCCCACCGTACTTGCGGGTCGTCGACGAGTCGGCCTGAGTGAACGCCTGAAACAGCTTGCTCATCTGCTCGGGACTCATGCCGATCCCGCTGTCGGCCACCGCGAACGTGATCGAGTCGACGCCGTCGATGGGCCCTCGGGTGACGGACAGCGAGACGGTACCGTTCTCGGTGAACTTGTTGGCGTTGCTCAGGAGATTGAACAGTGCCTGCCGCACCTTCGTCACGTCCGCTCGCATCTCGCCAACGCCGTCGGCCCACCGAACGTTCAGGGAGTTGGACTTCCGCTCGACCAGCGGCCGGACCAGCGCCACGACGTCGGCAACGAGGGTCGGCACGTCGAACGTTTCCAGGTAGAGGTCCATCTTGCCGGCCTCGATCTTGGAGAGATCGAGGATGTCGTTGATCAGTCCGAGCAGATGTGCTCCGGCGGCGTGGATCTTCGTCAGGTCGGGTACGAAGTCGTGCTGCCCGCGATCCTCGAGCTCTTCCAGTACGAGCTGACTGTAGCTCAGGATGGCGTTCAGTGGCGTCCGGAGCTCGTGACTCACGTTGGCCAGGAACTCCGACTTGGCCTTGCTCGCTGCCTCGAGCTCTCGACTCTTCTCCGCGAGCGCCTCCTCCACCCGCTTCCGTTCGGTGATGTCCAGCCAGGCCCCGACGGCCTCCACGGTCCCATCCTGTGCCCCCTGCGTCAGCCGCAGCTCGTCGCGGATCCAGCGGTATGCCCCGTCCTTGTGCCGGAAGCGGTATTCGGTGTTGGCCTCGCCCTGCGCCATCAGGGCCGCATGGGTGGCGAAGGCACTCGCCCGGTCCTCGGGATGAAGGTGACTGAGCCACCAGGCGGACGTCACGGCCTCGGCGACGCTGTAACCCATGACGCGCGTGATGTTGGCACCGACCCAGATCGGAGTGACCGCATTCCGCGTGACTTCGAGTGCGTAGAGCACTGCCGGGCTCGCGGCGAGTAGGTGCTCGAGTCGAGCTCGCGTCTCGCGCAGCGCCTCCTCCGCGCGCTTCCGCTCGGTGACATCGGACCACGCGACGACGCCGGCTACGATGCGGCCCTCTCGGTCGCGCACCGGGGCGGCGCTGAAGAGCCCGACGCCTATCGTGCCGTCGCCGCGCAGCATCCGGATCTCCTCGTCGGTGACCACCTCGCCGG
>JBJMNL010000190.1:0-20975 GCA_045804285.1 Gemmatimonadaceae bacterium
AGGAGAGTGGCGACGCGGCGCTCGTCGACCTGGGCGACGGCGTGACGCTCTTCCAGTTCCGCTCCAAGGCCAACTCGCTCGGCGAGGGGGTGCTGCGGATGCTCGAGCGCGCGATGGCGCGCGTCGAGCGCGACGGCTACGCCGGGATGGTGATCGGCAACGACGACCCGCGCACCTTCACCGCCGGCGCCGACCTGTCGCTCATCCTGCGCGAGGCGGCCGCCGGCAACTGGAAGGGACTCGACGTGGCGGTGCGCGCCTTCCAGGGCGCGACGACGAGCCTGCGCCGCGTGCCCTTCCCCGTGGTGGTGGCGCCGTTCGGGCTGACGCTCGGCGGCGGCGCGGAGCTCACGCTGCACGCGGCGCGCGTGCAGGCGCACGCCGAGCTGTACATGGGGCTCGTCGAGGCCGGCGTGGGGCTGATCCCGGCCGGCGGCGGGACGAAGGAGCTCCTCTTCCGCTTCACGAAGGAGCTCGAGCCCTACGAGGAAGCAGACCCGTTCGAGGCGGTGAAGCGCGCCTTCGGGCTCATCGCCACCGCGCGCACGAGCACGAGCGCGCTCGAGGCGCGCCGGCTCGGATTCCTGCGCGAGGGGGACCGGACCTCGATGAACCGCGACCGCCTGATCGCCGACGCGAAGCAGCGCGTCCTCGACCTCGCGCCCGATTACGTGGCGCCGCAGCCGCGCACCATCCGCGCGCTCGGCGTCGAGGGGATCGGCAACCTGGAATACGCGCTCTGGGCGTTCCGCGAATCGGGGCAGGCGAGCGAGCACGACGCCCGCATCGGCCGCGAGCTGGCCTGGGTCCTGTGCGGCGGCGACGGCCCGCCGCGCGACGTCACGGAGCAGGACGTCCTCGACCTCGAGCGCGAAGCGTTCCTCCGGCTGCTGGGTACGAAGGAGACGCAGGCGAGGATCGACTACATGTTGAAGAACGGGAAGCCGCTCAGAAACTAGAACCAGGGGCGGAATGAGGAATAAACCAGGACCAAGAGCGGAATGAGGAATGAGGAATGAGGGCCGGGACGCTATTGGTGGCCAGCCAAGCCACGCGTAGGGTCCCGGCCTCATTCCTCGTTCCGCCCTTTTCTCTTCAGGAGATCTCACATGCAGGAAGCCGTGATCGTCTCCGCCGTCCGTACGGCGGTGGGGCGTGGGAAGAAGGACGGCTCGCTCGCCGCGGTGCACCCGGCGGACCTCGCGGCGGCGGTCATCAAGGAGGCCGCGTCGCGCGGCGGGGTAGAGCCGGCGGAGGTGGACGACGTCATCCTCGGCTGCGCGATGCCGGAGGGGTCGCAGGGGCTCAACGTGGCGCGGTTGGCGCTGCTCAACGCGGGGTTCCCGGTGGAGGTCTCCGGCTCCACGGTGAACCGCTTCTGCTCCTCCGGGCTGCAGACGATCGCCATGGGGGCGCAGGCGATCATGAGCGGGATGGAGAGCACGGTCGTCGCCGGCGGCATCGAGATGATGAGCCAGGTGCCGATGTCGGGCTACCACACGCGGCTCCACCCGCACCTGACCGAGTCGTACATCGGGATGGGGTACACGGCCGAGCGCGTGGCGGAGCGGTGGAAGGTGACGCGGCAGGAGCAGGACGAGTTCGCGGCGGAGAGCCATCGTAAGGCGGCCGCGGCGTGGGCGGCGGGGAAGTTCCGGGACGAGATCGTCCCGATCCCGGTCGAGAAGGTGACGTGGAAGGGGGCGGAGAAGCACGCCGAGACGGTGACGTTCGAGCGCGACGAGCTGCTGCGCCCCGACACGACGGTCGAGGGGCTGGCGAAGCTCCGGCCGGCGTTCAAGCCTGCGGGGGGCACGGTGACCGCGGGGAACTCGAGCCCCTACTCCGACGGCGCGGCGGCGGTGCTGCTCGTGAGCCGGGAGAAGGCGGACGCGGACGGCCTCGCGCCCCTCGCGCGCCTCGTCGCGTTCGCGGTGTCGGGCGTCGACCCGGACGTGATGGGGATCGCGCCCATCAAAGCAGTGCCGAAGGCGCTCAAGCGCGCCGGCATGACGATGGCCGACATCGAGCTGATCGAGATGAACGAGGCGTTCGCCGCCCAGGCGGTCGCCGTCGCGCGCGTGCTCGAGATGCCGATGGAGAGGCTGAACGTCAACGGCGGCGCGATCGCCCTCGGGCACCCGCTCGGCGCCACGGGCGCGAAGCTCACCGCGCACCTCGTCCACGAGCTGCGCCGGCGCGGGGGCGGGATCGGGATGGTGACGATGTGCGTCGGTGGGGGGATGGGGGCGGCGGGGATCTTCGAGGTGTACGGCGCGTAGGCCGGGCGCCCCCAGCCTAGCCGATCGTCTAGCCTCCCTCCACCATATCGTCCGGTATCGCGCCGCACGGCGCGCGACGATCGTGCATGCAGTGGGAGCCCGCCGGAGCGCGGCGCTCCCGGTCACCGCAGCACGATTCGGAGGGAGCAATGGCAGCACAGTCCAAGGGACCGTCCGGCGGGCGGTCCGCACCTCAGGGCGCCGGGGGCGCGCGCGACAACCCGCTCGCCGCCCTGTCCGACGCCCTCGCCGGCGCCGTCGAGCGCGCCGGCCGTTCGGTGGTCGCGATCCACGCCCGACCGCGCATCCCGTCGAGCGGCGTGCTCTGGCGCGCCGGTGTCGTCGTCGCCGCGCACCACACCGTCCGGCGGGACGACGACATCACCGTCACGCTCGACGGCGGGCGCACGGTGCCGGCGCAGCTCGCCGGCCGCGATCCGAGCACCGACCTCGCCGTGCTCACCATCGAGGAGGCGAGCGGCACCCCGGCCGACCTCGGTGACAGCGACGCGCTCCGCGTCGGCCACATGGTGCTCGCGGTCGGCCGGCCGGGCGAGGCGGTCACGGCGAGCCTCGGCACGGTGAGCGCGACAGGGGGGGCGTGGCGCACCTGGGGCGGGGGCGCGATCGACCGCATGCTCCGCCTCGACCTGGCGATCTACGACGGCTTCTCGGGTGGCGCGCTGGCCGACGCCGAAGGGCGCGTCGTCGGGCTGAACACGTCGGGGCTCGTGCGCGGGGGCGCGGTCGCGCTGCCCGTGAGCACGGTGAGCCGCGTCGTCGAGCAGCTCCTCGCGAAGGGGCGCATCGCGCGCGGCTACGTGGGGCTCGGCATGCAGCCGGTGCGCGTCCCGCCGCCGCTCGCGCGCCAGCTCGCCCTGGACACCGACGCCGGGGTGATCGTGCTCGGCGTCGAGGCCGGCGGGCCCGGCGACCGGGCGGGCGTCCTCGTCGGCGACGTGCTCGTCGCGCTCGACGGCACGCCGGTGCGCGACACGAGCGACGTCCTCGCCGTGCTCGGCCCGGACACGGTGGGGCGCGCGGTGCCGGCGCGCGTGATCCGCGGCGGCGCGCTCGCCGACCTCACCATCACCGTGGCCGAGCGGCCGCGCGGCGGAGGGCGCTGAGATGGCGACGCTCTTCGACCGGGCCGGCGCCGCCGGCCCGCAGATCCGCGACGCCCTCGCCGCGGCCGCGGAGCGGCTGGCGCAGTCCACGGTGCAGGTGCGCGACGCCGCGGCGCCGGAGTCCGCGCGTGGCGCGCGTGGCGCGAGCGGGGCGGGCTCGGGCGTCATCTGGAGCCCGGACGGGACGATCGTGACGAACGCGCACGTGGTGCGCGGCGGGCGGCGGATGACGGTGGAGCTCACCGACGGGCGGACGTTCGACGCCGAGGTGACGCGCGTGGACCGGCGGCGCGACCTCGCCGCGCTCGCGGTGGACGCGCTGCATCTGCCGGCGGCGCGCCCCGGCGACTCGTCCGCGCTCCGTGTGGGGGAGCTCGTGCTCGCGCTCGGCCACCCGTGGGGCGTGCGGAACAGCATGACGACGGGGATCGTGCACGCCGTGGGCGTCGGACCGTGGGGGGGCGCCGGCCGCTGGGTGCAGGCGGACGTCGCGCTCGCGCCCGGGAACTCCGGCGGCCCGCTCGCCGACGCCTGGGGGCGCGTGGTCGGCGTCAACAGCATGATCGTGCGCGGCCTGGCCTTCGCCGTGCCGAGCGAGGCGGTGACGCGCTTCCTCGCCGCGCCCGCCGCCGGCGCCCGCCGGCCGGCGATCGGCGTGACGGTGCGCGCGGTCGCGGTCCGCGCGGACGTCGGGAGCGAGCGGCTCGCCTTCGTGGTGCTCGGCGTCGCGCAGGCCAGCGCCGCCGAGCGCGCGGGGCTCCAGGTGGGGGACGTCATCCTCGGCGTCGGCGGCGAGGCGTTCGCCACGCCGGGCGACCTCGCCGACGCGCTGGCCGACGCGGGCGACGGTGGCGCCGCGTTGGAGCTCGACGTCGCGCGCGGCGGCCGCAGGCCGGTCACGGTGCGCGTGACGCCGTCCGTCCCCGACGCCCGCGCGGCGGCGTGACGCCCGACGGCGCCCGCGCATGACGCGCGTCCTCGTCGCCGCCACGTCGCCGGTGGTGCGGGCGGGCCTCGAGGCGCTCATGCGCGCCGCCGGCGGCGCGGGAAGCGCGGTCGCCGCCGAGCTCGAGGTGGTGGGGAGCGCGGCGGGGGACGCGGCCGCCGTCGCCGACGCGGTGGAGCGGCTCCGCCCCGACGTGGTGCTGCTCGAGGTCGAGCGGCAGGGGGAGGGGGGCGGCTCCACCACGCCGGCGGCGGTGCTCGCCGCGGTCGCGCCGGGCGAGACGCCGCGCACCTCCCCCGCCACCGTCCTCGTCGCTGACGACGCCGACGGCCCATGGGCGGCGGACGCGCTGCGCTCCGGCGCGCGCGCGGTGCTCCCGCGCGGCGCCTCGGCGGCCGAGATCGTCGCCGCGGTGGAGGCCGCGTCGGCGGGGCTCGTCGTCCTCCACCCCGACCTCGCCGACGCGCTCCTCCCCGCGCTCCCCCGCGCCGCGCCCGTACCGCCGCCGGCGGGGTCGCAGGCGCTCACCCCGCGCGAGGTCGAGGTCCTCGGCATGCTCGCCGAGGGGCTCCCGAACAAGCAGATCGCCCCCCGGCTCGGCATCACCGAGCACACGGTGAAGTACCACATCGCGTCGATCTTCGCCAAGCTGGGCGCGTCGAGCCGGACGGAGGCGGTGACGATCGGGGCGAGACGGGGGTTGGTAATGTTGTGAGGCAACGGCCACGAGGTCGGGCAGCCCCGGGTACCAGGTAACAGGCGCGGACGGGTCGCGATGCAGTGGCCGTGAGTGTCAGAATCCCGTCAACTCCTTGACGCACGCGCGCCCGCGTCGCAGGCTGGCCCGGTGCGTCCTTCCCCCGCCCCCCGCGGCACCCTGCTCGGCGCGCTGCTCGCGCTCACCGTCGCGCTCTCGGCGCTGCTCGCCTACGAGGCGTACGAGGCGGCGCGGTCGCACCAGCTCACCGCCGAGCGGGCGCTGCGCGACTACGCGGCGTTCGCGGCGTGGGAGCTGCTCGCCGACGCGGGCGACAACGTGCGCGGCACGCTCGCCCGCGCGCTCGGGCCGGCGGTGGAGGCGAAGGCGGCGTCGCCCTACGAGCCGCTCCCGCCCCCCGACGTGCTCGCCGCGTCGTCCGCCGGCGCGCTGCGCTGCGAGCGGCCGGCGGACGACGCGGCGCGCTTCTACTTCCGCCTCGACCTGCGCACCGGCGCGCTGGCGACGAGCGGCGCCGTGCCGGGCGCCGCGCTCCGCGCCTGGGTCGCCGACACCGTGGCCGCCGACGTCCGCGCGCGCTACGCGCCGGCGACGCAGGCCGCGCTCGTCGGCGCCGGCCGGGGCGAGGGCCGCGCGGTGGCCTACGGCGTGAAGTACGCGCCCTTCGACGCGCCGCTCGCCGCCTACGGCTTCGTCACCTGCGGCTCGGCGCTCGGCGCGCCGCTCTTCGCCCCGGTGATGGCGCGCCACCTGCTCCTTCCCGCGTCCGTGGCCGGCGAGGCACCTAACGACTCGCTGCTCGCCGTGGAGGTCTTCGACCGCGCCGGCCGCCCGCTCTACCGGTCGGCGTTCGCCGGGGCGACGCCCGAGGAGTCGCCGCTCGCCGGGTCGCCCTTCGTGGCGACGGTGACGCTCGACGGCACCGGCGGCCTCACGGCGCGGGCCGCGCTCCGGCCGGCCGCGGCGGCGCGGCTCCTCGCGGCGCGCGCCCCGCGCTCGCGCCTCCCGCTCCTCCTCGGCGCGCTCGGGCTCACCGTCGCCCTCGCGGCGCTCGCGCTCGTCCAGCTCCGCCGCGAGCAGGAGCTGGCGCGGATGCGCGCCGAGTTCACCTCGAGCGTCTCGCACGAGCTGCGCACGCCGCTCGCGCAGATCCTCCTCTTCGGCGAGACGCTGAGCCTCGGCCGCGTGCGCTCCGAGGCGGAGCGGCGCGTCGCCGCGGAGACGATCGTCCACGAGGCGCGGCGCCTCATCCACCTCGTGGAGAACGTCCTCCACTTCGCGCGCGCCGAGCGGCGGCTGGAGCGGCTCGCGCTCGCGCCGGCGCCGCTCGCGCCCCTCCTGCGGTCGGCGCTCACCGCCTTCGCGCCCGTGGCCGAGGGGACGCGCGCGCGGCTGCACGCGTCGCTCGACGAGGACGTCGTCGCCATCGCGGACCCGCGGGCGCTGCGGCAGGTCGTGCTCAACCTGCTCGACAACGCGCTCAAGTACGGGCCGTCGGGGCAGGTGGTGAGCGTCGGCGCGGGGCGCGCCGCCGACGGGCGGACGGCGCTCGTGTGGGTGGACGACGAGGGGCCCGGCGTCGCCCCCGCGGACCGCGACCGCGTGTGGGAGCCCTTCGTGCGCGGCGCGCGCGGCGAGGGGTGCGAGGGGAGCGGGATCGGCCTCGCCGTCGTGCGCGAGCTCGCCGGCCTGATGAATGGACGCGCGTGGGTGGGGGACGCGCCGGGCGGCCGCGGCGCGCGCTTCGCCGTCGAGCTCCCGCTCGCCGGAGAGGGCGGAGGGAGCGCGCACGGCGCCGTGCGCGGCGCCACGGAGGACGAGGGGGCGGCGGCCGCGGGGAGCAGGGCATGACGGCGGCCGCCGCGAAGCAGGTGCTGATCATCGAGGACAACGAGGGGCTCGCGCTCGGACTGCGCAACAACCTCGAGTTCGAGGGCTACGCGACGCAGGTCGCCGGCACGGCGGCGGCGGGGCTCGCCCTCGCCCGCACGTCGGCGCTCGACCTCATCATCCTCGACCTCATGCTCCCCGACACGAACGGCTATCGCGTGCTGCGCGAGCTGCGCGACGCGGGCGACGAGACGCCGGTGCTCGTCCTCACCGCGCTCGGCGAGGAGGCGGACAAGGTGCGCGGCTTCCGCCTCGGCGCCGACGACTACGTGACGAAGCCGTTCGGGTTGATGGAGCTGCTGGCGCGCGTCGAGGCGCTGCTGCGGCGCGCCGAGATCGGGCGGCGCGCCGGGAACGGGCGGGCGGTGGCCGCACCCCCCGCCCCTCCCGAATCGTTCGGCGACGTGACCGTCTACCCGGGGACGCACACCGTGACGCGCGCCGGGGAGATCGTCGCGCTCCGCCCGAAGGAGTACGAGCTCCTCGCCGCGCTCCTCCGCCGCGGCGGGGACGTCGCCACGCGCCTCGAGCTGCTGCGCGAGGTGTGGGGGTACGGCGAGGACGTGATGAGCCGCACCGTGGACACGCACGTCGCCGAGCTGCGACGGAAGCTGGAGGACGATCCGGCGAGCCCGCGATTCATCCTGACCGTGCGGAAGACCGGGTACCGGCTGGCGCGTGAGTGACGCGCGAGCACGCGGGGGGCGGGAGTCGGGACGACATCACCGACGCCCCAGCCCCGCGCCCCGCTTCACCGTTCTCTGACGCAACCTCACCCGCCTCGCACAGCGCCGCGCGCCCGCCCGCCGCATGGTGTCTCCGTCCATCACGAGGAGACGCCATGGGCATGTGGAGCAGGAAGAGCATCGCGGATCTGCGGCGCGAGGCGGAGGCGGGGACGCTCCGGCGCTCGCTGGGGCCGGTGAGCCTCACCGCGCTGGGCATCGGGTCGATCATCGGCACGGGGATCTTCGTCTTCACCGGGGTGGCGGCGTCGCAGAACGCGGGGCCGGCGCTGGTGCTCTCGATGATCGTCGCCGCGGTCGGCTGCGCGTTCGCGGGGCTCTGCTACGCCGAGCTGGCGGCGATGATCCCCGTCTCGGGGAGCGCATACACCTACGCCTACGCCACCGCCGGGGAGCTCGCGGCGTGGATCATCGGGTGGGACCTGATCCTCGAGTACGCGCTGAGCACGGCGACGGTCGCCGTCGGCTGGTCGGGGTACTTCGCGAGCCTCCTGCGCGACTTCGGGCTCCACCTCCCGCCGGCGCTCACCGCCGCGCCGGGCACGCTCGTCGCGGCGGCGGACGGCGGCGTGGTGCGGGGGGCGTTCAACCTTCCCGCGGCGGTGATCGTGCTCGTCGTCGCCGCCCTGCTCACGATCGGCATCAGGGAGTCGGCGCGCGCCAACGCGGTGCTCGTGGTGGTGAAGTCGGCGGTGCTGGTCGTCTTCGTGGTCGCCGGCGCGGCCTACGTGCGGCGCGAGAACCTGACTCCCTTCATCCCGCCCAACGCCGGCGAGTTCGGACACTTCGGCTGGAGCGGCGTGCTGCGCGGCGCGGCGGTGATGTTCTTCGCCTACATCGGCTTCGACGCGGTGAGCACGGCGGCGCAGGAGGCGAAGAACCCGCAGCGGGACATGCCGGTCGGCATCCTCGCCTCGCTGCTCGTCTGCACGGTGCTCTACATCGCCGTGGCGGTCGTCCTCATCGGGATCGTCCCCTACCAGAAGCTCAACGTCGCCGACCCGATCGCGGTCGGGATCGACGCCACGGGGCTCACCTGGCTCAGCCCCGTCATCAAGACGAGCGCCCTCTTCGGCCTCTTCTCCACGATGCTCGTCCTCCTCCTCGGCCAGACGCGCATCTTCTGGACGATGGCGCGCGACGGCCTGCTCCCCCCGGCCTTCGGCCGCGTCCACCGGCGCTTCCGCACGCCGCACGTGAGCACCGCGGTCACCGGCACCGTGGTCGCCCTCGCCGCGGGCCTGACGCCGATCACCGTGCTCGGCACGCTCGTGAGCATCGGCACGCTGCTCGCCTTCGTCCTGGTCTGCGTCGGCGTGGTGGTCCTCCGGCGCACCGCGCCCGACCTGCCGCGGCCGTTCCGTACGCCCGGAATGCCGTGGGTGCCAGCGTTGGGCGCGATCGTCTGCTTCGCGCAGATGGCGGGGCTGCCCTGGGCGACGTGGGAGCGGCTGATCGTGTGGCTGGTGGTGGGGATGGCGGTGTACCTCGGCTACGGGAGGCGACGGGCGACGGGAGGCGTCCCGGCCGCGGTCCGGGCCACGAGTCCGGAAGCGGGGTAGGGGCCGGGCGGGTGGCGGCCCGTGCCGGAAGCCGTAGCCGCGCCCGATCGGTCGCGCGGCTGGGATCTACGTAGTCCCGTGTCGATTACTACGTAATCCGCCCGATCACCTTCCGCTCTCCGTCTTCCGATCCTTCCCGCGTGACCAGCGCGGGGGAGCGAATGCGAGGATCGAGGTGGGCGGGTCGGGAGCGGGCGGCCGGCCGGCGCGGCGTCGTCTGGTTCGGCGGCACGGCGGCGGTCGCGGTCGCGACCGCCGAGGAAGCGCTCGGGCGGGCGTGGGCGCTCGATGACCCGGCGCGCGTCTCCGCCGCGCCGGTCGCCGGCCGGGACCGACGCGCGGAGCGCGCCGCCTCGCGCCTCGCCGCGGCACGCGCGGCCGCCCGCCTCGCCCTCGACCTCCCGCCGGTACCCGGCGTCGTGCTCTCCGTCTCCCACCGCGCCGGCCGCGGCGCGGCGATCGCGGCACGGGGGGACGCGGGGCTGGGCGTGGGGGTGGATCTCGAGCTCGCGGGGGCGGTTCCGCCCGAGCGCGGGCGCTACTTCCTCACCGTCGGCGAGCGCGACGCCTTCGCCGGCCGCGACCTCGCCGAGGCGTGGGCGCTCAAGGAGGCGGCGTGGAAGGCGCTCCGACTCGGCGACGACACTCCGCTCTGCGCGCTCGAGCTGGCGTTGGGCGTTGACCACGGCGTCGCCGCCGTCGCCGTGCGCGGGCGCTCTCGCCGCGCCGGATCCCGTCTGCTCGTCCCCTGGCCCGGCTTCGTCCTCGCTGCGCTCTGGGTGGAGGGCGCGTCGTGAGCGCGGCCACCCCGTGCGTGCGCGCGATCGCCTATGCGCTCCCCGCGACGGCGGCGTCGGTGCGCGACCTCGCGGCGCGCGGCGCGTTGGAGAGCGCGCCGGCCGTGCTCGAGGGCTTCGGCTTCGGTCGCGTGTACGTGGCCGAGCGGGAGACGCCGTACGATCTCGCGCTCGCGGCGGCGTCGAAGCTCCTCCGCGAGCACGAGGTCGATCCCGGGAGCGTCGGGCTCCTGCTCTACGGCGGCGCCCCCGCCGCCGTGGCCTTCGCCTCCGCCGCCGACGCGCCCGCCGCCGCCGCCGGCGTGTGCACCATGGACCGCTTCCGCTACCCGGCGACGCGGCTGCAGTACGACCTCGGGCTCTCCGCCGCGAACACGCTCGCGCTCGGCCAGCTCGCCTGCACCACGCTCCTCGGCGCCGTGCGGCTGGCGCGCGCGCTGTGCGTGGCCGAGGGGATCGAGCGCGTGCTGTGCGTGGCGTCGGAGTTCTATCCGGCGCGCGCGGGGCGCGAGGCGATCTTCAACTGCACCTCCGACGCCGCCTGCGCGGTGCTCGTCGAGCGCGGCGGGGAGCGCAACCGCATCGCCGGCGCGTTCACCGTCACCAAGGGCTACTACTGGGATCCCGCGGCGATGCGCGACGAGGTCGTGGCGTCGTACTTCCCCACCGCGCGCCACGCGATCCACCGCACGCTCGACGCCGCCGGCTGGCGCGCCACGGACGTGGACTGGGTGATCCCGCACAACGTCAGCGTTCGGAGCTGGGAGATCCTCTTCCGCCTCGCCGCGCTCCCCAACGCGCGCCTCTGGAGCGACAACGTCGCCCGGCTCGGACACACGCTCGCCGGCGACAACTTCATCAACCTGTGCGACGCCCTCGCCTGCGGCGCCGTGCGGCCGGGCGAGAAGGTGCTGCTCTTCTCGTACGGCTTCGGCGCGCACTGGACCGGGCTCGCCCTCGAGGCCTGACCGTGCCCGGTCCCGTCTACCTCGTCACCGGCGCCACCGGGCTCCTCGGCGGCCGCGTCGTGCGGCGGCTCCTGCGCGCCGACCCCGCCGCGCGCGTCGTCGCCCTGGCGCGCGAGCCGGCGCGCTGGGCGGCGCGGGCCTCGGCGCTCGGCCTTCCCGCGCACGCCGCGGCGCCGCTCGCGGGCGATCTCACGCGGCCGGGCCTCGGGCTCGACGCCGCCGCGCGCGCCCGACTCGCGCGCGAGGTGACCGGCGTCCTCCACCTCGCCGCCGACACGACCTTCTCGCGCCCGCTCGACGAGGCGCGCGCCGTGAACGGCGAGGGGACGCGCCGGCTGCTCGAGCTCGCCGGCGAGCTGCCCGCCGCGGGCCGCGTCGCCTTCGTCAGCACCGCGTTCGTCGCCGGCCGTCTCACCGGGCGCGTGCCGGAGGCGGCACACGACGGCGCCGCCGGCTGGGTGAACGCCTACGAGCAGTCCAAATGGGAGGCCGAGGGGCTCGTGCGCGCGTGGGGCGACGACGCACGCCGCGAGTGGGTGATCCTCCGCTCGAGCACCGTGGTGTGCGACGACGCCGGCGGCGGCGTGACGCAGCTCAACGCCGTCCACCGCGCGCTGCGGCTCTACCACGGCGGGCTCGCCGCGATGATGCCCGGCACGCCGGAGTCGGCGCTCGACGTCGTCCCCGCCGACTACGTGGCCGACGCCGTCGCCGCGCTCGCCTTCCGCCACGACCTCGCCGGGCAGACGCTCCACCTCTGTGCCGGCGACCGCGCGTATCCGCTCGACGCGCTGCTCGACGAGACGTACGAGCTCTGGGCGCGCTGTCCCGCCTGGCGGCGGAAGGGGATCGCGCGCCCCGCGCTCACCGACGCCGCAACGTACGCGCGCTTCGAGGGAGCGGTGGAGGAGACGGGGGACGCGCGGCTGCGCGGCGTGACGCGCTCGCTCTCGCACTTCATCCCGCAGCTCGCCCTGCCGAAGCGCTTCGACACCACCCGCGCCGACCGCGCGCTCGGCCGCGCGGCGCCGGCGCCTCGGGAGTACTGGGGGCGGATGATCGGGCGGCTGATCGAGACGGGGTGGCGGGGTGGGGGGGCACCGTCCGGCGGCGGCTGGCCGGCCGCGGGGGGGCCCCCCCACCGGGAAGGTAGCGCGACCGCCGCAGGCACCGACACCGAAAACCCGCGCCGCGCGCCCGGCGCGCCCCATCCCGACCTCCATCGCGACTTCGTCGAGCGCATGCTCGAATGGCTCAACGCCCGCTTCGCCCCACCCGGCGTCACCATCACGTCCGACACCCCCCTCTTCCGCAGCCGGCTGATCGATTCGATCCGCATTCTCGAGCTGATCGCCTGGACCGAGCGGGCCACGGGGCGCGAGGTGCCGGACGCGGAGATCCGCATGGACAACTTCCACACCGTCGCGCGGATCGCGGACGCGTTCGCGCGCGACGACGACGACGCGGAGGCGGCGCATGGCGACGCGCGCTGACCGGTCGGGCGACACGTCGGCCGCCCGCGCCGTGGCCGAGCTCCGTGCCCGGGGCGAGCTGTGGGAGCCGGCGCCGGGCCTCGTCGCCCTGCGCGGCGACGCGCTCGCCCTCTTCCGCGCGCTCGAGCGCGCGGTGGCAGAGGTCGCGACCTCCGCCGTCCGATCGGTGGGTGGCGACGAGTGGCTGGTTTCTCCCGCGATCCCGCTCGCCACGCTCGAGCGCGCGCGCTACTTCGCGTCCTTTCCGCAGTGGCTCACCCTCGCCGCGCACCTGAGCGACGACCCGCGCGCCCTGGAGCGCGTCGCGTCGAGCGACCGGCCGGCGGAGGCGGCCCGCGCCGCGCTCGCCCTGGCGGACGCGGCCCTTCCGCCCGCGGTCTGCTATCACGTCTACGCCGCGCTCGCCGGCACCACGCTCCGCGGGGCGCGTGCCGTCAGCGCGCAGTGCACCTGCTGGCGCCACGAGGGGGAGCGGCTGCGCGCGCTCGAGCGTGGCTGGGCGTTCACGATGCGCGAGGCGGTCTGCCTGGGCGGGGACGACGACGTCGGCCGCTTCGCCGACGACACGGGGGACCGCGCGGCGGCGCTCGCCCGCGCCCTCGGCCTCGGCGGGCGATTCGCCGAGGCGAGCGATCCCTTCTTCGCCCCCACCGCGCGCGGCCGCGGGCTCCTCCAGCGGATCAAGGCGCTCAAGCACGAGCTGCTGCTCCCGCTCGACGACCGGGGCAGTGGCGCCGAGGTGGCCGCGGCGTCGGTGAACCGCCACGAGCACTTCTTCGGCGAGGCGTTCGACATCCTCCTGCCGGACGGCGCGCCGGCCGCCGGCGCCTGCGTCGCCTTCGGCGTCGAGCGCTGGCTGCTCGCCTTCCTCGCCGCTCACGGCCCACACGCGCGCGGCTGGCCGGCCGTCGCGGGCGCCTCCGCGCGGCCGGCGACCGCGGACCGGCGCCGGCCGCCGGAAGGAAGCACCCCACTCGTGGAGATCCCGCGATGAGCACGGTCGGCGACCACCGATCCGCCGCCGGCGGCCACCGTCTCTACGTCCGGCACGCCGCCGCCGCCGACCGCGGCGCCTGGTCGGTGGAGCGCGACGTCGCCTGGGACGACGTCGACCCCACCCTCGCGCGTGCGCAGCCCGAGGTCCTCGCCGCGCTCCGCGAGGCCGCACTCATCGAGTCCTTCCACCCCGTGCACCTCGAGGGGCTGCTCGCCGCGACGTGGGACGACGTGGACGCCGGCGTCGCCCTGTCTCTCGAGCTGTACGAGGGATTCAAGCATTTCCACGCGCTGCGCAGCTACCTCGACGTCGTCGGCCACGATCCGGCGATCACCGACGAGGAGCTGGTCGAGCTGCGCCGCGCCGCGCGTGTACGCGACGACGACGACCGCGCGCGCCACGTCGTCGAGCGGCTCGTCGAGTTCATGCTCTCCGAGCACCTCGCCTACTACTTCTTCCGCCGCCTCGGCGAGCGGGCCGCCGAGCCAGTGCTGGCGCGCCTCCTCGCCCTGATCGCCGCCGACGAGGTGCGCCATGCGCAGAGCGCGTCCGACCTCGTCGCGAGACGCCTCGCCGCCGACCGCTCGCTCGTCCCGCGCGTCCTCGACGCGGCGGCGCACTTCCACCACGTCGGCGAGCGCAGCGTGGGCACGGTGCCGGTCGCGATGGCCGGTGACGCGCTCGCCATCCGCACCTTCGCCAGGCGGATCGAGCGCCTGTGCGGCGTGCGGCTCGTGGACCACCTGAAGCGGAGTCTCTGACTATGGGCGTCACACTGGAGATCCCACCTCGCGAGCTCGACCTCCTCAACTTCTACCGCGCCTCGGAGCTGCACGGCGGGCTCGTGCTCGGTCAGGTGGCGCGCCACGCGCGGGGCAACGAGCTGACGCTCGAGCTCACCCGCCACAGCGCGGAGGAGATCGTGCACGCGCAGCTCTGGACGGAGACGATCCTCGCCGTGGGGGGCGAGGTGCGCCCGGTCCGCGAGACGTACCAGTCGCGCTACGCCGCGGCGCTCGGCGCCCCCGCCACGCTGCTCCAGGTACTCGCGCTGACGCAGGTGTTCGAGCGCCGGGTCTACCGTCACTTCACGGCGCACCTGCGCCGCCCGGGAACGCACCCGGCCGTCGCCGCGACGCTGCGCCGCATGCTCGAGGAGGAGAAGGGGCACCTCGCCTGGGTGAAGCGCTGGCTCGACCGCCGCGCGGTGGCGTGCGGCGCCGAGGTGGCGGCGACGCTGCGCCGCTGCGCCGAGGCGGACGCGCGCATCTACGGCGAGCTGTCGGAGGAGTTCGGGTGGCGGGAGGCCGCGTGAGCGCCGCCACGGTCGGCCGCCGCGTCGCGGCGGCCGCGGGCGCGTCGCCCCTCGTCAGCCGACTGACGCTGCCCGGCGCGGAGCCCGGGCGGCTCTTCTTCGCGCAGGTGCGCGAGGACCCGCGGCTCGAGCTCGCCGCGCTGCGCCCGGGCGGGCGCGACACGGTGGTGTGCGTGAGCTCCGGCGGGTGCACCGCGCTCTCCCTGCTCGCGGCCGGCGCGGCGCACGTGGTGGCAGTGGACCTCAACCCGACGCAGAACCACGTCGTCGAGCTCAAGGCGGCCGCCGTCGCCCGTCTCCCGGCCGAGCGCGCGGCGGCGTTCCTCGGCGGGCGCCCGGCCGCGGGGGCGGAGCGCCTCGCCACGTACCGCGCCCTGCGCGACGCGCTCGGCCCCGCGGCGCGCAACTGGTGGGACGCGCGGCCACGGGCCATCAGGCGCGGCGCGATCACCGCCGGCGTGAGCGAGCGCTTCATCGGGGCCGTGGTCGCGGCGGTGAAGCTCGGCGTCCACCCGCCGTCGCGCGTCGAGCGTCTCCTCGCCTGCCGCACGCTCGGGGAGCAGCGCGCGCTCTACCACCGCGAGTGGAACAGCCGCCGCTGGCGCGCCCTCTTCGCGCTCCTGCTCAACCGGTGGGCGTTCGACCGGGCGTACGACCCGCGCTTCTTCCAGCACGTGCGGAACCCCGGCTTCGCCGAGCACTTCCGGCGCCTCGTCGAGCACGCGCTCACGGAGCTGCCGGTGCGCGGGAACTACTTCCTGCACCAGATGCTCACGGGACACTACCCCGTGAGCGAGGAGGACGACGGCCGCCCGCCCTACCTGAGCGCCGCCGGCGCCGCGGCGGCCGGCGCGGCGCTCGCGCGCCTCACTCTCGTCGACGGCGGCTACGTGGAATACCTGCGCCGCTGCCCGCCGCGGAGCGTGGACTGCTTCGCGCTGTCGAACGTCGCCGAGTGGATGCTGCCGGAGGAGGTCGAGGAGCTGTTCGCGGAGGTGGTGCGCGTGGCGGCGCCGGGCGCGCGGCTCTGCTTCCGGAACTTCGTCGGCTGGACCGAGATCCCCGCGCGGTTCGCCGGCCACCAGATCGTGGAGGATCGCGCGGCGAGCGAGACGCTGAGCCGGCGCGACCGGAGCGCCGTGCAGCCGCGGATCGTCGTCTGCCGGGTGAGCGCCGCGCCGCGGCCGCATTCGTCGTGGGGTGCGGCGTGAGCGCCACGGCCCTGGCTCCCGCCGCCGGCGTCGCCGTGCGCGACGCCGTGCCCGGCGACGACGCGGCGCTCGTCGCCCTCGCCGCCGCCTGCCCGATGGCCGGGGACATTGGGCTCTGCGTGGACCGGGCGCCCGAGTTCTTCGCGCTCAACCGGCTCGAGGGAGGACGGTGGCGGGCCGGCGTCGCGCTCGCCGCGGACGGGAGCGTGGCCGGCTGCATCGCGGCCGCGGAGCGGACGGCGTACGTGCGCGGCCGCGCGGCGCCCACCGTGTACGTCAGCGACCTCAAGGTGCACCCCCGCCACCGGGGCGGCGGGGGTGCCGACGCGCTCAGCGCCTGGGCGCGTGGCGCGGCCCGCGACTTCTGCGGCGGCGACGTCCTGGCGACGATGACCGTGCTCGCCGGCAACGCGCCCATGGAGCGCCGCGCCGCCGGCCCGCGGGGGCTGCCGCCGCTCGAGCGCTTCGCCACGCTTCAGGCGTGGGCCGTCCCGCTCCTCTGGCCGCGCCGCGAGCGGGAGGCGCGCGTGCGCGTGACGGAGGCGGAGGCGCGCGACCTCGAGGAGATGGCGGCGCTCTGGGCGCGCGTCGCGCCCGGCCGGCAGCTCGCGCCCGTGATGGGCGCGGCCGCGCTCGCCGACTGGGTGGCGCGCGCGCCGGGTCTCGCGCTCGGCGACTACCTGCTCGCGCGGCGCGGCGACGGGCGGCTCGCGGGGTTCGTGGGGCTGTGGGACCAGTCGTCGTTCAAGCGCCTGCGCGTGACCGGCTACTCGCGGCGACTCGCCGCGGTGCGCCTCGCCGTGAACGCCGCCGCGCCGCTCGCCGGCGCGACGCCCCTCCCGCCCGCCGGCCGGCCGCTCCGCTCGCTCTGCTGTGTGCACCTCTGCGTGCCCGCCGGCGAGCCGAAGGTGCTGCGCGCGCTGCTGCTCCACGCCTACGCGACGCGGCGCGGACGCGGCCACTCCTTCCTCACGATCGGCCTCGACGCGCGCGACCCGCTGCGCGCGGCGCTCGGTGGTCTCTGGGCGCAGCCCACCGCGGTGCACGCCTACGCGACGACGCCCGACGGTCGCTACGCCGGCCCCACGCTCGGCGCGCTCCCCCTTCACCACGAGGTGGCGCTCGTATGAGCACCCCGCCGCCGATCGTCGATGAGCCGTCGGGCCCGGGCCCGCTCGCGCGCTTCGTGGTGCGCCGCCGCCGCGCGCTCGCCGCGGCGTGGGCGGCCGCCGCGCTCGCGCTCCTCCCTCTCGCCCGCGACGTCGAGTCGCGCCTGGGCGTCGCCGCCCGGGTGGACGGGAGCGAGTCGGCGGCGGTGGAGCGCGCGCTCGCCGGCCGCTTCGCCTCGCCGTTCGCGCGCTACGCGGTGCTCGTCGTGACCGGCGTGCCGTCGCCCGCCACGGCGGAGGGCGCGGCGGTGCTGCGCTCCGTGGCCGACGCGGTCGCCCGCGCGCCGGGCGTCACGCGCACCTTCTCGCACCTCGACGCGCCCGACCCGGCGTTCGCCGGCCCGGATGGCGGCACCTTCCTCGTCGCCGGCCTGGACCCCGCGGCGGCGATGCCGGACTCGATCGTGCCCGCGCTCCGCGCCGCGACGGCCGCCACCGCCGACTCGCTCCGCCGCCGCTACCCGCGCGCCGCGCTCGCCTGGACGGGCGAAGCGGCGCTCAACTTCGACCTCCGCCGCGCCAGCGCCGCCGACGCGCGGGGGGCGGAGCGGCGCGCCCTCCCGCTCACCCTCGCCCTCCTCCTCCTCGCCTTCGGTGCGGTCGTCGCCGCGCTGCTCCCACTCGCCATGGGGGGGCTGGCGATCGCCCTCGCGCTCGGCGGCGCGGCGTTGGTCGCCCGCTGGTGGCCGCTCTCGATCCTGCTCCAGAACGTCGTCTCGATGCTCGGCCTCGGACTCGGCGTGGACTACGCGCTGCTCCTCGTGAGCCGCTTCCGCGAGGCGCTCGGGCGCGGCCTCGGGCCCGACGACGCCGCCGCCGAGGCGGCGCACCACGCCGGCCACGCGATCCTCCTCTCCGGCGCCGCGGTCATGGTGGGCTTCGCCGCGCTCCTCACCGTGCCGCTCGGCGACCTGCGCTCGGTGGCCGTGGGCGGGCTGCTCGTCGTCGCGCTCTCGATGCTCCTCGCGACGACGCTGCTGCCCGGTGTGCTCGCCTGGCTCGGACCGCGCGTCGACGCGGGGCGGCTGCGCCGGCGGCGAGCGGCGCGACCGCGCGCCCGGAGCGCTCGGAGCGCTCGGAGCGCCGGAGGTGAGGGGTGGGCGCGCTGGGCGCGATTCGTGTCCGCGCACCCGGCGCTCGTGCTCGCGCTCTCCGGCGCGCCGCTCGTCCTGCTCGCCTGGCAGGCGCGGCGTCTCGACGTGGGGCTGCCGCGCGGCGACTGGCTGCCACCCGAGATGGAGTCGGCGCGCGGGGTAGGCGCGTTGCGCGCCATGGGGCGGAGCGGCGTGGTGCAGGGAGTGCGCGTGCTGCTCGAGCTGCCGGCCGGCGAGAGCGCACTCGGCGCCGCCGGCTGGCGCGCCACCGCGCGGCTCGACCGCGCGCTCCGCGCCGACCCGCGCGTGGCGCGCGTCCGCTCGCTGCCCGCCCTCCTCCCGGGCGGCCCGTCCGACGACCCGCCCCCGCCCCTGCTGCTCGCCCTCGTCCCGGCCGAGGTGCGCGCCACCTTCGTCAGCCGCGACGGGCGCGCCGCGCTCGTCGAGGTCGTGCCGCGCGAGGGGGCGACGCCGGCCGAGCTCTCGGCGCTGGTGCGTGGCCTGCGCGCGGCCGGCGCGGCGCGCGTTACCGATGTGCCCGATGCGCGCCTCGCCGTGGGCGGGCTCCCCGCCTTCAACGCCGACTACGAGGCCGCGGTGACGTCACGCGCGCCGCTCGTCGTCGCTCTCGTGGTGTGCGGGACGCTGTCCGCGCTCCTCGCCGGCTTCCGCTCCGTGCTCGTCCCGGTCAAGGCCGTCGCGCTCAACCTGCTCTCGGTCGCGGCGGCGTTCGGCGCGGTCGTCATCGTCTTCCAAGACGGCGTCGGCGTCCACTTCCTCGGCCTCGCCGCGCCGCTCGACGGCAACTTCCCCGCCGTCCCGCTGATCGTCTTCTGCGTCGTCTTCGGCCTGAGCATGGACTACGAGGTGTTCCTCGTGTCGCGCGTCGCCGAGGCGCGCCGACGCGGGCGCGGCGAGGCCGAGGCGCTCGCCGAGGGAATGGCGCGGACGGGGGGCGTGATCACGAGCGCGGCGGCGATCATGGTCGCCGTCTTCGCCGCGTTCACCCTCGGCGGATTCGTCCTCGTGAAGGTCCTGGGCTTCGCCCTCGCCGCGGCGGTGCTGCTCGACGTCACGATCGTCCGCGCCGCCGTCGGGCCCGCGCTGCTCGCGCTGGCCGGACGGTGGAACTGGTGGCCGGGCGACGCGCGCGCCGTCACCCCGCGTCGGGCCGGTGCAGGTCGGCGCGCGTCGGAGGCAGCGTGACGAGCCCGCCGTCGGCGGGCCTGGCGTAGAGCGTCTGGCAGAGCGTGATCCGGCCGGTGCGGAAGCCGAGCGCCGACGCCGCCATGTACAGACGCCAGACGCGGTACGTCCGCTCGCCGACCATCGCCGCCGCCTCGGCGTGGCGCGCCTCGAGCCGGCGCACCCAGTGGCGGAGCGTGAGCGTGTAGTGCTCGCGCAGGTTCTCGACGTCGCGCGCTTCGAGTCCCGCGCGCTCGGCGTCGCGGATCAGGGCGCCGAGCGTGGCCAGCTCGCCGTCGGGGAAGACGTGGCGCTGGATGAAGGCGTCGCGCCGCCAGAGGCGCCGCGCGGCCCAGGCGCGCACGCCGCGCGACTCGGCGGCCCCGCCGCGCACGATGCCGTGGTCGAGATAGAGACCGCCCGGCTTGAGCACCCGGTGCACGGCGGCGAAGTAGTCGGGGAGGCGCGCGCACCCCACGTGCTCCCGCATGCCGACGCTCACGACCTTGTCGAACGCGCCCTCGGCCGCGACGTCGCGGTAGTCGCGCACCTCGACGCGGCAGCGGTCCGCGATCCCGGCCGCGGCGAAGCGGGCGCGCGCCGCCGCCGCCTGCGGCTCGCTCAGCGTCACCCCCACCCCCTCGACGCCGTGGCGCAGCGCCGCGTGCTCGAGCAGCCCCCCCCACCCGCAGCCGACGTCGAGCAGCCGCTCGCCCGGGGCGAGGCGGAGCTTGCGGCAGACGTGCTCCAGCTTCGCGCGCTGCGCGGCGTGGATGTCTTCCGCTCCGGTGGGGAAGTAGCCGCAGGAGTACTGCATGCGCTCGTCGAGCCAGAGCGCGTAGAAGTCGTTGCCCACGTCGTAGTGGAAGCGCACGGCGCGCGCGTCGCGCCGCCGGTCGTGGCGCGGGCGGGCGGCCGGGAGCGGCGCTCGCCGTTCCGTCCCCCGCGAGGAGGGCGCGTCGGGGGACGCGTTGGGGAACGCGTTGGGGAACGCGTCGCGACGCGGGAGCGCGAGCAGGTGCCGCGCGGCGCGGAGCGCCGCGCCGGGCGAGCGGAGAGCGGCGGCCGTCGCGTCGCCGAGCAGGCTCGCCGCCCCGAGGTCGCCCTCGGCGTCGAGGTCGTCGCGCAGGTACGCCTCGACGAGGGCGAGCTCGGAGGGGGGGAGGAGGGCGCGCCGGAGCGCGCCGGGCCGCCGGACGATCAGCGTGAAGCGCGGCGTCGCGACGCCCGCCGGCGCGCCACCTTCCTCGGATCCGTCCCAGTAGCGCACGACGAACGGGCGCGTCGCGGGTGGGCCGAAGAGCGTCTCCAGCGCGGCGCGGGCGTGATGGAGCGCGCGGTCGCGAGGCGCGTCGGCCGCCGGCGCGCGAGCGCGCGGCGCGGCCGGCGGGTCGCGTCGCGGGGCGGGGGCAGTGCCGCTCGTGAGGTCGCTCATCTGTGTAACCGGAATACGCAGCACATGCGATGCCGCGGGG
>JBJMNL010000191.1:0-1930 GCA_045804285.1 Gemmatimonadaceae bacterium
CAGCCTGCGCCTCGTCAGCGACGACGCGGCCCTCGTCTACACCAGTCAGCTCTGGCAGCGGATCGTCGTCGCCCGGGACGGCGGGCGCCACGACGTCGTGACCACCACCTCGATCGCGCAGGCATGGGGGCGCTCGGCCGGGAAGTGGCGCGGCACAGGGCCGGCGCGAATGTTCCGCGCCACCACGCTGGTGGACGGCAAGGAGACCCCGACCCTCGAGGCCGTGCTCGCCAGCCGCACGCAGTGAGGGGCCCCGCGGGCTCGAGCATTCGTGGCCCGCGATCTGCGTTCTCCCAGAGCCGCCCCACCGTCGCGTCCGCTTCGGTGGGGCGCGGGGCGTCCGTAGCCCCAGGCTCGGGAAGGACCGGATCCACTCACCAGGAGCGCCTCATGCGTATCGTCCCGATTCTGCTCGCCGCCGCCAGCCTCGCCACCGTGGCCTGCGTGCGCACCGCCACCAACCCGGTCACGGGCAAGACCGACGTCGACATCGAGTCGCCGGGCAAGAAGGGGGAGGACTGGACGACCACGATCCTCGGCAAGGGCCAGTACTCGGCCGTGCGCGGCTCGGGCAAGGCGCTCGTCGCCGAGGGGAAGACGACGGTGACCGTGTCGCTCGAGGCGGCGACCGCGGGCGCCGTCTATCCGTGGCACGTCCATGAGGGGACGTGCGCGAGCGGCGGCCCGATCGTCGGCGACGCGGCCGCCTACACCCCGCTCACGGTCGGCAACGACGGCCGCGCGCAGGGCAACGCGCAGCTCGCCGTGCGCCTCGACGAGGCCCACAAGTACTTCATCAACGTCCACGCCTCCCCCTCCGACATGGCGACGACCGTCGCCTGCGGCGACCTGGACGACTGAGCGGCCGCCATTCCGGCCGGTCACCAGCGAGCGCGCCCGGCGTCACGAGATGACGCCGGGCGCGTCGCGTCCGGGGCCACGCCGGGCGGGCCGGGGCGAGGCGCCACCGCTCCCGCCCGGCGGCGCGCCGTCAGTCCGCGGCGCGGGCGAGCGTCCGGTCCACGATGCGGAAGCTCACGTGATAGTGCTCGTCGTGGCGCACCCACGCCGGCCGCGGCGAGAAGCGGACCCGCCCGCGCAGCGCCGCCCCTCGCGCGGAGTCGAGCAGCGCGCGCTGCAGCTCCGGCGCGAAGATCACGACGTCGACCGCGAGCCCGTGCCGCGGCGCGGCGTCGGCGAGCGCCGCGAGGTGCGCGGCGACGGCGGCGAAGTCGATGCGCAGCCCTCGCGCGAGAACGCCCGTGCCCCGCCCCGCCGCGTCGAACTCGAGCCCGTAGCCGAATTTCGTCCACGGCCATGCCGGCAGCCGCTCGGAGCGGCCGACGTCGTTCCGCACGGGGACGAAGAAGTCCACCGAGAGCCCGTTCTCGTGCGTGCGGTGCGGCGGGAAGGGGCCGCCGCGCGGCCACCCCGTCTCGCCGTAGACCCAGCGGACGTCGGGCTCGCTCAGACGCAGCCGGTCGTAGGCGTCGAGCACCGTGGCCCGCACCGCGGCGTGAACGCTGTTCCGGCCGAGAAGCGCGCCGAGGTACGAGTAGGCGACGAAGTTCGCGCCGCTCGATGGCAGCCGCCGGCCGTGGACGAGGGAGCCCCGCTCCGGCGTGCCGCGACTCTCGCTCGGCGCGGACGACTCGAGGACGCGGAGCGCGTCGCCGCCGAAGCGGACGACCACCGCGGCGACGGCCAGCGAGAGGGCGACGCGGAGGAGAGCGACGACGCGGGCGGCGGGGGAGGAGCGACGGCGGCGGCGGGGCACGGGGAGAGGACGGTCGGGGCCGGCGCAGGCAACCTGACGGCAACCTGACGGCAACCTACCGCGCCCGCGCGCCCCCGTCGTCCACCCGCTCGAGGAGCACGAAGCCCGACATCCGCCGCATGCGCTCGCGGCGCTGCACCGACGAGAGCCGGC
>JBJMNL010000192.1:0-40381 GCA_045804285.1 Gemmatimonadaceae bacterium
CTGCCGCCGTCGTACGTCTTCGAGGGGATGCGGGCGATCGTCGCGGGGCAAGCGTTCTCCGCCGCGGCGCTCCTCCGCGGCGGCGGCCTCGCGGTGCTCTACGTCCTGCTCGCCTGCTGGATATTCACCCGCGTCCACCGGTACGCGGTGCGCACGGGGCTCATCGCGCGGTACAGCGCGGAGAGCGTGGCGTAGCGCGCCGCCGCCGCGCCGACCGACGCGCCCGCTGTGTAGGGTTTTCCCCTATTGCGCGCGCGCGAGACGCGGCCGATCATGGTCCTTGCGTTCGCGGGACGGGTGCCCGCGAATGGATCCTTCTCGCGGGACGCCGTCGGAAGGAAGCCCACCGGCAATTTCGGCGTCGGTGGACGAGTTGTGAGGTCGCTGGCCACAACCGAGGCCCCGAGATCCCGGGGCGCCTGAGTCGGGCCCGTCCGACGAGGGTAAGATCGCCGCTCCACGCTACGCTGCCGGACGTCTCTCGAAGACGACGGATGCGTGGTGCCGAATCAACAACGGGACGGCGGACACCAGCGGAGCGAGCCCCCGCGATGGCAGCAATGCCACCGCGGGGGCTCGACGCTTTCCCCACCCCGGCCCGCCGCCGCCGGCGACGCGGTCCCGGCCTCGCCGACCGGACTTCGCCGGCACGCACCCCGGCGGTGCGTGACTTGCGAGCCGTTGGGCTCCCAACATCGCCGACGTTCTTCTTCAGTCCGACCGACACGACGACCCACGCGGCCATGACGGCGAACCAGTGAGCGGGTGAGCGGGTGAGCGCGTGAGCGGATGAGCGGGTGAGCATGGCGCGCGGGACGCCGGGCGTGGGGGGCCCCCCCCAGCGGGAAGGTAGCACGGAGGCGGTGCTCGAGCGCACCGAACGACCGCGTCCCGGATCGCCCGCGCCCCTCCCCGCCGGCGACGACGTGCGCCACTCGCTCCTCCACCCCGAGCGGCGCGGCTCGACCGTCGGCGCCGAGCTCCGCGGGGCGGTCGCGACCTTTCTCACCATGGCCTACATCCTCGTCGCGAACCCCGCGATCATCGCGGCGGCCGGGGTGCCGCCGGGGCCGGCGGTGGCGGCGACGGCCGCGGCGGCGGCGCTCTCGTGCATCCTCATGGGAGTCGTCGCCGACTTCCCCCTCGCCCTCGCGCCCGGGATGGGGCTCAACGCCGTGCTCGCCTTCCAGGTGGCGCCCGCGGTCGGGGGGTGGCGGGCGGCGATGGGGCTCGTCGTGCTCGACGGGCTCGTCGTGCTGGCGCTCGTGCTGCTCGGGCTGCGCGAGGCGGTGATGCGCGCCATCCCGCTCGACCTGCGGCTCGCCATCGGCGTCGGGATCGGGCTCTTCATCGCCTTCATCGGCCTGGTGAACGCGCGGCTCGTCGTCGTGCCCCCGTCCACGGTCGCGGCGCTCGCGCGCTCGCCGGGCGCCATCCTCCCCCCGGTCGCCGCGGGGAGCCTGCGCGCGCCGGAGGCGACGATCGCGATCGTCGGCACCTGCCTCACGGCGGGGCTCGTGGCGCGGCGCGTGACGGGAGCGATCGTGCTCGGGATCCTGGCATGCGCGCTGCTCGCGTTCGCGTCGGGCGTCGCGGCACTGCCCGGGGGGAGCTGGGTCGCCGTGCCGCGCTTCGACACGGTCGGGCGGGTCGACATGCGCGCGGCGCTCACGCTGACCGCGCTCCCCCTCCTCCTGCCGATCATCCTCGTCGACTTCTTCGACACCATCGGCACGGCGACGGCGGTGGCCGAGGAGGCGGGGCTCGAGGACGACGAGGGGCGCATCCCCGGGCTGCGTCGCGTGCTGGGGGTCGACGCGATCGCGGCGTCGATCGGCGGGCTGTTCGGGGTGAGCTCGGTGACGTCCTACGTCGAGTCGGCCGCCGGCGTGGCCGAGGGGGCGCGCACCGGGCTGCACTCGGTGGCGGTGGGGCTGCTGTTCGCGGTCGCGATGTTCGTCGCGCCGCTGGCGGCCGCCGTCCCCACCGTGGCCACGGCGCCGGCGCTGATCGTCGTCGGCTTCCTGATGTGCGCGCAGGTGACGCGGATCGACTTCCGCACGCCGGCGACGGGGATCCCGGCCTTCGTGCTGCTGGCGACGATCCCCTTCACCTACTCGATCTCGCAAGGGATCGGCTACGGCTTCATCACCTACGTCGTGGTGCAGCTCCTGGCCGGGCGGGCGCGCGAGCTGCACCCGCTGATGGTCGGCGCCGGGGTGCTGTTCGGGCTGTACTTCGCGTTCGGGGGGTGAGGGGCGCTACCGCCGCTCGCACCCCGCGCACGTCCTCGCCTCCGGAAAGACGAGCAGCCGGCCGTACGGCACCGCGCGCCCGCAGGTCAGGCAGCGCCCGTACGTCCCGTCGGCGAGGCGGGCGAGGGCGTCGAGGATCTGCGCGTGGCGGGCGAGCTCGCGCTCGTGGAGCCCCGCCGTGAGCTGCTGGTTCTGGATCGCGTCGATGCGCGAGAGGCGGCCGATGGCGCTCTGGTCGAGCACCGCGGGGCGGCTCGCCTCGCGCGTCCCCTGCATGGAGCGCTCGATGCGCGCGAGCTCGCGCTCGAGCTCGGCGCGGAGCTCGGCGAGCTGCTCGGCCGTCAGCGGCGTGTCGTCGGCTGCGCTCACGGCGCCACCTCGTGGAAGGTGAGCGCGGTCTCGCGCTCGAGGGTCCAGCGGAGCGTCCAGTCGTCGTCGAAGAGGAGGAGCGGGTGCCCCTTCGCGTCGTAGAGCAGGGAGCGGCCGCGCTCGCGCGAGACGCGCTCGATCTCCGCCTTCGGCCCCACGACCCAGCGCGGGTTGCGGCCGGAGACCTTCTCGAGGCGGCAGCGCACGCCGTACTCGCTCTCCAGGCGGTAGAGCATCACGTCGAACTGCAGCAGGCCGACCGCGCCGACGATCGGCGTCGGGCCGGCGACGTCGCTCGGCGAGGTGAAGAACACCTGCGCCGCCCCCTCCTCGGTGAGCTGGCGGAGTCCGGCGTCGAGCTGCTTGCGGCGCATCGGGTCGTCGAGCACGACGCGGGCGAAGTGCTCGGGGGCGAAGCGTGGGATCCCCTTGAACTCGAGGTCGCCGTCCGCCGACAGTGTGTCGCCGATGCGCAGCGTGCCGCGGTCGTGCACGCCGACCACGTCGCCCGGCCACGCTTCCTCGATCGCCACGCGCTCGCGCGCCAGGAACTGCTGCGGCGCGGCGAGGCGCATCGTCTTCCCCGTGCGGACGTGCTTCACCTCCATGCCGGCCGCGAAGTGCCCGGAGCAGACGCGGACGAAGGCGATGCGGTCGCGGTGCTTGGGGTCCATGTTCGCCTGGATCTTGAAGACGAAGCCGGTGAACGCCTCCTGCGCCGGCTCCACGGGGCCGGCGGTCGAGTCGCGCGCCAGCGGCGGCGGGGCGAGCTCGAGGAACTCGCGCAGGAAGGGCTCGACGCCGAAGTTCGTCAACGCGCTCCCGAAGAACACCGGCGAGAGCGCGCCGGCGAGCACCGCGGCGTGGTCGAACGGGTGCCCCGCCGCGTCGAGCAGCGCGACGTCGTGCACCAGCCGCTCGTGCGCCTCGGGGCCGAGCAGCGCGCGGACGCGGTCGTCCTCGGCGAGCGAGTCCACCTGCAGCGCCGCGTCGTCGGCGCGCGTCGCCCCGTGGTCCTCGCCGCGGTCGAAGAGGTGGACGCGGCGCTGCCGGCGGTCGTAGACGCCCACGAACACGCCGTCGCGGTGGATCGGCCAGGTCACCGGGTGGCAGGCGATGCCGAGGTCCGCCTCGACGTCGCCGACGAGCTTGAGCGGGTCCTCGCCGGCGCGGTCGCACTTGTTGACGAAGGTGAAGATCGGCGTGCGCCGCCGCTTGCACACCTCGAAGAGCTGCCGCGTCCGCTCCTCGACGCCGCGCCGGTTGTCGAGCAGCATCACGGCGCTGTCGGCGGCGACGAGGGTCCGGTAGGTGTCCTCGGAGAAGTCCTCGTGCCCGGGCGTGTCGAGGAGGTTGATCTGGTACCCGTCGTACTCGAACTGCATGACGCTCGAGGTCACGGAGATGCCGCGCTCGCGCTCCAGCGCCATCCAGTCGGAGGTCGCGTGGCGCTGGGCGCGCCGCGCCTTCACGGAGCCCGCGAGGTGGATGGCGCCACCATACAGCAGCAGCTTCTCCGTCAGCGTCGTCTTGCCGGCGTCGGGATGGCTGATGATGGCGAAGGTGCGGCGGCGGCCGATCGCGGCCGCGATGTCTTCACGTCGTCCCACGGGTCTGCTCGTCTGGTCCTGGATCCGCCCACGCGGCCCGTCAGGCGCCGCACGAGTCGCGTGACTCCCGCGTGCCCCGGGCCGCAGGACACGAAACAGCCCCGGCGAGGCGGCAGGGGCCTGTCCGGGGCGGGGCGCGCTGCGGGCGTCTTCTGGCGTTCGTTCGCCCGGGGCGGGCTCCGCCGCGGGCGTCGCGGCCCCCGAGGAACGGCCGGGGTCAACGGCCGGGAGGCGCGCGCATGAAACGTACGACACCCCGGGCGCGGCTACAAGTGCCGGGGGCTGGCCGCACCGGCGGAACGGGGAGCGGGGAAGGAGTCCCTCACGCGTCGGCGCACGTGAGGCCGTTCCCGCGGACGACCGCGCCCGTCCTCGTCAGACGCGCGGCGGCGGCGGCGCGCGGCGGCGGACGAAGTGCGCGATGAGCGCGATGGCCGCCAGGACCAGCAGCAGGTGGACCGCCGCCGCCGTCAGCTTGAAAGCGAAGACGATCAGGAACCAGACGACGACGAGGACGATCGCGATCGTGAGCATTCCGCCTACCTCGTGAGGAAGGGTGGGCCGACTCGGGGTGGGCCGGCCCCGCGCTCCCCGTCCAGCGGCGCACCGGGCGTGCCGCGCCCCGCGCTTGGCTTCGCTTCGCCGGTCGGGTCCGGTGCCGGCCGCCGGGTCCGCTCGCGCCCTCCCGGGCGCCGGCCGCTCGGAAACGTCCGCCGCGCCCGATGGCTTTCTCGTGGTGAGGAGCGCGCACGAGCTCACTTCACCCGAGGAGCCAACTCAGGAGGCACCTCATGTCCCGCTGGACACCGGACCCGTCGTTCTATCCCTCCCCGGCGCTCGCCATGGAGGCCCCACCGGAGGAGCTCGCGTACGTCACACTGCTCGCCACCGGCGCCGGGCGTACCGACGCGTTGGGCGTCGTCGACACCGACCCGGCGTCGCCGGAGTACGGCCGGCTCGTCGGCCGGGTGGAGTTCCCGCACGGCGGCAACGAGCTGCATCACTTCGGGTGGAACGCCTGCAGCTCGCACCTCTGCCCCTACGCGCCGAACGCGCACGTCGAGCGCCGCTACCTCGTGGTGCCCGGCACGCACTCGACGCGCATCCACGTCGTGGACACGAAGCCCGACCCGCGCCGCCCCGAGCTCGTGAAGGTCATCGAGCCCGAGACGGTGATGCGCAGGACGGGCTACACATTTCCGCACACGGTGCACTGCGGGCCCGACGCGATCTACATGAACGCGCTCGGCGGGGTGGACGGGAACGGGCCGGGCGGGATCTTCACGCTCGACCACGAGACGTTCGACGTGCAGGGCCCCTGGGAGCGGGAGCGCGGGTCGCAGTACCTGTCCTACGACTTCTGGTGGCACCTCGGACACGACACGATGCTGACCAGCGAGTGGGGAACGCCGAACATGGTGAGGGACGGCGTGAACCCCGAGCTGCTGCTCGCCGGGAAGTACGGCCACGCAGTCCACGTCTGGGACCTGCGCCGGCACCGCCACGTCGAGACGCTCGACCTCGGCGCCGAGCAGCAGATGGTGCTCGAGCTCCGGCCGGCGCACGACCCGCGGCGCGCCTATGGCTTCGCCGGTGTCGTCATCTCCCTCGCCGACCTCTCGTCGTCGGTCTGGCTCTGGTACCGCGAGGGCGGGAACGGCGAGGGCGGCGCGTGGAAGGTGCGAAAGGTGATCGAGATCCCCGCCGAGCCGGCCGCCGAGGAGGACCTGCCGCCGCTGCTCAAGGCGTTCAAGGCCGTGCCGCCGCTCGTCGCCGACATCAACCTCTCGCTCGACGACCGCTACCTCTACGTGTCGTGCTGGGGCACGGGGGAGCTGCGGCAGTACGACGTGCGCGACCCGTTCCACCCCGTGCTCGCCGGCAGCGCGCGCATCGGCGGGATCGTGCGGCGCACCCCGCACCCGGGGCGGCCGGGCGTGCCCCGCAACGGCGCGCCACAGATGGTCGAGGTGAGCCGCGACGGGCGTCGCATCTATCTCACCAACTCGCTCTACACGCCGTGGGACGCGCAGTTCTACCCCGAGGGGATTGGCGGGTGGATGGCGAAGCTCGACGTCGGCGCCAACGGCGGCATCGCCTTCGAGCCCGGCTTCCTCGTCGAGCTGGAGGACGGCGAGCGGCCGCACCAGGTGAAGCTGCAGGGGGGCGACGCGTCGTCCGACTCGTTCTGCTTCGCGTGAGCGGCACCGGCCGCCGGCCGCGCGGTCGTGCGTGAGTGAGAGCGCGACGACGATGTGGCCCTGGCTGGCGCTGCTCCTGCTCGGGGCCGTGCACGGCGTCAACCCCGGGATGGGGTGGCTGTTTGCCGTCGCCCTCGGCGTGCAGGACGGGGAGCGGCGAGCCGTATGGCGCGCCATGCTCCCGCTCGCCGCGGGCCACGCCGTGGCGATCGCGCTCGCCATCGCCGCAGCGGCGGCGGCCGGCGTCGTGCTTCCAGTCGCGCGCCTCCGCTGGGTGATCGCGGCGGCGCTCCTCGCGCTCGGCGTCTCTCGCCTGGTGAGACACCGGCACCCGCGCTGGGGCGGGATGCGCGTCGGCGGCCGCGACCTCGCCGTCTGGTCCTTCCTCATGGCGACGGCGCACGGCGCCGGGCTCATGGCGCTTCCCTTCGTGATTCGCGCGACGGCGCCCGACTCCGCCCGCTACGCGGCGCACGCGGCGCACGGGACGCTGCTCGGCGTCGGGCCGGGGGCGGCGCTGATCGCGACGGCGGTGCACTCCGCCGCCTATCTGCTCGTCACCGCCACCGTGGCGGTCGTCGTCTACGAGAAGCTGGGCCTCCGCGTGCTCCGGCGGGCGTGGGTGAACTTCGACCTGCTCTGGGCGGGGGCGCTGGTCGCGACGGCGCTCCTAACGCCGCTGCTCTGACGCGGTATCGACGCGCGCCGCGACGCGGCCGTCGTCGGCCGCAACGTCGGCGAGCGCCGCCGCGCTCGGGCGGAGGACGTCGGTGAGCGCCGCGAGCACCGGCTCCACCGGCAGCGACGCGAGCGTGCCGTCGGCGCTCTCCAGGCTGTGGCCGGGCGTCCCGTAGAGCCCCCAGAGCGTCGCCTTGTCGCGCAGGAACATCACCACCGCCGGCGTGCGGAGGGCGCACGCCGCGTGGCCGATGCCGGTGTCGGGCGTGAGGAGGGCGTCGGCGGTGGCGACGAGGGCGAACGCGCTCCGGATGTCCGCGGGCTCGGCGAGGCCGGCGCCGGCGGCATGGGCGATGGCGGCCGCGCGCGCCCGCTCGGCCGGCCCGCCGATGACCAACGTCCCCACGTCGGGAAGGCGCCGCCGCACGCCGGCCAGCACCTCGACGAAGCGCTCGTCGGGCCACCGGCGCGCCGTCTTGCCCGCCGAGACGTTCACGAGCAGCCGCCGGCCCCGCGACGCGCCTGGCCCGGCGCGGGAGCGCCAGAGGCCGTCGGCGACGGCTCGCTCGTCGGCGTCGAGCACGAGGACAGGGGAGAAGTCGGTCGCCCCGACGTCCACGCCGAACGGGGCGGCGAGCGCCGACAGGTGGTCGATGATGTGCCGCGCGCCCGGTCGCGGCGGCACGGCGACGGTGAGCGCGTCGTCGTTGCCGCGGCCGGCGACGCCGATGCGGTGCCGGGCGCCGCTCGCGAGCATCAGGAGGAGCGTCGTCAGCGACGGCGCCGTCGGCATGCAGTCCACGACGGCGTCGTAGCGGGCGGCGCGGAGCCGCCGCGCGAGGCCGGCGAAGCGCGACGGGCGGCTCCGGTCGAAGACGACGACGCGCCCCACGGCGGGGTCGCCGCGGACGACCGGGGCGTTCGCCGGCGAGGCGAGCACGTCCACCACCACCCCCGGGTGAGAGCGCGCGATCGCGCGGATCAGTCCCGTGGACACGATCATGTCGCCGATCCGGTCGTGGCGCAGGAAGAGGATCCGCCGCGGGCGCGGCTCCCACGGCCACGCCGCGCCCGCGCCGCGCGGCGTGGCCGCACGGAGGAGGGCCGTGATGTCGGCGATCCAGAAACGGCGCCAGGCGCGCTCGAGCGACTTGAGCGCGCGCTTTGACGGCGCGCGCTTCGGCCCCGTGCCGCGGCGGACGGGGCGCTTCGACTTTCCAGGCATGCGGCGATCCGGCCCTGCTCTTCCACTCCGGTCCCGGCGAGGGCGTCGCCGCCGTCGCCCGGGACGTTCGGAGCCAAAGCAACTTCGGTGCGCGGGACGCCGCAGGCAACCGTCGAGCCCGCGGGCGCGGCGTACGGCCGAGGCCGGTCGCGCCCGGCGGGGGAGGGCGCCGACCGTGGCGGGCGGCGCCGGGCGGTGTTAGGCGGTGGTCGCCGCGCCCATGTCCCCCCCGTCCTCCCGCAGCCGCTTGCTCTTCTTGAGCCAGCGCGCCACGCCCCACAGCAGGGCGACCAGGGCGATCGCCGCGACGAGCGCGGCGTGGTACGTCGGCCGCGCGCGCCACGGCCGGTACGCGAGCGAATCGGCGAGCATCAGCGCGCAGGCGCCCGCGATCCAGTAGGCGGCGCTGCCGTACTCCTTGAGCACGACGCGCCGCCAGTTGAAGCGCATGTCGGCCAGTGAGTGGCCGAGGCCGTGTAGCCGCACCCGCCAGCGCGGCACGCGGGCGCAGTACGCCGCGTAGGCGGCACCGAACTTCCGTCCCAGGAAGCGCTCTTCCGCGGCGACGATCGCCGCGTAGCCGAGGAGGAAGAAGGGCACGCCCACGGCGTAGGCCAGCCACCCGTGCCAGATGAGGAGGAGGCCGAGCAGGATGAGGATGTTGCCGACGTAGAGCGGGTTACGGCAGTGATTGAAGAAGCCGCGCGTGACCAGGTCGTCGGCGTAGACCTGCTTGTTCTTCCCGCCGCGCACGATGTAGGCGTAGCCGATCACCGCCGCGCGCAGCGCCTGTCCCGCCAGCGCCACCGCGAAGCCCACCGCGTCGAGGAGGTCGTCGAGCCGATCGTCCCCGCGCAGCCAGCGCGGTCGGGAAAGCAGGAAGAGCGCGAGCAGCACCGCGGGGAAGAGCGCGTCCCGCCAGCGGAAGAGAAAGTTCCCGTAGCGCACCAGCGCCGGCTCGGGGCTGGGCGGGGCGGAGTCGGGCGCCGTCACTTGACCGCGATCATCCCGGTGAAGTTGTACCAGCGGAAGAACTCCTGGAACTTGGTGAAGCCGTTGGCGAGCAGCAGGTCGCGGTTCTCCTCGAGCCGGTAGGGGACGAGGACGTTCTCCAGCGCCTCGCGCTTCTGCGAGATCTCGAGCTCCGAGTAGCCGTGGCGGCGCTTCATGTCGTAGTAGTTGTCGATGAAGAGCCGGTTGAAGAGCGTGTCGCTCTCGATGGTCTTCTCGGCGAGGATGAGCGCGCCGTTGGGGCGCATCCCGTCGGCGATCGACCGGATCACGCGCTCGCGGTGGAGCGGGCGCACGAACTGGAGCGTGAAGAGCATGATGACGACCGAGGCGTCCTCGAGCGCAAAGGGCTCGTGCAGGTCGAGGAAGCGCACGTCGCGGTGCCGCGGCGACGGCACCGACGCCAGCTTCTGGCGGGCGCGCTCGATCATCTCCTCGGAGTTGTCGTAGCCGACGAACGCCACCGACGGGTCGACGAACGACTCCAGCGCGACGAGCGTCGTCGCCGTGGAGCAGCCGAGGTCGCACAGCGTGGAGCCCGGCGCCGCGAACTCCGCCGCGAGCTCGCAGGTCATGCGCTGGATCTCCCCGTAGAAGGGGACCGAGCGGCTGACCATGTCGTCGAAGACGCGCACGGTGCGCTCGTCGAAGGCGAAGTCGCCCTGGCGGTCGGCGGGGTCGGCGAACACCCGGTCGGTCGGCTCTCCTCCCGGGGTGATGGGGGCGGGCATGGTGTCGGCGAGATCCCGCGCGGCGTCGGTGCGGCCCTTCGCCGCGCGGAGGTCGGGGACGTGGACGTCGGTCATCGGCAGTGCTCCGTCAGGAGTGCTCCTCGTCTTCCTGTGCGCCGCGCGCGAGCGCGATCAGCGCGCGGGCGATCGGTTGGACGCGCGCCTCGGGGAGGCCGAGGCGGCGCGCGTGCTCCATCATCAGGTGCTCCACCTCGAGCTCCCGGGGCGGGTCCGCGACCGGCATGCCGTGGGCGCGCTTGAAGCCGCCGGCCCGCCGAGCGAGCTCGACCCGCTTGCGAGTCAACTCGAGAATCGCGCGATCGGTTTCCTCGATCCGGCGGCGGAGCGACTCGAGCCCCGCCGGCGAGCCGTCGTCGCCCGCCTTCCCGACGCCTGGCGCGCCGCGGCCGCCCCCCTCGCCGCGCGCGGCAGCGCCGTCGCGCGCGACGGCGTCGCCATGGCTCTCGCCGAGGGCGCGCCCCGCCGCCTCGGCGAAGGCGCGCAGCGCCGCGGCGAGCTGCGCGAAGCGGGCCGGGGTGATCGACTGGTCGCCGTCGCTCAGCGCCCGCGCCGGATCCGGGTGGACCTCGATCATGAGGCCGTCGGCCCCCGCGGCGACGGCGGCGAAGGCGAGCGGCGCCACGAGGTCGGCGCGCCCGCCGGCGTGGCTCGGGTCGACGATGACCGGCAGCTCGCTGCGCGCCTTGAGCACCGGCACCGCGGTGACGTCGAGCGTGTTGCGCGTCGCCGTCTCGAAGGTGCGGATCCCGCGCTCGCAGAGGATCACGTGCGGGTTTCCCTGCGTCGTCACGTACTCGGCCGCCATCAGGAACTCGTCGAGGCGCGACGAGAAGCCGCGCTTGAGCAGCACCGGACGCCCCGTGCGGCCGGCCTCCACGAGGAGCGGGTAGTTGTTCATGTTCCGCGTCCCGATCTGGAGCACGTCCGCCACCCGCGCGACCGCGTCCACCTGCCGCGGGTCGGTGACCTCGGTGACGATCGGCAGTCCCGTCTCGGCGCGGGCCTCGGCGAGCAGCTCGAGCCCCGCCTCGCCGAGCCCCTGGAAGGCGTGCGGCGAGGTGCGCGGCTTGAAGGCGCCGCCGCGGAGCGCCATGGCGCCGGCGGCGCGCACGGCGCGCGCCGTGGCGAGCAGCATGTCGCGTCCCTCGACCGAGCAGGGGCCGGCGATCAGCGCCAGCTCGCGCCCGCCGACGAGCGCGGGGGGGCGGCCCCCGATCGGGACGAGAGCGCGAGGCGATCCGGAAAACGCGGTCGTATCTTCGGCCATGCTGATGGAGAGTGCGAAGAGTGGCGCGTGCCGGCCGGGCGACGCCCGCCCGCCGGCCGTGGCGCGTACAAGTTAATAAACGAGGATCGCGAGCGGCGCCGGCACGGGGTACCGACGCTCGCATGGCGAGCGCGGCCGTGGTAGCGTCGGGAGCGGATTGGGAAGGTCTCATCAGGGCAGGGCGCCCGGCGCGCCTAACGGGCTGCCGGGCGAGCGCGCACTCTTCGCCCGCCGCGCCGCAGCGCGTAGCTTTCGCGCACCGCCGGGCCGCCGCGTCGGCGGACGCGCCCGACCTCCGTCCACCTCGTCGCCCCGTCCCGCATGGCCCGGCTCTTCGTGAGGGAGAACTGGATCCTCCTGCTCCTCGCCTTCTTCCCCGTGGCCCTCGTCCTCGAGCACGTGACCCACGCGGGCGCCCTGCCGGTCTTCCTCGCCTCCGCCGCCGCCATCATCCCCCTCGCCGCACTCATGGGGCGCGCCACCGAGCAGCTCGCCGAGCGGCTGGGCGAGGGCGTGGGCGGGCTGCTCAACGCCACCTTCGGGAACGCGGCGGAGCTCATCATCGCGATCGTCGCCCTGCGCGCCGGGCTGTTCGAGCTCGTCAAGGCGTCGCTCACGGGCTCGATCATCGGCAACGTGCTCCTCGTCTTCGGCGCGAGCGCGCTCTGGGGGGGGATCAGGTACGAGCGGCAGGAGTTCAACCGTACCGCCGCGGCCCTCAGCGTGACGCTGCTCGTGCTGAGCGCGATCTCGCTCTTCGTCCCCGCGATCTTCCACCTCGTGGTCGGGCCCGGCGGGGGGGTCCACGAGGGGGCGCTGAGCGTCGAGATCAGCGTCGTGCTGCTCGCGACCTACGTCCTGAGCCTCGTCTTCTCGCTGCGCACGCACCGCCACCTGTACGTGGGTGAGGCGGGGGAGCACACCGACGAGCTCACGCCGGCGGGCAAGTCCACGGGCAGGGCGGTGGGGCTGCTGCTCGCCGCCACCGCCGGCGTCGCGGTGATGAGCGAGCTCCTCGTCGGCGCCGTCGAGGAGACGGCGCGCCAGTTCGGGATGAACGAGGTGTTCGTCGGCGTCATCCTCGTCGCGCTCATCGGCAACGCCGCCGAGCACTCGTCGGCGGTGCTCCTCGCCGGCCGCAACAAGATGGACGCCGTGATCACGATCGCCGTCGGCTCGTCGATCCAGATCGCGCTCTTCGTCGCGCCCGCGCTCGTCCTCCTGAGCTACCTGATCGCGCCGCGGCCGATGGACCTGCGCTTCACGACGTTCGAGGTCGTCTCGGTCGCGATCGCGGTCTGGATCATGTCGCTCGTCGGGCAGGACGGGGAGTCGCACTGGATGGAGGGCGTGCAGCTCCTCGCCGTCTACGTCATCCTCGCGCTCGCCTTCTTCTGGCTCCCGGGGTGAGCCGCGCCCGCTCGGGCGAGTCGCTCAGCGCGAGCTGCTCAGCGCGAGGTGCTCAGCGCGAGGTGCTCAGCGCGAGATCACGAACGAGAACGTCTGCTCGGCGATGACCGCGACCTTGTTCCCGCCGCTCTCGGCGGGGAGGAAGCGCAGCCGCGGCAGCACCGACCGGACGGCGGCGGTAAACAGGTCGTTGCTGCTCCGCAGCACGCGCGCCGACCGCACGTCGGGCGCGCCGGTAGTGTCGACCAGGAACTGCAGCTGGACGTCCCCCTCGACCTGCGCGAGCCGGAGCGACTCCGGGTACTCGGGACGCGGGTTGCTGGAGAGCGCGACGGCGGGCATCTCCACCGGGAGCCGGAAGGTCGGCGCCCCGTGACCGTAGGCGGCGAGGCTGGAGATCGCCGCCAGCACGCGCGTCGCGGCGCCCGGCTCCGTGAAGTCCCTGGGCGCCGGGGCCAGCGACGCCAGCTCGCGGTCGTAGCGCGTCACGTCCGCGGTGACGGCGTCCGCGATCGCGCCGAGGTCGAGCTGCGGGATCGCCGCGAGCTTCGCCGGCGTCGCCGAGGTGAGGCGGCGGCGGACGCCGCGCCGCCCGCGCCCGGGCGCGATGCTCGCCAGCGACGGTGATCCGGAGGGCGTGGCGCGCGGCCGGTCGAAGCGGAGGAGCGCGAGCATGGTCGCGTGCTCGGGGGGGCCGACGAGGTTCGAGCGCGGCGCGCCGCCGGCGCCGAGCAGCGCGACGGTCGAGATCGCGGCGACGTGGGCCGCGAGACTGAGCGCGCCAGCGGGCGTCGCGCGCTGGTGCGCGCGACGCGACTCGAGGAGCGTGTCGAACATGGTGCCTCACGCGCTACCGCCGCGCGAGCCGGCGAGCTCCGGCGTTGGAATGCCAGCCACCCGCGCGACGATCCAGCCTTCAAACGTGGCAAGGCACGGGCCGCGTTCCATCGGGCCGCGCCGCCGCCGCCGGCTACTTCCGCGGGATCGTCCCCGTCGTCGGCCCCTTGGGGCGCTCCTCGCGCTTGAAGAGGTAGGCGCTCTCCACGAGACGGGCCCCCTGCGCGTCGCAGACGGCGTAGCGGCCCCCCTGGTAGGCGCAGGCGCCGGCGACGCGACCGTCCTTGCTGACCGCGTAGTAGTTGAGGTCGAAGCGGGGACGGCCGCGCTCGTCGAGCAGGCGCGACTCGGTCATCGCGATGACCCGCTCCATCACCTTCATCAGCGCCGCCTCCGGCGACAGGCCCTGGCGCATGAGCTCCACGGCGAGGAAGGCGCCGCAGACCTTGATGTTCGCCTCGCCGCGCCCCGTCGAGCCGGCGGCGCCGACCGCGTTGTCGCAGTACTGGCCGGCGCCCACGATCGGCGAGTCGCCGACGCGGCCGGGGATCTTCCACGCCAGCCCGCTCGTCGTCGTGACGCTGCCCACGTCGCCGGCGGCGTTGACGGCGTTCATGTTGATCGTGCCGTACGTGTGCGCGACGCCGTGCTCGTCGACCCAGAGCTTCTCGCGCGTGCCCGGATGGTCGTCACCGAAGTCGGGCTCGCGCGCCGAGACGCGCCCGCCCAGGGGCACGTCCTCGTCGTGGTCGAGCCAGTTGTCGTTGGGGTTGAGGCGCGCCTTCCAGCGCAGCCACATCTGGCGGCTCTTTTCGGTGAGCAGATCCTGCTCCTTGAACCCCATCTCGAGCGCGAACTTCTTCGCCCCGGCGCCGACGAGCAGGATGTGGTCGGTGTACTCCATCACCGCCTTGGCGACGAGCGACGGCGTGGCGATCCCCTCGAGCGCGGCCACGGCGCCGGCGCGCTTCGTCGGGCCGTGCATGACGGAGGCGTCGAGCTGGACGACCCCCTCCTCGTTCGGCAGCCCGCCGAGCCCGACGCTCTGGTCCTCGGGGTCGAGCTCCTGGATGTTGACGCCGGCGATCGCCGCGTCGAGCGGGTCGGCGTTCTGCCGCGCCATCATCTCGTACGCCCTGGCCACGCCGCGGAGCCCGTTGGCCGAGGAGACGACGACGGGGCGCGAGGGGGCGAGGGGGGCGGCAAGGGGGGCGCCGGCCGCGGCGGCGGCGAGCTCCTCCGCGCCGGCGGTCTTCGAGAGAGCGAGGCCGGCGGCGGCGGCCGCGCCGGCGCCGAGGAAGTCGCGACGGGAGAGTGACATGGGGGAGGGAGAGGCTTCGGGGTGAATGCGTCCGAGATGCTGCACCGATACGCGCGAGGCCGCCGGAACGCTAGGGCGGGTCGGGCGCCCCAGGGGGGCGGCGCCGGCGACGCCCGGCGGCGGACCCCGCCCCCCGATGCGCTCCCGGTGGCTGCCAGTACCTGCTCCCCCGTCTTCCCGTATAGCTTCCTTCCCCATGACGACCCCCGCCGTTTCTCCGACTCCCGCGCCGTCGCTCGACGCGATCGTCGGCCAGCTCCGCCGCGCCGCCTTCCTCGACGGGTTCCCCGAGCACTACCTGAGGCTGCTCGCCGAGAGCGTGACGCCGACGAGCTACGAGGGGGAAGCGATCCTGTTCCACCAGGGCGACCCGCGCTGCATCTTCGCGATCGTCACCGCCGGCTGCGTGGCGATCGAGAAGTCGGTCTCCGGCCGCCCGGTGCGGCTCGTCACCATCGGCGCCGGCGAGGCGGTGGGGGAGGGGCTGCTGCTCGACGACTCGCGCCACGGCACCACGGCGCGGACGCTCCAGCGCACCGAGGCGCTCGTCTTCGAGGCCGACAAGATCCGGCGGATGCTCGACGAGCACCCGCAGCTCTACGCCGCGCTCGTCGCCAAGGCGGCGCGGGCGATCTCGAACCGGCTGCGGGGGGCCGACGCGACGCTCGTCGGACGCGGGCGGACGCTCGGCTTCGGCGGGTCGCGGATGCGCCGCGAGCACGACCTGCTCGGCGAGCGCGAGGTCTCGGACGACGCGCTGTACGGGGTGCAGACGCTGCGCGCCCTCGAGAACTTCCCGATCACGGGCGTACCGCTGCGCGAGTTCCCGGCGCTCGTCGACGCGCTGGCGGCGGTGAAGGAGGCGGCGGCGCTCGCCAACGCCGAGCTCGGCCTCCTCTCCCCTACCGTCTCGGACGTGATCGTGCGGGCGGCGCGCGAGATCCGCGCCGGCCGCCACCACGAGCACTTCCTCGTCGACATGATCCAGGGCGGGGCCGGGACGTCGACGAACATGAACGCGAACGAGGTGATCGCGAACCGCGCCCTCGAGCTGCTCGGCCACTCGCGGGGCGAGTACGAGCACGTCCACCCCAACAACCACGTCAACCTCAGCCAGTCCACCAACGACGTCTACCCGACGGCGGTGAAGCTCGCCCTGCACGCCAGCATCACGGGCCTTCAGGGGGCGCTCCGCGAGCTGTGCGAGGCCCTCCTCGCCAAGGGGCGCGAGTTCGCGGGGCACATCAAGATGGGGCGGACGCAGCTCCAGGACGCCGTGCCGATGACGCTCGGCCAGGAGTTCGCGGCGTTCGCCCACACGCTGCTCGAGGACGTGGACCGGCTCGGCGAGGCGCAGGCGCTGATCCGCGAGATCAACATGGGGGCGACGGCGATCGGCACCGGGATCAACGCGCCGCCCGGCTACGCCGAGCTCGTGCGGCGGCACCTGTCTCGCGTGACCGGGCTCGAGCTCATCACCGCCCCCGACCTCGTCGAGGCGACCTCCGACACCGGCGCCTTCGTGCAGCTCTCAGGGGTGCTCAAGCGCACGGCGGTCAAGCTCTCCAAGATCTGCAACGACCTGCGGCTTCTCTCGTCGGGGCCGCGCGCCGGGCTCGGCGAGATCAACCTCCCCGCGATGCAGCCGGGCTCCTCGATCATGCCGGGGAAGGTCAACCCCGTGATCCCCGAGGTCGTCAACCAGGTCTGCTTCGACGTGATCGGCGGCGACGTCACGGTGACGATGGCCGCCGAGGCGGGGCAGCTCCAGCTCAACGTCTTCGAGCCGATCATCGCCTTCCGCCTGCTCGGCGGCATCGCCGAGCTGCGCAACGCCTGCGGCGTGCTGCGCACGAAGTGCATCGAGGGGATCACGGCGAACCCCGACCGCATGCGCGGCTTCGTGGAGCACTCGATCGGCATCGTCACGGCGCTCGTCCCGGTCCTCGGCTACGAGACGTCGACCGACATCGCCAAGGAGTCGCTCGAGACGGGGCGCGGCGTCTACGACCTGGTCATGGAGCGCGGCCTCCTGACGCGCGCGCAGCTCGACCGCGTGTTGAACCCGGAGGCGATGACGGCGCCGCGGGCGGTCAAGTAGCTCGAGCGAAGGCGAGATGAGGACGGACGCGTCGAGGAGGCAAGGAGGAATGCCGATCGACGAAGGCGGAATGAGGGATGAGGCATGAGGCCGGGCCGCCCCCGGTACCGGGTACCTGGGAATGACTCCGCCACGATGCGTCCGTAGGCCCCGGTACCTGGTACCTGCCGCAGCCCAGCCTCATGCCTCATGCCTCATGCCTCATTCCGCTCTTCCGTATCCGTTCCGCCCTTCCGTCTCTCGTATCTCCAATTCCGCCTCACCCTCCCATGCCTCCTCGACGACGCAGGCGCCTCGACCCCTCGACCTTCCGCCTCTCCCCCGAGCAGATCCGCGCGGCGAGTGAGCTGGACGCTGGGGGCGTCGTGGCGGAGTCGGTGCTCGAGGCCGACGCGCGCCCGGCGCGCGTGACGGTCGAGATCGCCGCCGAGCGCGCGGGGGTCGTGTGCGGGGTCGACGAGGTCGTCGCGATGATGAAGGTGGGGGCGGCCGACTGGGCGCGGCTCGTCGTGCACGCGCTCTACGACGGCGACCGGGTCGAGGCGGGGGGAGCGGCGCTGACGGTCGAGGGATCGTACTCCGAGGCGGCGCGCCTCTCGCAGCTCGCCGTCGGGGTGCTCGCGCGTCGGACGCGCGTCTGCACCAACGCGCGGCGCCTCGTCGACGCGGCGCGGCCGAAACCGGTCGCCGTCTTCCCCGGGCGGCACGACCACTGGCTCGTGCACGCCGGCGACGCCTACGCGGCGGCGGTGGGGGGCGCGGTCGCCGGCGAGCGCGGCGTGCTCCGACTCGGCGGACGGGGGGCGCCGCGCGCGGCGGTGATGCCGCACTCGCTGATCGCCGCCTACGCCGGGAGCACGGCCGACGCGGCGCGGCGCTTCGCCGAGGGGATCGGCGGGGACGCGCAGATCGTCGTCCCCGTGGACCACGAGAACGACTCCGTGCGCACGGCGCTCGAGGTGGCGCGCGCCCTCGGCGCCGCGGGCGGGGGGCTCGACGCGCGGCTCTGGGGGGTGCAGCTCGCGACCTCGGAGTACATGGTGGACCGCTCGATCCTCTCCGACATGGGGACCTTCCCGCCGGCCGGCGTGAACCCGGCGCTCGTCTGGCGCGTGCGCAACGCGCTCGACGCCGAGGGGCTGGGAGACGTGCGCATCCTCGCGTCTGGCGGCTTCACGGTGTCGAAGATCCGCGCCTTCGAGGAGGAGGGGGTGCCGGTCGACGCGTACGGCGTGGGCGCGGCGTTGCTCGCCGGCGAGCAGGGCTTCACCGCCGACGTCGTCGCCCTCGACGGCGCCCCGCCGGCGCGCGCCGGCCGCCCGGCGTGGGAGCCGTCGGGCAGGCTGGAGCGGGTGAAGTAGCGCGGCGACGGGAATGGCACCGAGGACGTGACGCGAGGGCCGACACCGCGTCTAGCTGTCGAGCAGTCGCCCTCCCACTCCCGATCCCCCACTCCCGACGACGATGGCCGCCCAACTCGACGGCGCCGGCATGGCCAAGATGAAGACGCTCGATGACTCGCTGGCGCAGGTGCAGCACCTGCACGGCATCGTCGAGCGGATGGCCGTGGCCATCAGGGCGAATCAGCCGACGCAGCTCTTCGGGGCGCAGCTGCGACGGGCCGGGACACCGCTCGTCGGGTTGCTCAAGGGGCAGTTCGGGCTCATCTCCGACCAGGTGGTGGCGCTACTGCTCGTGGCGACGCGCGGCGGGAACGAGCAGACGAAGCTGCGCGCGCTGCGCGAGGGGGTGGCGCAGCTCCGGACGCAGCTCGAGATCGCGGTGACGCGGGTGAAGGAGCGCCATGCGACCGACGACGGCGCGAAGGGTGAGGCGCCGGACGTGGTCGCGTGAGGTGCGCCGGCCCTCCCCTGGGCTGGCTCCCCTGAGCCAACTCCCCTGAGCCAACTCCTATAGACCGATTCGATCGGCCGATAGGCCGATTCGATACGCCGGTCGCGGCGCATTCCACGGAGCGATCCTAAAGAGCGATCCAAGCGTGACGACCCGCCCGGCGGCGGCTGGCCCGCATTTCGCTGCGCCCGCCGCGTCCGGGCGTGCGACGTGGCGTGCCGCATGCCTCGTCGCTCGGTGCGACGCCCGGTGCGACGCACGTCGCGTCGCCTGGTGAATCGCACCTCGCGTCGCGTATCACGCCGCTGTGGAAATGCGCGCGAAGTTCGCTTGCTTTCGCTCGAGTCTGGCCGTTACCTTGCCGATGCTGTACCCAAGACCCCTCCAGGCGCCGCCGCCCACGGGCTCCGCGGCGCGCTATCACCGCCGGTAACCAGGAATTGGCATGCCCAGGATTCACCGCCCGCGCCGGCTAGTGACCGCCGCGCTGACGGCTGCGCTCGCCCTCGCGCTCGCCGCGTGCACGAGAGACACCTACCCAAACTCGACGTTCCACCACACGACCGATTTCAACACCGCGATCGACGGGCTGTGGGATCGCCTGCTCTTTCTCGGCACGATCGTCTTCGTGGTGGTCGAGGGCCTGCTCATCTACACGGTGCTCCGCTTCCGCAGCAAGCCCGGACAGCGGGCGCCGCGCCACGTGCACGGCAACACGACGCTCGAGATCCTCTGGACGGCCATCCCGGCGGTCGTCCTGATGTTCATCGCCGTGCCCACCGTTCGGACGATCTTCCGGACGCAGGCCAAGGCGGTGTCGAGCGCGCTGCAGGTGGAGGTGGTCGGGCACCAGTGGTGGTGGGAGTTTCGCTACCCGCAGTACACCACGCGCAACGCGCAGGGGAAGCTCGACACGCTGACGACGGCGAATGAGCTCTACCTCCCCACCGGGCGCACGGTGAACTTCGCGCTCCGGACGAACGACGTCCTCCATTCGTTCTGGATCCCGCGGCTCGGCGGGAAGCGCGACCTGATCGCGAACCACACGAACTATCTCTGGTTCACGGTCGACGACTCGCTCGCCGCCGACGGCGGCACCGCGCTCAACGGGAGCTGCAACGAGTACTGCGGCGCGAGCCACGCGAACATGAAGTTCCGCGTCTTCACCGTGACCCCGGCCGAGTTCGCGTCGTGGACGGCGCACCAGCTCACCCCCGCCGCCTTCGGCGCGGCCCCGGCGGCCCCGGCGGCCCCGGCGGCCCCCGCAACGGGCGCGCAGGGCGCGGCGAGCGGCGGCGCGGTCGCGCTCCAGCCGGTGGCGTTCCAACAGAAGGGAGCGCAGCAGGGGCCGACCGCGGCGCACCCCCCGGTCGGTGGGGAGCCGCGCGTCGGGCAGACCGGCGCCGGCGAGACGGGGAAGAACCCGCTCGGGCCGGCCGTGCAGGGCGCCAGCGCGGCGCGCACGCCGGAGCAGCCCGCGCCCTACGTCTTCCCGCGCGAACGGCTCCAGAAGTACAACCTGCCCACCACCCCGCTCCCGGCCGAGCTGCGGTTCAACGACGCCCTCAAGGGCGACCCGACGCGGGGCCAGACGGCGTTCCTCATCGGCGGCTGCGTCGGCTGCCACGCGATCAGCGGCAACCCGATCGCCATGGGGCGGATCGGCCCGAACCTGACCCACGTCGGCTCGCGCTACACGATCGCCGGCGCGCAGTACCCGAACGATGCCCGCCACCTCGCGCGTTGGGTCAAGAACGCCCGCCTGATGAAGCCGGGCAGCATGATGCCGACGCTCGGCAAGGGGCAGATCGACCCGATCACCAAGCAGAAGACCCCGGGCGGACTCGACGATCAGCAGATCGCCGACGTCGTCGCCTACCTGCAGGCCCTCAAGTAACAGCTGGCGGCTGGCCGCTAGCCGTTAGCGGCTTCCCTCGACACACGCATCACTCGGAAGCACCCGGAGAATCCACCGCATGGCAACGACCACCGCTGCCGCTCCCGCACCGACGCGTACGCTGCCAGTCGAGCAGCGCACGGGACTGTGGAGCTGGATCGCGACGACGGACCACAAGCGCATCGGTCTGCTCTACCTCTACACGTCGCTCTTCTTCTTCGTGTTCGGCGGCGCCGAGGCGGCGATCATTCGCTGGCAGCTGCGCGCGCCGAACATGCACTTCGTCTCGGCCGAGACGTACAACCAGATCTTCACGATGCACGGGACGACGATGGTGTTCCTCGCCATCATGCCCCTCTCGGCCGCGTTCTTCAACTTCCTGATCCCGCTCCAGATCGGCGCGCGTGACGTCGCCTTCCCGCGGCTCAACGCGTTCAGCTACTGGGTGTACCTGCTGGGCGGCATCTTCATCACGCTCCCCATCTTCTTCGGCGCCGCGCCCGACGGCGGCTGGTTCGGCTACACCCCCCTGACGACGCGCCAGTACTCGCCCGGCGTCAACATCGACTTCTGGGTGCTCGGCCTGCAGATCCTCGGCGTCTCGACGCTGGCGGCGGCGTTCAACTTCATCACGACGATCATCAACATGCGCGCGCCGGGGATGAACCTGATGCGCATGCCGATGTTCACCTGGAACGCGTTCGTCGTGCAGTTCCTGATCATGCTCGCCTTCCCGGTGATCACGATCGCCCTCGTGTTCCTGCAGTTCGACCGCTTCTTCGGGACGAACTTCTACACGCCGGCGGCCGGCGGCGACCCGCTCCTCTGGCAACACCTGTTCTGGATCTTCGGGCACCCCGAGGTCTACATCCTCGTCCTCCCCGCCTTCGGGCTGACGTCCGAGGTCCTGCCGACCTTCTCCCGGAAGCCGATCTTCGGCTACCCGGTGATGGTCTACGCGACGATCCTCATCGGCTTCCTCGGCTTCGGCGTCTGGGCCCACCACATGTTCGCCGTCGGCATGGGGCCGATCGCCGACACCGTGTTCGGCCTGATGACGATGCTCATCGCGATCCCGACCGGCGTGAAGATCTTCAACTGGATCTCCACCATGCACGGCGGCGCGATCCGCTTCACCACGGCCGCCAAGTTCGCCGCCGGCCTCGTCGGCCTCTTCACCATCGGCGGCATCTCCGGCGTCATGCACTCCTCGCCGCCGGCCGACCTGCAGCAGACCGACACCTACTTCATCGTCGCCCACTTCCACTACGTGCTCTTCGGCGGGTCGATCTTCGGCATCATGGCCGGGATCTACTACTACTTCCCGAAGATGTTCGGGCGCATGATGAACGAGACGCTGGGGAACATCCACTTCTGGCTGTTCTTCGTCGGGATGAACGTCACCTTCTTCCCGATGCACTTCTCGGGGCTGCTCGGCATGCCGCGGCGCATCTACACGTACGACGCGGGGCAGGGCTACGACAACTTCAACTGGTGGTCGACGGTCGGCACCGGGCTGCTCGTCCTCGGCACCCTCGTCTTCGTCTACAACTTCTTCAGGTCGAAGCGCAGCGGCCCGGTGGCGGGGAACAACCCGTGGGACGCGCCGACGCTCGAGTGGTCGATCCCGTCGCCGGTGCCGGAGTACAACTTCGCCAAGCTGCCGACGGTCACCTCGCGCTACCCGCTCTGGGACCTCACGCACCCCGAGCTCACCGCCGACGTCCCGCACTCGCGGATGGGTGACCGGGAGCTCACCGTGGACGCCGCCGGCAGCGACACGGGCGCCCGGGGCCACGTGAACCCGGTGGACCGGAGCAAGGTGCCCCCGCAGGCGCCGATGCACATCGAGACCGAGACCTACACCGCACGGGAGCTCGGCATCCCGATGCCGACGGCCACCGCCAAGCCGGCGCTCACGGCGCTCGGCATGGTCATCATGATCTCGGGGATGCTTTTCGTGCACCGCGAGAGCAAGACGCTCTTCTTCTTCGTCGTCCTCGGCGGCGCCGCGATCCTCGTCACCTCGCTCTACGCCTGGCTCACGAGCCCGCTCGAGGAAGAGCACTGAGAGGCGGCGCGTAGCGTGTAGGGGTCACGACACGCTACGCGCCGCACGCTCGGCATCAGCGGCACCAGCGGCACCCAGGCCCGACACCACGCGATTCAGCTATAGCCGGAGATAGAGACTTGGAAACCACGATGACGTCCGCCCCCCAGTCGCCGGTGGCCGGACATCACTACACCTCGACGGGGCTCGACAACCGCAAGATCGGCATCTGGGCGTTCATCGGCTCGGAGTGCATGCTCTTCACGTCGCTGATCTCGACCTACCTGATCTACAAGGGGCGGTCGCTGGTCGGGCCCTTCCCGCACGAGCCGTGGACGGACGCGACGACGGGGCGGCACTTCGGGGCGATCCTCAACATCCCCGTCACGTCGTTCTCGACGTTCCTCCTGCTCATGTCGTCGCTGTTCATGGTGCTCGCCCACAACGCGGTCCTGAACCGGCGCGTCCCGAAGCGCACGACGGGAGAGCGCATCCTCGGCAACTCGAAGCTCTGGCTCTGGGGCGTCATCGTCTTCGGCGTCGGCTTCCTCATGTGCCAGGCGTACGAGTTCACCTCGTTCGTCCACGAGGGGCTGACGATCCGCACGAACCTCTTCGGCTCGTCGTTCTTCACCCTCACCGGCTTCCACGGCGCCCACGTGACCGCCGGCGTGCTCTGGCTCTGCTCGCTCCTCGCGATCGACTACAAGCGGGGCCTCCAGCCCGAGGACGCGCTCAACGTCGACCTCGCCGCGCTCTACTGGCACTTCGTCGACGTGGTGTGGATCGCGATCTTCACGCTCGTCTACCTGATCAAGTAGGAGCGCCCGACCCATGGCTCAGCCCTCCGACCACGGCGCCGCGCACGGCCACGACGAAGCGGCCCACGGCCACCACCCGACGGCCAAGACCTACTTCATCGTCGGCGCCTTCCTCACGATCATCACGATCGTCGAGGTCGCGGCCTACTACGTCCCGACTTTCGTCGCGTCGAAGGCGTTCGTCCCGTCGCTCCTCATCATGTCGGCGGTCAAGTTCGCGACCGTCGTGATGTTCTACATGCACCTGAAGTACGACCACAAGATCTTCCGCGCCCTCTTCACGGGGCCCTTCCTGATCGCGGCCACGACCCTCGTCGGGCTCATGTTCCTGTTCGGGAAGCTCGCCGTGCGGCTCGGTCTCCTGACCTGACCGGGGCCGACGCGGCCGGACCCGGCGCCGCGAGATCGAGGTATCAGGGGGGCGGGAGAGGAGAAGGGGAGATCCCCGGTTCTCGTCTCCCGCCCCTCGGCCGTCGGCCCATTCCGGCCGCCCCGCGCCACTCAACCGCAGCACACCGCAGTCCATGTACCTCGCCGCCTCGCTCTTCCTCCTCCACCCGGCGCAGCGGATCTCGCTGACCAGCTGGACCGTCCACCCGAGCACGGTCATCGGGCTCCTCGCGCTGGGCGCCCTCTATCTCTGGCGGGCGCGCGTCGCCGAGCGTGACGGCAGCGGCGCGGCCGCCGAGTCGCGCTCCGGGGGGGCCCCCCCACCGGGAAGTTACGCCGCCTCGGGCGGCGTCCCGTACCCGACCCTCCCCCACCGGCGCCCGACGCCGCGCACCGGACCCGCGGGGGACGTCCCCAGCGTCGCGCAGCGCGTCGCCTTCTTCGCCGCGCTCGCCGTGATGTTCGTCTCGCTCAACGGGCCGCTCCACGACCTGAGCGACTACTACCTGTTCAGCGGGCACATGGTGCAGCACCTGATCCTCACCCTGGTCGTGCCCCCCCTGCTCATCCACGGCACGCCGGGCGGCATGCTGCGGCCGGCGCTCCGCGTCCGCCCCGTCGCCGCGCTCGCCCGCTGGGTCACCCGGCCGGCGGTCTGCTTCGCGCTCTTCAACGTCGTCATCGCCGCCTGGCATCTGCCGCCCCTCTACAACCTGGCGATTCGCTACCACCCGGTGCACATCGCCCAGCACCTCATGTTCCTCGTGACGGCGGTGCTGATGTGGTGGCCCCTGCTGAGCCCGCTCCCCGAGCTCCCGCGCCTCGCCTACCCGGGGCAGATGCTCTACTGCTTCCTGATGAGCATCCCGATGTCGATCGTCGCCATCTGCGTCGAGATGGCCGACCACGTCCTCTACCCGGCCTACGCCAGCGCCCCGCGCATCTGGGGGATCTCCCCTCTCCAGGACCAGCAGATCGGCGGGCTCATCATGTGGATCCCCGGCGGGCTCTTCTTCTACGTCGTGATGACCTTCGTCTTCTTCAAGTGGGCCGCGCGGCAGGAAGACACCGCCGCCGGCGCCCAGGTGGACTGGCGGCCGACGACCTGACGGACCATCGGGGGTCGGGACTCGAGGGCCGGACGCGGGGTATCACCGGCACCGACCCCATCGTCCGATGCTCCCCTCTCGAACCGATCACCGCGCCGCACGACCCCGCCGCTCCAGCCGCGCGCTCGTGACGCTCGCGCTCCTCCTCGCCGCGGCCTGCGGTGGGAGCGCGGCCACGCGCGATGCCCTCGACCGCCTCGCGCGGACGAGCCCGCACGAGCGCTACGCCAGGTCGCTGCGCGACGCCGGCCTCGGCGACGCGGCGCTAGGCCGCGAGTGGAGCGCAGCCGCCCAGCGGGCGCTCCGCTCGCCCCTGGCGATCCCCCTCCCGTACCGCGAGACCGGCTACTTCGCCCCCGACGAGGCCGCCTCGGTGGGGCTGCGGATGACGCCGCGACGCGGACAGCGCCTCACCGTGCGCGTCGAGACCGAAGAGGGCGCGCCGCCGGCGGCGCTCTTCGTGGACCTCTTCGAGCAGTCGCTCGACAGCGCCGACGTCGCCCGCGGCGAGCCGCCGCGCCTCGTGGCGAGCGCCGAGGCCGGGCGGGGCGACCCGGAGGCCCCGGGAGCGCCGGCCGCCGCGCGCACCCTGCGCTCCGTCGTGGTGGACGTGGATCGCCAGCGCGTCGCCTACGTGCTGCGGCTCCAGCCCGAGCTGCTGCGCGGCGTGCGCTACACCGTGACCGTCGAGGCCGGCCCCTCGCTCGCCTTCCCGCTCCCCGGGCGCGACAGCCGCGCCGTGCTGAGCTTCTACGGCGCCGACCGCGACGCCGGCCGGCGCCACCACGAGGGCGTCGACCTCTTCGCGCGGCGCGGCACGCCGATCGTCGCGGCGACGGGCGGCGTCGTCGCCGGCGTCGGCGTCACGCAGCTCGGCGGCAAGGTGGTCTGGCTGCGCGACGTGCGGCGCGGGCAGTCGCTCTACTACGCGCACCTCGACAGCCAGCTCGTGAGCAATGGCGCGATCGTCCGCGCCGGCGACACGCTCGGCCTCGTCGGCAACACCGGCAACGCGCGCACCACGAGCCCGCACCTGCACTTCGGCGTCTACCGGCGGGGCGAGGGCGCGGTGGACCCGTTCCCCTACATCGACACCCGCACCGCCGCGCTGCCGCGCGTGACCGCGGACACCACCGCGCTCGGCGCCTGGCGGCGCGTCGCCGCGCGGCGCGGGGCACCGCTGATCGGCGCTCCACTGCCCCTCGCGCCGGTCGGCGCGGCGCCGGCGCCGCCGCTCCCCGCGCAGACGGCGCTCCGCGTGGACGGCGCCGCGGGCCCGCTCTACCGCGTGCGACTCCCCGACGGCTCGGCGGGCTTCGTCGCCGCGCGCCTCACCGAGCCGGCGGAGCATGGGGCGAGGCTCGCCGCTGCCCGCCTCGGCGCCGGCGGCGCCGGCGGCGCGCTCCGCGAAAAGCCGCTGGCCACCGCGAGCGTCGTCGACAGTGTGGCCCCGCACGGCCGGCTGGAGGTGCTGGGACGATTCGGCACCTTCATCCTGGTGCGGCCGGAGGGGAAGAAGGCGGGGTGGCTGGCGCGAGGGCGGTGACGCGAGGGCGGTGAAGGGAAGGGGCGCGCGAGGGGAAGTACGCGCGATCCCCAGCGGGCCGCACGAGCCGGCAGTTACCTCGCGACCACCGGCACGCTCCAGACGAAGCTGTCCCAGAGGATGCGGAGCTCGCCGGCGCCAGCCGTCGTCGGGGACACGGTGATGGCGAAGCTCTCCCTCGGCTCAGGCGCGGGCGCGACGCGCATCGGCAAGCGCGCCAGGTCCTGAGACGCGTCGTACTGCGTTCCCCACTGGCCGTGCTGGCGGTTGATGATCAGCTCCACGCCGTCGCGCTTCGGGAGCGTCCAGAGGCTGTAGGCGCCGGCCGGCACCTCGACGCCTCCGATGGTGAGGTCGCCGTCGGTCACCAGCACGCTCGCCTCGTTCGCGCCGGTGCGCCAGACCTCGCCGTACGGTACCACGCGGCCGAGGATCTCGCGGCCGCGCCGCCGCGGGCTCCCGAAGGCGACGACGACGGCCGTGGAGCCCAGCGTCGCGCTCACCGTCTGGTTGGGCGACGCGACGCCGATGCCGGTGCCGGAGCGGTCGCGCGCGGCGAAGCCCTTCGCCGCCCGCGCCACGTCGAAGTACTCGGTGCGCCGCGTCTCGGTCTTCTCCGTGGTCTCGCTCGCATCGGCGCCCGTGATGTTCCCGTCCGCGTCGAGCGTCAGGTGGGTCCAGGCGATCCGGAAGAAGTCGACGTCGATCCGGGTCGCCGACCGGCGCACGAGACGTCGCATCGCCGGCCGCCCGCTCGCCGCGCCGATCGACGCCACCGCGACGGTGTCGTTCGGGCGCGACGGGAGCCGCGAGAAGAGGAGCTCGTACATCCCCAGCGACCCGTAGAGGCCGTACGACGAGCCGAAGCCGGACATGAGGAGAGGCACGGTCCCCTTCTCCACGGCGACGGTCGCGCGCTGGCGCACGCCCGCCGAGTCCACGGCGACGCGAACCGAATCGGGCACGAAGTCCAGCGTCACCCGGCGGCGCGCCACCTCCGACGTGCCGAGCGGGGTCACATCGACCGTGGAGCGCGCGACGGCGCCGTCGGCGCCGAGCTGGAGGACGTAATGCAGGTGCACGGTGCCCGGGACCCGCACGACCATGTCGCCCTCGAGCCTGGACGCGGTTCGCGTGTAGCTCTCCAGCGCGACCGTGTCGCGCCCCAGCACGGTCACGAACGCCGCGCGATCGTCGGTGGGGCGGTGCGGCTCGGCGGCTGCCTGCTTCGCGCCGAGGGTCAGCAGACACAGGAGGAAGGAGAGCATGGGCGGCGCTCGCGACTGACGCGGTAGGGTGGGCGGAACGGACGGCGGGCCGCACCGATCCGTTCCCCTCGCGGCGGCGGAGACGGCTCGCGCCCCGTGAGGTGGAGGCGAGCGAATCTCCTCGCGCGCGCCGGCCGATGCCAGTCCGCCGTGACGAGCCGTGGCCGGGCGGGGCGAACGCTACGCCGACGGGGCGAACCGTGTCGGGCGTGCGCCGCCGCGGGCGAGGCGCGAGAACGCGTCGCGACGCGGCGTCGCTCGCCCAGCGGGAGCGGCCCCGGCCCCCGGGCGGCTCACGCCGCCCGGAAGCGGATCGGCCCCGACCCGTCGTGCGCCCGCGTCGCCGTGGCCGCCTCCGGGCGCGCGGCGTCCTCCTCGCCCAGCCTGAACGTCGAGACGAGCTCGGTGACGCGGCCGGCGGCGCTCGAGAGCGCCATCGACGCGGCGGCGATCTCCTCGGTGCTCGCGCTCTGCTCCTGGCTCGACGCGGCCACCTCCTGCATCGCGGCGGCGAACGCCTCGGTGCCGCGCGCGAGGTCGTCGAGCCGCGTCGTCATCTCGGCCACGAGCGCGCTCGACGACCCGGCGGCGGTGGCGATCGCCGCCGTCCACTGTTCGGCGTCCGCCACGGCATGCTCCACCTCGGCGAACGACTGCTGGCCGTGGCGCGTGGCCTCGAGCACCTCGCCCACCGTCGCCACCGCGTGACGGCTCGTCTGGCGCGACTCCTCCACGCGCGCGAGGACGTCCTTCACCAGCTCCTCGGTCCGCTGGGCGGCGTCCGCCGAGTTGGCGGCGAGCCGGCGCACCTCGTTGGCGACGACGGCGAAGCCCTGCCCGTGCTCGCCGGCGCGCGCCGCCTCCATGGCCGCATTGAGGGCGAGGAGCTTCGACTGGCGCGCCATCTTCTGCACGAGCGTCACGAAGGCGCGCACCTCCTCCGAGGCCGTGGCCAGCGCGTCCACCGCGTTCGCGCTCGAGCGCACGTCCTCGGCGAGCGCCTGGAGCGTCTGCGCACTGGCGTCGAGCCGGGCGCGGTTCTCGCCGGCGAGCGCGCGGAGCTGCGCGTTGCGCACCACGCCGTCCTGCGCGCCGGACGACAGCTCGCCGGCGATCGCCACGAGCGTCGCCGCGTCGCCCGCCACGCGCTGGATGGTCTCGGCCATGTCGGTGGACTGCCGGCTCAGCTCGCTCGACGTCGTCGCCATCTCCTGCGCGGCGGCGGCCATGTGCTCGGAGCCGGCCGTGATCTCGCGCGCCAGCGACGCCGTCTCGGCGGACGAGGTCCGGAGCGCCGACACCAGGCGCCGCAGCTCCGCCACCATCCCGCCCACGGCGCTCCAGAGCCGCCCGATCTCACCGGTCCGGGCGCGTCCGGAGATCTTGATCGACAGGTCGCCGGCGGCCACGGCCTCGGCCACGTCGGCGAGCTTCGACGTCGGACGTCCGACGCGCGGCACGACGATGAGGAACATCACCAGCGAGAGCAGGATCCCGGCGAATGACGCCGCGGCGACGGCGACGACCGCGAGCTCACCGGCCGAGAAGCGGGCCAGGCTCTCGCGTCCGTACCAGAGCGCGGCCGCGTAGACGGCGAGGGCGATGACGCCGACCCGGACCGACACGTTCCGCCACTGGGAGGCCACGAACTCCCGCGTGCGGGCCGGCGCGCGCGCGGAGGCGTCGGGTGGGGTGTCCGCGGAGGTCGGTTGGGTGGCGCGGGACGAAGGAGAACGGGGAATGCTGGGCGGCGTCATCGCTGCTCCGTGGCTTCGGACGGTGAGACTCTCGCGGCGCTGCTTGTATGCTCGGGATGCACGGCTAGATTACGTAGATTCAGGGAGTTATGCCGTCAGGACGGGGAGCCCCGGCTCTCCGTCGACGCCTTCTGTTGACGCGTTCTCATGAGTGACCCGACCACGACGTCCACCGCCACGCCGGCCTCCGCCCGCGGAGAGCCGCCGATGGAGCACTACGACCCCACCGCCGTCGAGCGGAAGTGGCAGGCCCGCTGGCGCGAGCGCGGCACCAACCATACCGACCTCGAGCTCGGCGAGCGCCCGTTCTACGCGCTCATGATGTTCCCGTACCCGTCGGCGGAGGGGCTGCACGTCGGCAACCTGTTCGCGTTCACGGGGAACGACATCTATGGACGATTCCAGCGGCTGCAGGGGCACACGGTCTTCCAACCGCTCGGCTACGACGCCTTCGGGATCCACTCGGAGAACTACGCGCTCAAGGTGGGCGAGAACCCGGCGGAGCTGACGCCGAGGAACGTCGCCAACTTCCAGCGGCAGCTCGAGCGCGCCGGGTTGATGGTGGACTGGCGCTACTCGGTCGACACGAGCACCCCCGAGTACTACAAGTGGACCCAGTGGGTCTTCCTGCAGCTCCTCGAGCGCGGCCTCGCCTACAAGAAGAAGGCGGCGGTCAACTGGTGCCCGACCGACAAGACGGTGCTCGCCAACGAGCAGGTGGAGGGCGGGCTGTGCGAGCGGTGCGGCACGCCGGTCGAGCAGCGCTTCCTGGAGCAGTGGTTCTTCCGCATCTCCGACTTCGCCGGCCGCCTGCTCGACAACCTCGAGTGGCTCGACTGGTCGGAGACGACCAAGACGGCGCAGCGGAACTGGATCGGCCGCTCGGAGGGCGCCGAGGTGCTCTTCCTCGTCCCGCTGCAGGGCGAGGTCGCCGACGACGAGGTGGACGAGAACCCCGTGCTGATGGGGGCCCAGGAGATCCGGGTCTTCACCACGCGCGTCGACACGCTGTTCGGCGCGACGTACCTCGTGCTCGCCCCCGAGCACCCGCTCGTGGACGCGATCACGACGCCCGAGCAGCGCGCCGAGGTCGACGCCTACCGCGCGCGCACCGCGAAGCAGGACGTCGTCAGCCGCCGCGTGACGAAGGAGAAGACGGGCGTCTTCACCGGCGCCTACGCGCAGAACCCGGCCACCAACCAGCTCATCCCGGTATGGATCGCCGACTACGTGCTCATGGAGTACGGCACGGGCGCGATCATGGCGGTGCCGGGCCACGACGAGCGCGACTTCGAGTTCGCGAAGAAGTTCGACCTCCCGATCGTGCGCGTCGTCGCCGCGCCGGGCGAGGACGCCGACACGCCGATCCCCGAGTCGGGCGCGCACGCGCACGACGAGGGTGGGCGGCTCGTCAATTCGGGGCGCTTCGACGGGCTGTCGGTGGAGGAGGGGAAGGCGGCAATCACGGCGTGGCTCGCCGGCCACGAGGCGGGTCGCGGGATCGTCAACTACCGCCTCCACGACTGGACAATCTCGCGTCAGCGCTACTGGGGCCCGCCGATCCCGGTCGTCTACTGCGACGACTGCGGGACGGTCGGCGTGCCGGAGCGGGACCTGCCGGTGCTCCTCCCCCTCATCCGCGACTTCAAGCCCGACGACTCCGGCGTCTCGCCGCTCGCCCGCCACGAGGAGTGGTACCGCGTCCCCTGCCCGCGCTGCGGGAAGACGGCGCGCCGCGAGACGGACGTCAGCGACACCTTCCTCGACAGCGCCTGGTACTTCCTGCGCTACCCGAGCGCGAATCGCGACGACGTGCCGTTCGACCCCGCCCTCACGCGCGAGTGGCTGCCGGTGGATTCCTACATCGGCGGCAACGAGCACGCGGTGCTGCACCTGCTCTACTCGCGCTTCATCACGATGGTGCTCCACGATGCGGGGAAGATCGACTTCGAGGAGCCGTTCACCAGGTTCCGCGCCCACGGGCTGATCATCCGCGAGGGTGCGAAGATGTCGAAGTCGAAGGGGAACGTGATCAACCCCGACGCCTACATCGACGAGTGGGGCGCCGACGCCTTCCGCACCTACCTCATGTTCCTCGGCCCCTACGAGCAGGGGGGCGACTTCCGCGACCAGGGGATCCTCGGCGTCAAGAAGTTCCTCGACCGCCTCTGGCTGTCGGCGAGCTCCGCGCGCACCGAGGGGGAGCCGGACGTCGCGGTGATGCGCAAGCTGCACCAGACCATCAGGAAGGTCGGCGACGACGTCCCGCGCCTGAGCTACAACACGGCGATCGCGGCGATGATGGAGTACATGAACACGCTCCGCGCCGGCGAGCGCGTGCCGCACCGCGCCGAGGTGGAGCCGCTGGTGCAGCTCGTCGCGCCGTTCGCGCCGCACGTGGCCGAGGAGCTGTGGGAGCGCTTCGGCCACGACGAGAGCGTGCTCGACGCCGGCTGGCCGGCCTTCGACCCGACACTCGCCGCCGAGGACACGATCGAGCTCGTGGTGCAGGTGAACGGCAAGACGCGCGGCCGCCTCTCGGTGCCCCGCGCTGTCGACCAGGAGAGCGCGCTCGCCGCGGCGATGGCCGATCCCGCGGTCGCGAAGTTCGTCACCGGCACGCCGAAGAAGGTGATCTTCGTGCCGGGTCGGCTGCTGAACGTCGTCGCCTGAACGTCGTCGGCTGAGAGGGGGATCGGGCAGGATCCCCTCTCCCGGGCGGCGAGCGCCGCGAGGGGGCGGCTCCATCGCGGTCGGCTCCACCTCGTGCGGGTGGGCGAGCAGATCGCGGAGGACGTGCAGCCCACGGCGGAGCGCGGCGAGGTCGACCGCCCCGCCGAGGCAGACGCGCACGGCGTCCGGCGTGGGCGGCTCGCCCGGCCCGGCGCCGTCGCGCACGACCTGCTGGCCGAGCACGTCGTGGCGCTGGGGCGCGAGATCGTGGCCGCCTGAGGCGCGGCCGAGCGGCGTACGGGAGACGGCGCTGGCGAGGGAGCGTCGCTGATCGGGACGGGCGAGCGGCGACGCTGCTGGTGGCTCGATTCTTCCTCCCGGGCGATCCCCCACTCGCCCAGTCGACGGAGGCTCTCTCGCCATGGCATCGATCCTCGACACGGTCCAGCAGCAGCTCGGCGGCGGCGCGGCCGAACAGATCAGCCATCTGATCGGCGCCGACCCGGCGCAGACGCAGAGCGCGATCCAGATGGCGCTGCCCACGCTGCTCGGCGGGCTCGCGCAGAACGCGGCGCAGCCGGGCGGCGCCGAGTCGCTTCACCGCGCGCTCGACCAGCACACCGGCAACCTCGACACCCTCGGCTCGCTGCTCGGCGGGGGAGGCGCGGGGGGCGGCGCCCCGCGGTCGGCCAACGCGCTCGGCGGGCTGGCGGGCGCGCTCGGCGGCGGAGGGGGGAGCGGCGGGCTCGCGGACGTACTCGGCGGCGCCCTCGGCGGCGGGCTGCTCGGCCACATCCTCGGCGATCGCCGCACGACGGCGGAGCAGGGGATCAGCCGCAACACGGGGCTCGACCAGCAGCAGGTGGGACGCCTGCTGATGATCCTCGCGCCCATCGTCATGGGCGTGCTCGCGCGCCGCAAGCAGCAGGGGCTCGACCCGTCCCAGCTCGGCAGCGAGCTGCAGCGCGATCAGCAGCAGATCCAGCGGCAGCACGGTGGCGGGCTGCTCGGCCAGCTGTTCGGAAGGTAGAACGAAGTGCAGTTCCGCTCCGCGCTCGACGCTCGCCGTGCCGGCCACGAGAGCCAGAGAATGAGCGCGGAGCGTGGAGCGGAACTGCACGTTCGCGGAGCGGAACTGCACGTTCGCGGAGCGGAACTGCTCCCGACTCCTAAGTTCCCAGCGCGCTCCGCCGCGCGACTCCGGCGTTGAGGTAGGTCGCGACCCCCACCAAGCCCAGGTAGGGCGCCATGAGCCACGCCGCGGGGCGATCGATGCGGCGAGCCGTCGCCGTGTAGGCGCCGGCGGTGCCGAGTAGCGCGACGACGTCCGCGAGCGCGGCGGTCTTGCTCTTCCGGCGGAAGAAGAGCGGGCTCCAGGCGGCGTCGAGCCCGAGCTGCGTCGCCCAGAGCGCGAGCGCGCGCATGCGCGGCCGTTGCTCGGGCCGCGGCGCGCCGTGCGGCCACCCGGTGTCGCCGTCGCTCGCGCGCCAGATGCGCCAGCCGGAGAGGGCGACGAACGAGTAGAGCGCGGTCCTCACCGGGCGGAGCAGCGTCGGCGGCTGCCGGAGCCGCGCCCCCCGCAGGCGGCGGAGCCAGGCGCTCGCCCGCGGCTCCTTCCGGGCCGGCACGAAGTAGGAGCCCAGTCCGGCGGCGCCGGCGGTGGTGAGGGCGAAAGCGGCGAGCGACGTCGCGTCGCGACGCGAGAGGCGCGGGCGGATGCGCGGCCGCTCGGTGGACGCGCGGCGCACGCGCGCGGCGGCGGAACGGGTGTGGGGTGCGAGTGTCGTCGGCATCGGTCCTCCGCGAGAGTCGAGACGTGCGGCGCGGGGGCGGCAAGGGGCGTACCTGAAACCCCGAGAGAGCGGTAGCCCCGCTCCCCGTCCGGTAGGGGCCGCTCCACTCTCAGCGGGTGGGGAGGTTGCCAGGCCGGCGCGGAATCGCGGCGACTATCCCTCGCTCGCACTATTCCATACATTGCGGGGCGCTTTCCTCGCGTTGCGGCGAGGGACGACGCGGGTCATCCGGCTCGACGGTGCCAGACGTGGCCGAATTGCTGACCCGGCTCCAGGCCGCGCTCGCCGACCGCTACGTGATCGAGCGCGAGCTCGGCCGCGGAGGCATGGCGACGGTCTTCCTCGCGCGCGATGGCCGGCACGATCGGCACGTCGCGGTGAAGGTGCTGCACCCCGAGCTCGCCGCCGTCGTCGGCCCAGGGCGCTTCCGGCGCGAGATCCAGATCGTCACGAGCCTGAGCCACCCGCACGTCCTCCCGCTCTACGACTCCGGTGAGGCCGACGGGCAGCTCTACTACGTGATGCCCTTCGTCGAGGGGGAGTCGCTCCGCGCGCGGCTCGACCGCGAGCACCAGCTCCCGATCGACGAGGCGCTGCGCGTCGTCTGCGAGGTCGCGAGCGCGCTCGACCACGCGCACCGCCGCGGCGTCGTCCACCGCGACATCAAGCCCGAGAACATCCTCCTCGAGGACGGGCACGCGGTGGTCGCCGACTTCGGCATCGCGCGCGCGCTGAGCGACGGCTCGGCGGCGGCGCCGCTGACGCAGACGGGCATCGCGCTCGGCACCCCGCTCTACATGAGTCCCGAGCAGTCGTTCGCCGACAAGGCGGTCGACGGGCGCAGCGACCAGTACAGCCTCGCCTGCGTGCTCTACGAGATGCTGGTGGGGCAGCCCCCGTTCGTCGGACCGAACGCGCAGGCGATCATGGCGCGCCACTCGCTCGAGGCGGTGCCCTCGCTGCAGGTGGTGCGCGCCTCGGTCCCCGACGACGTCGAGGACGTGATCGTGCGCGCGCTGTCGAAGTCGCCGGCCGACCGCTTCGCGACGGTCGCGCAGTTCGCCGACGCGCTGCGCGCCTGCGGGACGCACTCCACCTCGGCGCGCCGCGTCGAGCGACGGCTCACCCGGCGGCGCGTGGCGCCGCGCGGCGGGCCGCGCTGGCGCGTCTCCGCGCTCCTCGCCGCGATCCTCCCGCTCCTCGCCGGCGGCTGGGCGGCGTGGCGATTCTGGCTCTACCCCGCCGGCGCGGCGCCGTCGTACGCCGCCGGCGCGCTCGACCCGCGCCGGGTCGCGGTGCTCTACTTCGACGACGTGAGCGGCGGGGGGCGGTTCGGCTACGTCGCCGACGGGCTCACCGAGGCGCTGATCGACCAGCTCGAGCAGGTGCGCGCGCTCGACGTCGTCTCGAGGAACGGCGTCGTCCCCTTCCGCGGCGCCGACGCGGCGCCGGACAGCGTCGCCCGCGTGCTCGGCGTCGGCACGATCGTCAAGGGGAGCGTCGAGGAGGTCGGCGACCGGTTGCGCGTCTCGGTGCGCCTGATCGACGGCAACAGCGGCGTGGACCTGAAGCGGAAGCGCATCGAGCAACCGGAGGCGAACGTCCTCGCGGCGCGCGACAGCGTCGCGCAGGAGGTCGCGGACTTCCTCCGCCAGCGCGTGGGCGAGGAGGTCCGCCTGCGCAACCGAACTGCCGGGACGCGCGACGCCGTCGCGTGGGAGCTGCTGCAGCGCGCCGAGAGGCTCCAGCGCGACGGCGAGAGCGCGGCGCACGGGGACGACACGACGGCGGCGCTGGCCCGGTTCGCGGGCGCCGACTCGCTGCTCGCGCAGGCGGAGGCGCGCGACCCGCGCTGGCCCGACCCGATCACGATGCGCGGCGCGATCGACGTGAGCCGGGTGCGCGCCCGCCCCGAGCCGCTCGCCGCGCGCCCGTGGATCGAGCAGGGGCTCGGCCACGCGGCGCGCGCCCTCGCCCTCGGCCCGAAGGACGCCGACGCGCTCGAGCTGCGCGGCACGCTGCGCTACCTGCGGTGGGCGCTCGCCCTCGCCCCGAGCCAGCGCGACGCGGACGCGCTGCTCAGGGGCGCCGAGGAGGACCTCAAGGCCGCCACCGCGCTCGACCCCTCGAAGGCGACCGCCTACAGCGTGCTCAGTCAGGTCTACGACCAGAAGGACGACATGGTGGAGGCGAAGCTCGCCGCGCAGCGCGCGTACGAGGAGGACGCCTATCTCACCGGTGCCGACCGCGTCGTCTGGCGGCTCTTCGCGACGTCGTACGACCTCGAGCAGTTCGCGGACGCGGCCCACTGGTGCGAGGAAGGGCAGCGCCGCTTCCCGACGAACCCGCGCTTCGTCCGCTGCCGGCTCTGGCTCTTCACGACGAACGCGCGGACGCCCGACGTGCCGGAGGCGTGGCGGGAGGTGGACGCGCTGAAGAAGGTGACGCCGCCGAAGGAGTGGCCGTACAGCGAGCGCGAGGCGCTCATCCTCGTCGGCGCGACCCTCGCCCGCGCCGGCCAGCCCGACAGCGCGCGCCGCGTCCTCGAGCGCGCCCGCGCCGGCGCCGACGTCGACCCGCAGCGCGAGCTGCTGACGTTCGAGGCGTTCGCCCGTACGCTGCTCGGCACCGAGCACGACAGGGCGGAGGCGTTCCGGCTCCTGCGCACCTACGTCGCCGCCAACCCGGCACACCGGGCGGGCTTCGCCGAGAGCCAGAGCTGGTGGTGGAAGAGCCTGCGCGACGACCCGCGCTACACCGATCTGGTCGGCGGGGCGCGCCGGTGAGCGCAGCCCCCACCGGGGCGACCGATGGGCAGATCGTCCCCTGTGGCCCGCGCGCTCCGCGGGCATCCTCGAGTACTCGTGCCGTGACCTGGTCACGGCTCCGCCCGGAACGACGATGCTCCGTGTGCGACGTGCACGACCATCACACGGAGGCCAGACATGTCCCGCTTCACCCGGAGTGCCCTCGCCGCGGCTGCCGCGCTTGCGGCGGCGGCCTGCGCCGACCAGCCAGCGCCCCTCCCCACGCAGCCCGGCGCGCCGTCGTTCGCCGTCACCGCGGCCTGCGACGCGGCGCTCGCCAAACAGATCGCGTCGGAGCAGAACGCGCTGTTCAGGTCACCGCAGATCCAGGAGGCGAGGCAGCGCTTCGGCGTGATCCAGGCGGGGTGCCCGAACACCAGGCAGGAGATGCTCGACTACGTGCGCTTCACGATCGCCAACCTCGCGGCGGCGCTCGACCCGAACAGGGCGTCGCCGCCGACCACCAACGAGGCGATGGTCGCGCACTGGAACTCGCTCTTCGGCTACGTCGGCTTGCCGGCGCCCGCCCTCCCGCCGGCGGTGCTCACCGCGGCGGGCGCGGCGAAGGTGTGCGACGCCAACGTCGACTGCGACCTGTCGACGGGCGACCTCAAGGCGGAGCTCTTCGTCCCGGTCCAGCTCGCGGCGAGCTTCGGGCGGCACCTGTACTCGCTCTACCCGCTCTCGGCGAGCTGCCTCAAGACCACGCACGACCAGACCGGCCCCTGCTATGAGGTGGGCGCCAACCCCGACGTCGCGTCGTTCAATCCCCTCATCAAGGTCGGCGTCTGCCAGCCGCTCGGGGCGACGGACCCGGTCCCGGGCTTCGGGCCCGTGCTGGCGCACACGGTGGTCGACCAGGCCACCAACGCGACCACCACGCGGCTCACGCGGCCCACCGCGGCGCCGTTCCCGACGTTCTGCGCGGATCTGGCGGCGAACGACGTCGGGGCGGGGCTGTCGAAGCTCGGCGCGCTCGGACGGTTCGCCGCCGCGGCGCTCGAGCTGGTCTCTCCGCGCCCGCTCTACGCCGGCCACGGCGGGCTCGGCGGCTCCTCGCCGACCAGGAGCCCGTTCGGCGGCGTGGACAGCTACATCTTCAAGGCGACCTTCTCGACCCCGCTCACGCCCCAGCCCTACGCGTCGGACAAGGGGGTCTTCGACGTCGTCGTCGCGGCCCCGCCCGGCTCGATCACCATCCAGCCCTCCCTCGGCAACCTGACCACGCAGCCCGTGGTGCTCAGCCAGGGCGGCGGGAACTGCGTGCAGTGCGGCGGCCTGATGCTGCGCGGCGTCGTCACGACGGCCGACGCCACGCAGTCGGCGAGCTACGGCACCTACGACGTGAGCTGGGAGTCGCTCCAGGACAAGCCCACGCTCAAGGCGGCGCCCTTCGTGCTGCGAGGGAGCAACGGCCTCGAGATCGCGCGCGTCGCCTACGAGACGCGCAACAGCCGCAACGTGCTGACCTACGACGGCGTCGTCCTGACGAGCAGGAGCTGGACGCAGCACGCGAAGCAGAAGTTCGAGATCTTCGTGAACCTCGACACGAAGAAGACGAGCCTCAGGATCGACGGCACCGCGGTGCCGGAGGCGCAGAACGTCGCCTTCATCGCGGGCGCGTCGAACCTCAAGTACGTCGCCGCCGAGTTCTCCGGCATCGACGCCGGCACGGTGGGGTGGGACAACATCCAGGTCGTGCGGCAGTCGGACGTGACGCCGTAGGACGGCGGAGCGGGGAGGCGCCGGCGGTTGGTAGTTTTCAGTTGTCAGTGGTCAGTGTCTCGCGGAGACTGCGAACTGAGAACTAGCAACTGAAACCTACCAACTGAAACCTACCAACTGAAACCTACCAACTGAAACCTACCAACTGAAACCTACCAACTGAAACCTACCAACTGAAAACTACCAACCGCCGGCGCCTCCCGATTCCTTGACCGTCACCACACCTTCGCGATCCAATCCCCCACGAAGTACCCGACCACCGCCACGCCGAGCCCGACGACGAACATGTCGATGCCGGAGCGGAAGACGCCGCGGCCGGTGAACACCGAGCGGCCGGCGCCGACGAGGAAGTGGGAGAGCATCGAGAGCGTGAAGGAGAGCACGAGGGCCGTCGTGCCGCTGGTCACGACGAAGGGGAGCACCGGGATCGCCGCGCCCACCGCCGTGGCGAGCCCGGTGATCCATCCCTCGCGCAGCGGCGACATGGCGGCGTCGCCGATCTTGAGCTCCTCGCGCACCTGCTCGTCGAGCATGCGCTGCGGGTCGGCCATGATCTCGGTGGCCAGCGCGTGCGCGGTCTCCGGCGCCAGCCCTTTCGCCTCGTAGATGATCGCCAGCTCGTCGCGCTCGATCTCGGGCATGAGCGCGATCTCGTCGCGCTCCATCGCGATCTCGTTGGCATAGACCTCCTGCTCGCTCTTCCCCGCGAGATAGCCGCTCGACCCCATCGAGAGCGCGTCGGCGATGAGGCCGGCGACGCCGGCGACGATCACCGCCTCGTGCTGCTGCGCCGCCGTCCCCGCGCCGACGACGCCGGCGACGAGGCCGAAGTTCGCGGTGAGGCCGTCGTTGAAGCCGTACACGACGTTGCGCAGGAGCCCCCCCGAGCCGGTCCTGTGCCACGGCTCCCCGTCGCGCCCGGCGATCCCGGCGAGCGTCGTCGCGTGCTCGGCGCTCTCCCTGGCGAGCGTGAGCGCCTCGCCTCGGCCGGCGACGCCGCGCGGCGTCGCCCGGTGCATGTCGAGGTACCCCTTCACCTCGCGCCCCTCCTCGGCGAGGAGCATGGGGAGCAGGAAGCCGGGCCCGAAACGGCGGCCGAGGAAGGCGAGGAGGCGCGCGCGCCCACTCGGGCGGAAGCGCTTCGGCGGGTGGCCGTGCTCGGCCATCAGCCGCGCCCACACCGCCACGTGGCGGTCCTCGACGTCGGCGAGGCGGGTGTAGACGTCGCGCCGCTTCGCGTCCGGCTCGGAGGCGGCGAGCAAGCGGTAGAGGTAGGCGGCGTCGGCCTCGTCCTTCCAGTGGTGCTCGAACGTGTGGACGTCGGGCTCGCGGCGCGTCGACGGCGGGTGCGCGGGGGGCGTGGCGGTCATCCCTCGATACTACGCCGGGAAGGGGCGGGACGGGAGCGGGTGGCGTACGCCGCCCCTCACCGGTGGCTCGGGCTCGAGGCCGCCCCCGCCACGCGGCGTCCGCGAGGACGGCAACCCTCCGCGGCCGCGGAATGTCTGAGCGAATGGAACCACACACCCCTCACGAGGACCTATGCGACGCACCCCGACGCTGCTCCCCGCGATCCTGCTCGGGCTGGCAGCCACCCTCGGCGCTCCGGCTCCCGCCGCGTGGGCGCAGCAGAACAAGGCACCGAAGGTCGACA
>JBJMNL010000193.1:0-2559 GCA_045804285.1 Gemmatimonadaceae bacterium
GAGGCCGGTGCGGGCCAGCGCGGCGGCGAGGACGCGCTGCGCGCGCCGCACGCTGTCGAGGCTCGCCTCGTCCCAGCGCCAGTGCAGCCGCGGCATGCGGTTGCCGAGCGCGTCGCGGTCGGCGGTCAGGGTGACGCGGTTGTCGGGGTCGGGGGCCTGCTCGGCGTGCAGGATGACCTCGAACGTCGCGAAGCGGCGCTCCTTGTCCGGCAGCTCGGCCCATCCGCCGCCGTTGATCAGGTCGGGGCCAGGCACCCAGTACCTGAACAGGCGGTGTCCGCTCGCCTTGCGCAGCATCGCCGCGGCCACGTAGTCGAGCCCCTCGACCACGTTGCGGAGGTGCCGGCCGGCGTCCTCCGGGAGCCGGAGCCGCGCCGCCGAGCGGGCGAGCGCGACGAAGGAGTCCACCGATCCCTGGCGCAGGCGTTTGTGGAGGCGGTGCCGCGGCAGGAGCGCGGCGCTGACGTTGAGCAGCCGCTCCCGCCGCAGGACGTCGGCGGTGAAGTCCAGCTTTCCGATCGCCAGGACGCCGCCGACGCGGCGGGTGTCGTAGAGCGTGGCGCGCTCGAACAGCTCGGGCGACCGCGGCGTGAGCTCGCCGCACCTCACGTACTGGTGGGCCATGAAGTAGCGCCCGACGAGGTCGTGGCCGTTGCCGAGCCCTCCCCGCTGCACGCGGTCGCTCGCGAGCAGCAGCCGGGCGTTCTCGACGCCGCCGGTGGCGAGGACGTAGGCGCGGGCGGCGACGCGGAACTCCCCGCCGCCCAGCGTCGCGACGCGGAGCGCGGTGACCTCGCCCGCCGCTTCGGTGGTCTCGATCTCGACGACGTTCGCGTTGAGATAGGCGGCGAGGCCCGGGGCGGTGCGGACCGCCTCGCGGTGATCGTGCGTGAAGGTGTGCTGGACGCCGAGCTGCCAGACGCTGGTCGCCAGCTCGCCGCCGTCGACGTCGAGCCGGCGCGCGCGCTCGTCCTCCCACGACTCGGGGCCGTAGCTGAACGGGCCCAGGGCGCACACCCGCTGGGCGCGGGCGTAGAAGGGGTCGAGCTCGTCGCGCCCGAACGGCCAGCCCTCGTAGTGCGGGAGCCAGTCGCGCGGCTCGAGGTCGATCGGGTCGAGCGGGCCGCAGCGGAAGCCCACCTGCGCGTCGCCGACGGCGCTGTTCCAGAGGTTGGCGGCGCCGCCGAACTGCCGGCGGCGGCTCTCGTCGAGCCGCTCGAAGGGCTCCCCCGTCACCTCCGCCGCGCAGAGCGCCTGCGCCGCGGGGTCGGGCTCGAGGCCGCCGCTCTCCAGCAGGCAGACCTCGACGCCGCGCCCCGCCAGCTCGAGGGCGAGCGTGATCCCCGCCGGCCCCGCGCCGACGACGCAGACGTCGGCGTTCACGAGCGTCCCCGGCGGGACGGCGCGTGCGTCACGCAGCATGTTCCCCTCTCGCTGGTCTGGTGTCTGGCTGGCGAGACGGCGAGCAAGCGCAAGGAGCACGCCCGCCTGCCGTGCCCGCTCGGGCCGGAGCCGGCGGCGTCACACCGCCAGCGGGCGCGTCGGTGGCGACGAGACGCCCGCCTCGCGGGCGAGCGCGTCGAGGCGGGCGGCGCGCGCCGCCATCGCCGCCGTGTGGGGGAGCCCGACGCTGTCGAGCACCCGCTCCCAGCGGTGGAGCCAGTCGTGCCGGCGCAGGCAGTTGACGACGTTGTTCCGCCCCGCGGCCGCGAGGCGCTCCGGCTCGGCGTCGAGGGCGGCGATGGCGTCGGGGAGGAGGCGGGCGTCGGCGGGGAGCTCGATCGTCGCGTCGGGCCAGTCGAAGAGCGCGTCGTAGTCCGGCGTGTTCGGCGCCGAGCCGATCAGCACCGCGCCCCCCGCCGCCGCCTCGAACCAGCGCGGCCCCACCCCTTCGGCGCCGCCCGTGCGCTCGAGCCGGTCGGGGCTGTCGGTGATGCGGTGGGCGAGGACGTAGCGGCTGTGCTGCACGCAGCTCGCGAGCAGCGCGCGGTGCTCGCGGTAGTCGAGCAGCTCCGAGTTGCGGAAGGTGTCGTACACGTAGAACCGGCGCTCGCGCTCCGCGAGGTCGAGCAGCGCGCGGTGGACGTCGGGGAGCCGCCGCCCGAAGCTGTAGAAGTCGATCGTGCGCGGCGGCGGCGGGCAGGGGGCGAAGCGCAGGGCGTCGACTCCCATCGGCAGGAAGGCGCAGGGGCGGCCGACGACGCGTTGCAGCGCCGGCACCGTGGCGCCGATCGAGACGAAGATCTGGTCGAACTGCTCGAGGAGTGGGAAGTAGGGGCCGTAGATGCCGCGCTCCGTCTCACGCGGCCAGAGCTCGACCAGGAGGCAGACCGCCTTGCGGCAGCGCTCGCGCCAGCGGGCCAGCCTGTCGAGGTAGGAGAGGTGGACCGGCCAGTGGAAGATGGCGAAGAAGAGGTCGTACTCTCCCTCCACCTCCAACGGGTCGATCGTGTACCACTCCTTGGCCATGCCGAGCGTGCGGCGGGCGAAGTTCAGCGCCTGACGCGCGACCAGGCGGGGGCCCGCGGGCATCGCGGCCGGCGGCGCGAGGAGGCGCAC
>JBJMNL010000194.1:0-26549 GCA_045804285.1 Gemmatimonadaceae bacterium
ACCGCGGCCGCCGCCGACCTCGCCGGGAAGCGGCTCGCCGACACGCGCCTCGTCTCGCCGATCGCCGGCGTCGTGGCGCGGCGCGCGATCGACCCGGGCGAGACCGCCGCGCCCGGACAGTCGGTCTTCACGGTGATGGACGTGGACCCGGTGCGGGTGCGCATCGGCGTCCCCGAGGCGGAGGTGGGGATGATGCGCGTCGGCCAGCCGGCGACGGTGCGTGTCGCGGCGCTCCCCGGCGAGACGTTCGGCGGCCGCGTGGCGCTCGTCGGCGTCGCCGCCGACTCGACGACCCGCACCTACTCGGTCGAGATCTCCCTCCCCAACCCGGCGCGCCGCCTTCGCGTCGGGATGGTCGCCGAGGCGACGATCGAGGGCGACCGGCGGCGCTCGGCGGTGACCGTGCCCGCCGCCGCGGTCGTGCGCGACGCCGACGGCGCGACGGTCGTGTACGTGCTCGACGAGGGCGGGGGGCGCGCCCACGCGCGCCGTGTCGAGGTCGGCGCGCCGCGCGGCGACGAGGTCGAGATCGCGCGCGGGCTCGCCGCCGGCGAGCCGGTAGTCGTCGCCGGCCAGCACCGCCTGCGCGACGGCGCGCGCGTGCTCGTCCAGACGGTGGCCGACTCGTCGTCCGCCACGCCACTCGAGATCCAGCACGGAGGTGCGCGATGAACCCGATCCGCGGCGCGCTCGGCAACCGGCAGGTGGTGCTCGTCCTCGCCGCCTTCGCCGTCCTCCTCGGCGTCCGCGCCCTGCTCACCATGCCGCGGCGCGAGGACCCGAAGATCACCATCCGCACCGGCCTCGTGCTCGCGCTCTATCCCGGCGCCACCGCGGGACAGGTCGAGGAGCAGGTCACGCGCAAGATCGAGGAGCGGCTCTTCCGCCATGCCGACGTGCGCAAGGGGAAGACGTTCTCGACCTCCCGCGACGGCGTCGCCGTCGTGAACGTCGAGCTCGAGGAGCGGGTCACCGACCCCGACCGCTTCTGGGCGATGCTGCGGCACGACATGAACGAGCTCCGGGCCACCGAGCTGCCGCCCACCGTCCAGGGCCCGATCGTCAACGCCAACTTCGGCGACGTCGTCGCCGTGCTCGTCGCCGTGCGCGGCGAGCGCTACACCTCGCGTCAGCTCCGCGACTTCCTCGACCGGATCGAGGACGCGATCCGGACGATCCCGGACGTGTCGCGGATCAACCGCTACGGCGAGCAGCGCGAGGAGCTGCGCGTCTCCACCACCAACGCCCGCCTCGCGCAGCTCGGCGTCACGCCGGCGCAGGCGGCGGCGGCGATCCGGGCGCGCAACGCGGTGCAGGACGCGGGGGCGCTCGACGCCGGCGCCGGCGCCCGGGTACCGATCCGCGCGGCGGGGCTGTTCGGGCGCGAGTCGGAGCTCGAGCGCCTGCTCGTGGGCGCGTCGCGCGACGGCCGCCCGGTCTACCTCGGCGACGTCGCCGCCGTCGAGCGCCGCTTCGCGGACCCGTCGTACGTCGTGCGCGTGGACGGCCAGGAGTCCGCGCTCCTCGCCGTCGAGATGCAGGAGGGAAGGAACGTCGTGAGCTTCGGACGCGCGCTGCGCGAGAAGCTGGCCGCCGTGCGCGCGGAGCTCCCGCCCGACCTGCGGGTCGACCTGATCTCCGACCAGCCGGCGGCGGTGCAGCACCGGATGCTCGACTTCGGCCGCGAGTTCCTGATCACGCTCGGCGCGGTGCTGCTGGTGACGGTGCTCCTGCTCCCGCTCCGCATCGCCGCCATCGCCGCCGTCGCGATCCCGGTGACCGTGTCGATCACCGTCGCGATCCTCGCCGCGGTCGGCATCGAGCTCCACCAGGTGACCTTCGCCGGCCTCGTCGTCGCGCTCGGGATCGTGGTCGACGACGCGATCGTCGTCGCCGACAACTACGTCGAGAAGCTCGACCACGGGGTGGCGCCGGGCGAGGCCGCGTGGCGCGCGCCGACCGAGCTCGCGGTGCCGGTGCTCGCCGCCACGCTCACCATCGTCGCGTCCTTCCTCCCGATCGCCTGGCTGCCGGGCGCGCCGGGAGAGTTCATCCGCGCGATGTCGTTCACCGTCGCCATCGCGCTCCTCGTGTCGTTCGCCGTGGCGATGCTCCTCACGCCGCTCCTCGCGCTGACGTTCGCGAAGACCGGGCTGCACGGCGGCACCGCACCCGCTGCCCCCGCCGCGGCGGGCGCGGTGGGGGAGCGACGGCCGGCGGCGCGCCGCCTCCTCGACGCGGCGCGGCGCGTCAGGCCGCTCGACGCCATGCAGGGGGCGTACGAGCGCGCGATGTCCGTCGCGATGCCGCGCAAGCGCGCGACGCTGGCCGGCGCGGTGGCCGCCTTCGTGGCGGGGGTCGCGCTCCTGGCCGCGGTGCCGTACCGCTTCTTCCCGCTCAACGAGCGCGACCAGTTCATCGTCGACGTCTGGATGCCGGCGGGGACCAGGATCGAGGGGACGGACGCGGTGATGCGACGCCTCGAGCGCGAGCTGCGGCGCGCCGACGGGGTGCGCTCCGTGGCCACCTTCGTCGGCGGGGGCGCCCCGCGCTTCTACTACAACCTGAACCCGGAGCCGCCGACCGCGAGCTACGGCGAGCTCCTCGTGAACACGGTCTCTCCGGAGGCGACGGCCGATCTCGTCCGGCGCCTGTCGAGTGGCCTGCAGCGGCTCGCGCCGGAGGCGTGGGTCTACGTGAAGCCGCTCCAGCAGGGGCCGGTCATCGCCGCGCCGATCGAGGTGCGGCTGGTCGGCGACGACGCGGCAGCGCTGCGCCGGTGGGGGGACTCGGTGGCGCGCGTCCTCGAGCGCACGCCGGGGAGCGCCTACGTGCACACCGACTGGCGCGACGACGAGCTGGGTCTCGCCGTCCGGATCAGGGACGAGGTCGCCGGCCGACTCGGCATCACGGAGTCCGACGTCGCCTCCCAGCTCGCCGCCGGCTTCCAGGGGGCGCCGGTCTCCACCTTCTGGGAAGGGGATCGCGACATCGACATCACCTTCCGTCTCGACGACGCCGAGCGCACGGGGCTCGAGGACGTCGCCGCGGCGTACGTCGTCTCGCCGACGACGGGCGCCCGCGTGCCGCTGCGGCAGGTGGCGGACGTCGCCCCCGAGTGGCGCCCGAGCCGCATCGTGCGCCGCAACGGGGTGCGCACGCTCACCGTGCGCAGCTTCTCGGCGCCCGGCGTGCTCCCGTCGGTGGTGCTGAAGGCGGCCACGCCGGCGCTCGCCGCGCTCCACCTGCCGGCGGGGGTCCGCATGGAGCAGGGAGGGGAGCTCGAGGGCTCCGCCGAGGTGCAGGGCGCCGTCAACGTCGCGCTGCTCGCGTCCATGGTCGGCGTGTTCCTCATCCTGCTCTTCCAGTTCCGCACGGTGCGCCAGCCGCTCGTGGTGATGGTGTCGATCCCGCTCGCCCTCGTCGGTGCCGCGCTCGGGCTGGTGCTCACGCACAACCCCTTCACCTACACGGCGAACCTCGGGGTCAATGCCCTCACGGGCATGGTCGTGCGCAACGCGATCATCCTCGTCGATCACGCGAACGAGCTGCGGCGGCACGGGATGGAGATCGAGGAGGCGGCGCTGCACGCCGGCCGGCGCCGGCTGCGGCCGATCTTCCTGACGACGATGGCCGCCGCGCTCGGCGTGACGCCGATGATCCTCTCTCGGTCCCCCCTCTGGTCGCCGATGGCGAGCGTGATCGCGGTCGGGCTGGTGGTCTCGATGATCTTCACGCTCGCCGTGGTCCCGGTGCTCTACGTCGTCGTGGAGCGGCGGGCGGAGCGGCGGGCGGAGCGGCGGGCGGCGCGCCGTGCGGCCGCGCACGACGCCGCGCACGACGCCGCGCCGCCGTCGCTGGCGGCGGCGGGCGCCGCGGCGGGAGCGCTCGCGATGCTGCTCGCCGGCGCGACGGTGGCCGCGTCGTCGCCGCTCGCCGCGCAGCAGTCGCCCCCGGCCTCTCCCCCGGCCGGCGTCGTCCACCTCACGCTCGGGGACGCGGTCGCGCGCGCCGTGGCGGAGGGGACGGCGCCGCGCGTCGCCGCGGCGCGGCTCGACGCGGCCGCGGCGCACCGCGATGCCGCGCGCGCCGACTACCTGCCGAAGCTCGCCGCGACCGTGAACTCCATCCGGAGCGACGGGCGCACGGTGATCGCGGTCCCGCGCGGCGTGCTGGGGAACGACGCCTCGGGATCGCCGGTACCGGCCGAGGCGCGCCGCTTCAGCCAGGGCGGCGCCGCGCTCACCTACGGCCAGCTCTCGCTCACCCAGCCGATCACGCAGCTCTACCGGATCCACCAGGCCGACGCGCTCGCCGCGGCCGAGCAGCGCGGCGCGTCGGCCGAGCGCGCGCGCACGGAGCTCGACGCCGCGCTCGCGGCCGAGCGGCTCTACCTGGGCGCGCTCGTCGCGCGGGCGCGCGTGCGAGCGGCGGAGGCGGCGCTCGCGGCGCGGCGGCGGCAGCTCGACGACGCCGAGCGGAACGCGGCGGCGGGTGCGGCGCTGCCGGCGCAGGCGGCGGGCGCCCGCGCCCTGGCGATGGAGGCCGACCACGACGTCGTGGCGGCGAGCAACGAGGCGGACGACCTCGAGGCCGAGCTGCGCGACCTCGTCGGGCTCGCGCCCGCCACGCCGCTCGCGCTCGCGACGCCGGAGCCCGACTCGGAGCCCTTGCGGCCGCTGGCCGAGTACGTGGCGCTGGCGCGCGCCGGCAGCCCCGACGTCGCGGCGGCCGACGCCGCGCTCGACCAGGCACACCGCGCCGCGGCGCTCGCGCGCTCCGACTTCATTCCGGACGTCGGCGTCGGCGTCACCTACACGTACCAGGACGGCGTGCCCTTCCTGCCGCGGCAGAGCGCCGCCCTCACGCTCCAGGGGAGCTGGACGGTGTGGGACTTCGGCAAGCGATCCGCCACCGTGCGCGAGCGTCAGGCCGGCACCCGGGCGGCGGCGCTCGGCGCCGACCACGCGCGCGACCGGGCGGCGGTGGAGGTGGAGAAGGCGTACCGCAGGGCGGAGCGCGCGATGCTGGCGGCGGCCGCGGCACGCGCGGCGCTCGCGGCGCGCGGGGACGCCGAGCGGGTCGCGGCGGACCAGGAGGGACGCGGGCTCGTGCTCGCGGCGTATCGCGCGGACGCGTCGGCGGCGCGGGCGGCCGCGGAGTCGCGGGCGCTCGCGGCGGAGCTCGACGTCCGGATCGCGCGGGCCGAGCTCGCGCGGGTGGCCGGCGGGCGGAGGTGAGGCGGGCCCGGGCGCGTGCCGATCGACGCGGGCCGCCTGGCGCGGGCCGCTTGACGGCCGCGCGCCCCGGGGCAGATCATCGTTGCGACGCCGGGCGTGCGCTCGGCGTCGCACCGACTGACGTTCCGGGTGCGCGCGGCCGGCTCGGCGGCCGCGCCGGCACGCCGTCTCACCTCACGCGCGAGGGACTCATGCGCCCGACAGTCGCCATCCTCACCTCCGCCGCCCTCGCGTCGCTCGCGCTCGGCGCGGCCGACGCGCAGTCCGGCCCCGGCGTCGCCGTCACCGAATGGAAGGTGCCGTGGGAGCGGACGCGTCCGCGGGATCCGTTCGTGGACGGGCGGGGGCGTGTCTGGTTCGTCGGGCAGGAGGGGAACTACGTCGCGTACCTGGAGCCGCGCAGCGGGCGCTTCGCGCGGTTCGAGATCGACGGCGGCACGTACCCGCACGATCTCGTCGTCGACCCCAAGGGCGCCGTCTGGTTCACGGGCAACCGCAACGGCCGCCTGGTGAAGATGGACCCCGAGACGGGGAAGCTCACGACGTACGCGATGCCCGACCCGGCGGTGCGCGACCCGCACACGATGGTGCTCGACCGAGCCGGCAACGCGTGGTTCACCGCGCAGGAGGCCGGCGTCGTCGGCCGCCGCGACGCCGGCACGGGGGAGATCCGCCTCTGGCGCGTGGGCGCGGACAGGCGCCCGTACGGGATCGTGCTCGATTCGCGCGAGCGCGTCTGGTTCGACCAGTTCGGGACGAACCGGATCGGCATGATCGACCCGCGCACGATGCGACTGCGCGAGTTCCCGCTCCCGAACGAGCGGACCCGGCCGCGGCGCATCGCCGTCACCTCCGACGACGTGGTCTGGTACGGCGACTACACGCGCGGCTACCTCGGCCGCCTCGACCCGGCGACGGGCAGGGTCGAGGAGTTCGCGCTCCCCGCCGGCGGCTCGGCGCTCCCGTACGCGATGACGGTGGACGACCGCGACCGCGTGTGGGTGGCCGAGACCGGCGTCCGTCCCAACCGGCTCGTGGCGTTCGACCCGAGGACCCGGACGTTCGCGGAGTCGGCGACGGTGAAGGGGGGCGACGCCGCGAACACCGTGCGGCACATGATCTTTCATGAGCCGACGCGATCCATCTGGTACGGGACCGACCTGAACACCATCGGCAGGGCCACCCTCCCGCCGGCGCCGGCCGCGGAGGCGCCGCGGCCGTGAGGGCGCGGGCGCGAGGGCGCCGGAGGCGCGCGTGTCGGGTTCCGCGGTGACTCTGCGTAGATGAAGGTGGAGTGGTCGATGCCGCCCGCTCCAGCCCGGCGCTGGCAGTCGGGCGTTCACGACAGCGTGATCGCACGGATCGCACAGGAGGTCCCCGCATGAACCGCCTCACCATCCGCACGACGAGCGGCCAGGAGACGACGATCACCCCGGAGGAGCTGGGCACGCTCGCCGCGACCGTCCGCGGCGACCTTCTACCCGAGAACGCGCCGGGGTACGAGGAGGCGCGGCGGATCTGGAACGCGATGATCGACCAGCGGCCCGCGCTCATCGCGCGCTGCCGGAGCGCGGCGGACGTCACGCGCGTGGTGCGCTTCGCGCGCGAGCGCGAGCTGCTCACCGCGGTGCGCGGCGGCGGCCACAACATCGCAGGCACCTCGCTCGTCGATGGCGGCCTCGTCGTCGACCTGTCGCCGATGCGGGGGGTGCGCGTGGACCGCGCCGGCCGCACCGCGCGGGTGGACCCCGGCGTGACGCTCGGCGAGCTCGACCGGGACACGCAGGCGTTCGGGCTGGCTACTCCCGTCGGGATCAACTCCACCACCGGGATCGCCGGGCTGACGCTGGGGGGCGGCTACGGCTGGCTGTCGCGCAAGTACGGGCTGACGGTCGACAACCTCCGCGCGGCCGACGTCGTGACCGCCGACGGCGAGCTCCTGACGGCGAGCGAGAGCGAGAACTCCGACCTGTTCTGGGCGATCCGCGGGGGCGGCGGCAACTTCGGCGTCGTGACGTCGTTCGAGCTCCAGCTCCACCCGGTCGGGCCGCAGGTGATGGCGGGCCTCCTCGTGCACCCGTTCGACGACGCGGCGGGACTCCTGCGCCGCTACCGCGACGTGGTGACGGCGGCGCCGGACGAGCTCACGGCGTGGGTCGTGATGCGCCAGGCGCCCCCGCTCCCCTTCCTTCCCGAGTCGGTGCACGGCACGCCGGTCGTCGTGATCGCCGTGATGTACGCCGGCGACCTGGCCGACGGGGAGCGCGCGATCGCCCCGCTGCGCGCGATCGGCAGGCCGCACGCGGACGTCGTCGCGCCCATGCCGTACGTCGCCTTCCAGGCGGCGTTCGACCCGCTGCTCGCGCCGGGGTCGCGGAACTACTGGAAGACGCACAACTTCGCGGCGCTCGACGACGCCCTGATCGACACCATCGTCGACCAGGCGCACACGCTCCCCGGCCCGATGTGCGAGATCTTCCTCGCGCAGCTCGGCGGCGCGGTGAGCCGCGTGCCCGACGACGCGACGGCGTACATGGGGCGCGAGGCGCAGTTCGTCATGAACGTGCACGCCCGCTGGGACGACCGCGCGCGCGACCTCGACTTCGTGTCGTGGGCGCGCGCCGTCTTCCGGAGCACGGCCCCGTTCGCGTCCGCCGGCGCCTACGTCAACTTCCTCACGCAGGACGAGCAGGACCGCGTGCGCGCCGCCTACGGCCCGAACTACGACCGGCTGGCGGCCGTCAAGGCGAAGTACGATCCGACGAACCTCTTCCGGGTGAACCAGAACATCCATCCGGCCGCGGTGGCGCCGGCCGGGGCGGCGGCGATGGGGCGGACGCCCCTCACGCCGGAGCCCATGCAGACGCCAAGGGCGCGCTGAGCGCCGCCGCGGCGCGGACGAGCTCCGCCGACTCGTGGGCGGGCGGTGGGCAGTTTTCAGTGGCTCGTTGTCAGTGCGCAGTGTCCCTCGAGACTGCTTACTGAGAACGATCCACTGAAAACTGCCCGCCGCCCGCCCTCCGTCACGGATCACGCTCTCGCCTCGACGCGGTGCGTCGTCAGCGCCGGCAGCGCGTGCTCGATCTCCGCGCGGTGCGGCTCGAGCCACGGGGGGAGGATGAGCCGCTCGCCGAGCGCCGTCGGGGACTCGTCGATGGCGAAGCCGGGACCGTCGGTGGCGATCTCGAACAGCGCGCCGCCCGGCTCCTTGAAGTAGACGGACTTGAACCAGAAGCGGTCGATCACGTCGGTGGGGCGGGCGCCCGCCGAGCGCACGCGCTCGCGCACCGTGCGCTCGGTGACGTCGTCGGGCACGCGCCAGGCGACGTGGTGCACGCTCCCCACGCCCCAGGTGCCGCGCGGCGCGTCCGGCAGCTCCTGCACGTCGAGCACGCGCCCCGACCCACCACCCTCGAGCGCGTAGCGGTGCCAGCCGTCCTCCTCGGCGAGCTTCCGGAAGCCCAGCCCCTCGGCGAGGAAGCGCACCGTCGGCCCCATGTCGCGCTCGACGATCCGCACGGCGTGGAGGCCGCGGATCTGCCGCGCCTCCGGCACCGGGCTGTCGGCCCACGGCGTGGAGTCGCGCGGGTCCGCCGTCTCGACGAGGGCGAGCGCGAGGCCGTGGGGGTCGGTGAAGGTGAGCGCCGGCTCGCCGAAGCGCATCGTGGGCTCGGCCGTGGCGACGCCGTGGCGAGAGAGGCGCTCCGCCCAGTAGGCGAGGCTGCCCGGCGACACGGCGAGCGCGAGCTCGTTGGTGAGCCCCGCCCCGCGCCGGCCCGCCGGCCTGTTTCCCCACGGGAAGAAGGTCACGTCGTTGCCGGCGTGCCCCTCGGCGTCCGCGTAGAAGAGGTGGTAGGTGCCCGGGTCGTCCTGGTTCACGCTCCGCTTCACGAGCCGCATGCCCAGGACGCCGCTGTAGAAGTCGTAGTTCTCCTGCGCGTCGCCGGAGATGACGGTGACGTGGTGAAGGCCGGTGATGGTGGACATGGGAGAGCTCCTTCGGTGGCGCGCCTGGGGGTGCGGGGCGGGGCTGCAGGATGCGGGCGTTCGATGCCGATGCGCGCGGAGATCGGGGTTACCTTCCCGGTGGGGGGGGCCCCCCGGCGGGAGGAACCCCCGGCGGGAGGACCCCCCGCGCTCCGCATCCCGCAACCCGCGTTCTCACGCCGCGCGAACCGCCTGCGCCTCGATGTGGATCCTGACGTCGTTGCTCACGAGCAGGCCCCCCGCCTCGAGCGCCTGGTTCCAGACGAGGCCGTAGTCGCGGCGGTCGATCGTCGCGTCGGCGCTGAAGCTCACGCGGTCGCCCCCCCACGGGTCGCGGCCGCGCCCCTCGAAGGTCGCGTCGAGCGTCACCTCGCGCGTCGTGCCGCGGATGGTGAGGTCGCCGACGATGCGGAAGCGTCCGCCCTCGGCGGCCCGCGCGCCCGACACCCGACGGCTGCGGAAGGTCACCTTCGGGTACTGCTCGACGTCCAGGAAGTCGGCGGAGCGGAGGTGCGCGTCGCGCTGCTCGACGCGGGTGTCGATGCTCGCGGCGTCGAACTCGACGTCGACCACCGAGCGGTCGGGGTTGGCCTCGTCGATCGTGAGGGTGCCCCGGACGTCGGCCAGGCGCCCCTTCACGGTCGTGATCATCATGTGCTTCGCCGAGAACTCCACCAGCGAGTGCGTCGGGTCGATGTTCCAGGCGCTCGTCGTCCGGGTCTCGGTAGCAGTTGCGGTCGCGGTCATGGGGTGCTCCGTCGGTATTTAAGTAGTGAAAATTACAGAACTGAGATAATTGGGCGAGAAGATCAGCTCCCGTCGTGCCCCGGGGCGCTGTCGGCGGCGGCGAGGCCGAGCTTCCGCAGCAGCGCCGTGGCCCGCGCCTGCTCGTCCGCCGTCAGCCCGGCGAGCGCGCTCTCGATCCTCCGGGCGTGCTCGGGAAAGATCCGGTCGATCAGCGCCTCGCCGGCCGGGGTGAGCGCCGCGTAGCGGGCGCGGCGGTCCTCGGGGCACTCCTGCCGCTCGACCAGGCCCTTGGCCGTGAGGCGGTCCACCAGGTAGGTGATGCCGCCGCTCGACACGAGGATCTTGCGCTGGAGCTCGCCGAGGAGGAGTGGGCCCTTGTGGTAGAGCGCCTCGAGAATGCCGAACTCGGTCCCGGTGAGGCCGTGCCGCGTCACGTCCGCCTCGACGTGCCGCGCCACCGAGTCGTAGGCGCGGGCGAGGACGACCCACAGCTTGAGCGCGGCGTCGGTCGCCGCGCCGCGGGCGCGCTTCGGCCGCCGCGGTGCGGCGGGAGTCTGGGTGGGACCGGCGTGGGTGCGCTTCATATCTTAGTTCTAAGATAATACCGCCGCGCGCCGGCGCAAGCGTCCCCGCCGGAGGGCGGGCTCATCCAGCGCGGGCTCATCCCCGGCGCCGGTCGCCGAGGGCGGGGCCGAGATAGGCGAGCAGCATCGCGCGGAGCTCGGCGCGCATCGGCCCGCGCGCGCCGGCGGGGACGCCGGTCTCGACGTACTGGAGCAGCGCGCGCGCCGCCTCGACCGCCGTCAGCGCCACGCGGCGCCGCTTCGCCGCCGGCAGACCCGGGGCGCGCGCGCGGAAGAGCCGGTCGACGCGGGCCACGAGCCGCTCGCGGAGCCGCCCGCGCACCCGCCGCAGCGCCGCGCCCCCCTGCGGGGCGAATAGGATCGCGAAGTAGCCCGGGTGCGTGCGGTGGAAGGCGACGAACGGCTCGAGCACGGCGTCCACCAGCGCGTCGAGCGGGAGCGCGGCGACGTCGGGCGGATCGCCGGCGTCGAGCAGCTCGCCCATGTCGGCCACGTAGCGCTCGGCGACGGCGTGCAGCAGCGCGTCCTTGTTCGGGAAGAACTGGTAGAGCGACCCGACGGAGGTCCCGGCGCGCGCGGCGATCCCTTCCATGGTCGCCGCCCCCGCCCCGGCCGCGGCGCACAGCTCGCCGGCGGCGCGCGTGATGCGGTCGAGCCGCTCGCGCGAGCGGCGCTGCGTGGGCACGCGGCGCCGCGGGACGGCGGACGAGGCGGGGGGCATGTTGACAACGTGAGGGTAGATTCACATTCTGTCAACACGGGCGGCGTGTAGCGTGTGGCGTGTGGTAGCACCCGCGGGACGTCCCGGCGGCAGCCACCACACGCCACACGCTACGCGCTGATCTCCCCCCGCTCTCGCCCCGGCCGAGGATCCCCGATGCCCACGTACAAGGCTCCGCTCGACGACATCCGCTTTCTCCTCGCCGACGTGCTCGACGTCGGGCAGCTCGCGGCCCTGCCGGGCTTCGAGGAGGCGACTCCCGACGTCCTTCTCTCGGTGCTCGAGGAGGCAGGGACGCTGTGCGAGGACGTCCTCGCGCCGCTCAACCAGCGCGGCGACGCCGAGGGGTGCCGCTTCGAGGGAGGCGTCGTCCACACGCCCACCGGATTCAAGGAGGCGTACACCGCCTACCGCGAGGGCGGGTGGACGGCGATGACCGCCGACCCGGAGTACGGGGGGCAGGGGCTGCCGCACCTCACCCGCTACATCCTCGACGAGATGCTCTGCTCGGCGAACCTCTCGTTCAGCATGTACCCCGAGCTCGGGCACGGCGCGACGACGCTGCTCGAGAAGTGGGCCGACCCGGAGCTGAAGCGGCGCTTCCTCCCGAAGCTGATCGACGGCACGTGGGGGGGGACGATGTGCCTCACCGAGCCGCAGGCCGGCACCGACCTGGGGATCATCCGCACGCGCGCCGTTCCCGCCGGCGACGGCGCGTACCAGCTCACGGGGACGAAGATCTTCATCTCGGCGGGCGACCACGACCTGACGGAGAACATCGTCCACCTCGTGCTCGCCAGGCTCCCCGACGCGCCGCCGGGCACGCGCGGGATCAGCCTCTTTCTCGTCCCCAAGTTCCTCCCCACCGAGGAGGGCGCGCCGGGCATGGCGAACGGCGTCACCGTCGGCTCCATCGAGCACAAGATGGGGATCAAGGGGAACGCCACCTGCGTCCTCAACTTCGACGGCGCCAAGGGGTGGCTGGTGGGCGAGCCGCACAAGGGGCTGCGCGTCATGTTCACGATGATGAACGGCGCACGCCTCGGCGTCGGCATGCAGGGGCTCGGGCTCGCCGAGGTGAGCTACCAGAACGCCGTCGCGTACGCGAGGGAGCGCGTGCAGGGGCGCGCCCTCACCGGCACGAAGAACCCCGAGGGGGAGGCGGACCCGATCGTCGTCCACCCCGACGTGCGCCGCATGCTCATGACCATGCGCGCCTACACCGAGGGGATGCGCGCCCTGGCGTACTGGGTGGGGCTGATGATCGACGTCGAGGAGCACCACCCCGACGCGGCGAAGCGCGAGGAGGCCACCGACCTCGTGGCGCTCATGACGCCGGTGATCAAGGCGTTCCTCACCGACGTCGGCTTCGACGTCACCAACCTCGCGCTGCAGTGCTACGGCGGGCACGGCTACATCCGCGAGTTCGGGATGGAGCAGTTCGTCCGCGACGCGCGCATCGCGCAGATCTACGAGGGGACGAACGGCGTGCAGGCGATGGACCTCATCGGGCGGAAGATCCCGGAGGGGAACGGGCGACTCGGCAAGCGCTTCGTCGGCATCGTGCAGCGCGACCTCGCGGCGGCGGCGGCGGGCGGCGACGCGAGGCTCCAGGCGATGGCGGCCCCGCTCGGCGAGGCGCTTCGCGCGCTGACGCAGACGACGTCGGCGTTGATGGCGCGCGCCCAGCAGAACCCCGACGAGATGGGCGCCGCGGCGGTGGACTACCTGCGCCTCTTCGGTCTCGTCGCCACGGGGTGGATGTGGCTCCGCATGGCGACGGTCGCCGCGGCGAAGCTGGCGGAGGGTGCGGGCGCGAAGGGCGAGGGCGCGCGCCTCGAGGCGAAGCTGGCGACGGCGCGCTTCTACTTCGCCAAGCTCCTCCCCCAGGCCCACGCCCTCGCCGCGCAGATCGCCGCCGGCGCCGAGCCGGTGATGGCGCTCGAGCCGGCGGCGTTCTGAGCGGGCGGGTGACCGGGAGCGAGCCGCCGGCGGCGATCGGCCGAGCGGCGGCTACTTCTGCGTCACGCGCATCGCGATGCGCCGGTTCTGGGCGCGACCCGCTTCCGTGGAGTTGTCGGCGACGGGGTGCTGATCGCCGTAGCCCTCGGAGGTGAGCCGTTCGCCGGAGATGCCGAGGGTGACGAGCGACTGACGGACGTTCGCCGCGCGCTGCTCGGAGAGGCGCCGGTTGGCCGCCGGGTCGCCGGTGTTGTCGGTGTAGCCGCCGACCTTCGCCTTGACGTTCGGGTAGGCCTTGAGGATCGCGGCGATGTTGCGGAGCTGTTCCTGCGACTGCGGCTCGAGCGTGGCCGAGTTGGTGGCGAAGCGGAGCCGGTCGAAGTCGAACCAGGTGGTGTCGTTGGGCCTGCTGTTCGGATCGGCGATCCAGCCGGCGAGGCGCGACTCGATGCCGTTCTCGGGGACGTTGAGCTCGACGCCGCCCGGCAGGCTGCGCCGGACGAAGCCCCCGAGGTTGGCGGCGGCCGAGGTCGCCGCGGCGCCGGCGGTGGCCGCCGCGCCGCGCATGGCGCTCGTCGCCGTGTCCACGACGGTGCCGGCGGAGACCTGTGTGTCGCGCACCGCCGCGCCGCGCGTGGCGCTCGCCGCCGTGTCGCGTGCCGCCATGCCGCGCACGCCCGTGTCGCGCACCGCGGCCGCGGTCTGCGGCTCCTGACGGGGGCCGCGCCGCGAGATGCCCCAGAGGAGGGCGACGAGGGCGAGCGCGCCGAGCACGGGCCAGAGCCAGCGCGCGCCGCCGCGCGGCCGCTCGGCGGGAGGAGGCATCGCGCGCGCGGCGCGTGGCGCTTCCGGCGGCGCGTCGGCGAAGCCGCGCGCCGTGCCAGCCATGCCGGCCGCGGCGACCTCGCGGTCGGCGGGCGCGCCCACGCCGAGGACGTCGGCCATGCCCGGCGGAAGGGCGCGCATGATGCTGTCGCGCTGCCCGAGCAGGAGGTTGGAGAGGCCCGAGCCGGTCAGCCCGCCATCCCGCACGCGGCGGGCGATCACCGCCAGCACGAGCGGTGAAGCCACGCCGAGAATCGACGTGGCCGACGACGGGCGGAGCCCCGCCGACTGGGCGAGGACGGCCGTGACGTCGCCCGTGCGATTGCCGAAGAGCATGGAGCCGAGGCGACCGCCGAGGTCGGTGGCGGTGGCGGTCGGCGTCGACGCCGTGTTCTCGAGCGACGGGTTGCCGAGCGTGGCGATCATCGCGTCGTCGTCGAGCGCGCGGTTGCTGGAGAGCTCGACGACCTGGCGCATGGTGCCGGTGTCGTTCGCCCGATTCACCAGCCCGCCGAGGATCGTCGCGAAGCCGGTCTGAAAGCCCTGCCTCACCGCTTGCGGGGATTCGCCCATGTCGGCGGCCGAGCGGTCGATGAGCTGCTGGTTGATGAGGCCGGTGAGGGAATTGAGCAGGGTGTTGGCCATGTGTGTCCCCCGCTGAGAAGTGGGTGTCGCTCGTGGGGCGTCCCGAAGGACGCCGTGGAAGACGCCCTCAGATGTCGAGGTGAGCAACGAATCGTCAGCGCGGCCCGACCGATTCCTGTTCCCGGCCGACTCCGCCGCTGGCCGGCGCCGGGCGGCCCTCATTTCACCGTCACCCGCAGCGCGATGCGGTTCCGGGGGTGCCCGGCGGCGGGGCGCGCGTCGCCGTAGCCCTCGGCGGTGAGCTGGCGGGCGGGCACGCCGAAGTCGAGGAGCACCCGCCGTACGCTGGCCGCGCGCCGCCGCGAGAGGCGCAGGTTGGCGGTGGCGTCGCTGGCGTCGTCAGCGTAGCCGCCGATCCTCGCCTCCAGGTGCGGGTAGGCCAGGAGGATCGCCGTCACGTCGCGGAGCTGGTCCTGCGAGCGCGGCTCGAGCGTCGCCGAGCTGGCGGCGAAGCGGAGGCGGTCGAAGTCGAACCAGGCCGTGTCGCCGATGCGAGTCGACGGGTCGGCGAGCCAGCCGGCGAGGCGCGACTCCATGCCGTTCTCGGGGACGAACAGCTCGACCCCGCTGGGGAGGGTGCGCCGGCCGAAGGCGCCGAGGTCGGCGGCGCCGCTGGCGGCCGTGTCGACGACGGTGCCGGCGGCGACCTGGGTGTCGCGCACCGCGGCCGTCGATCGCGGCGGCGCGCGATCGCCGCGGCGCGTGATGCTCCACAGCAGCGCGACGAGGGCGAGCGCGCCCACCAGCGGCCAGAGCCGGCGCGAGACCCGGGACGACGTCTCGGACTGTCCCGGCGCGGCGCGCGGGCCGAACGGCGGCATCTCGAACGGCGGCATCTCGAGCGGCGGTAGCTCGAGCGGCGGGGGTGGTCGGGGGAGCGGAGGGACGTCGGCGAGGGCGCGCGCCGTCGTCGCGGCCCCGCGCTCCGCGGCGGGCGGCGGCACTCCGGTGTCGAGCAGGCGGAACACGCCGGCGGGGAGCGCGCGCAGGATGTCGTCTCGCTCCCCGACGAGGAGGCTGGCGAGGACGGAGCCGCTCGGTCTGCTCTCCCGCAGGCGCACGCCGAGCACCGCGAGCGCGAGCGGCGAGGCCACCCTGATCAACGAGGCGATGGAGGACGGCCGCAGCTCCACCGATCGCGCGACGACGGCGGAGACGTCGGGTACGCGATCGTCGAAGAGCATCGCGAGGAGCCGCGCGCCGAGCTCGGCCGTGGCGGGGGCGGGCACCGGCGCCGCCGGATCACGGAACGCGTCGCCGCTCTCGGCGACGATCGCATGCGCGTCGAGCGCGCGGTCGGTGGCGAGCCCGACGACCTGCCGCATCGCGGCGGGGTCGTTCGTCTCGCGCAGGAGTCCCGCGAGGATCGTGGCGAAGACGGCCCGGTAGCCGTGCACGACCGCCTCCGGCGACTCGCCCAGGTTGGCGGCGGAGAGGCCGGCGAAGCGTCGGTCGACGAGGCCCGTGAGGGTGTCGAGCACGGTGGTGACCATTGCGTCGTCCCCCGCCCGCAAATGGGCCGTGCGTGCACGACGTTTTCCGGAACGCCGCACGCGGCGCAGCGTGAGCGCGTCGCTCGCGAGCGCCGTTCCCGGCCCAGACTGCCGCGGCGCGGCGGAGGGGGAAAGCACGAGCGGGGCCCGGCATCGCGCCGGGCCCCGCTCGTGGCGTGCGGCGTCCGTCGTCAGGGCGTGCCGTGCAGGACGAGGCCGCCCTCGCCGACGGCGAAGACGTCGCGCGCCGAGCTCCCCCAGACGGCGGCGAGGCTCTGTCGCGGAGTGTTGGGGACCGCCGTCCAGGCGCTGCCGTTCCAGCTGAACAGCCCGTCGAACTCGGCGGCCGCGTAGACGGTGTCCACCGAGGCGTGCCAGATGCCGGCGAGGCTCGGGCCGTTGCCGCTCGCGTCGTGCGAGAGCACGGTCCAGGCGCTCGCGCTCGTGTCGCGCGCGAGCAGGTCGGCGCCGCTTCCGGCGACCAGCACCGAGGCCGCGGAGCGGCCGAAGACCGTGGTGTAGGTCGACCCGCCGATCGTCGGGCCGCGATCGACCGTCCAGGACGTGCCGTCCCAGTGCAGGATGGTCTCCTGGGTGCCGACGGCCCAGACGTCGCCGGGGGCGCTCCCCCAGACGTCGTGCAGGTCCTCGATGGTGGGGCTCGTCGCGACCGACCAGCCCGTGCCGTCGTAGTGGAGGATCGTACCGCGGTAGCCCACCGCCCAGACGTCGGTCGGGGAGGCCCCCCAGACGCCGGTCAGCGTTACCGGGGTCACCGGCGTCATGGCGCTCCAGCTCGTGCCGTCGGAGCGGAAGACCTTCCCGTTCGCGCCGACCACGAAGACATCGTTGGGGCCGCTCCCCCACACCGCCCAGATGTCATCGATCGTCGACGCGTTCTGCCGCGTCCACGAGCTGCCGTCGTAGCGCAGGATGGTACCCGCCTTTCCGACGGCGTAGACGTTGGCCGGTCCCGTCCCCCAGACGTCGTGCAGGTGCTCGATGGTACCCGAGGTCATCGTCGTCCAGCGGAGGTCCGTGCCGGGGCCGCCCGGGGGAGATCCGCCACCGGTCGGCGGTGACACCGGCCCCGGGAAGGAGCCTCTCGCGGAAGGCTCGACGGGCTCACCCTTCCAGCAGGCGACGGCGCCGGCCAGTGCGAGAAGGAGGGGGGCGAGTCGCGAGAGGGGTGTACGGCGCATTAATGAGAGGGAGCGAGGGGGGCGGCAGGGCGAGGGTCGGCCGGGGCGCCGCGCTCGTCCCTCATGAAACGAGAGAGGGCGGCGCCCGGTCACCGGGGCGGCCGCGCCGGATGGGGCGGCTGAGCTCTTGCGTGGGACGGCGCCGCCGCCGACACTCCGGCTTCACCGCTCGCTCCACCAGTCCATCTCCCATGACCGCACCCGTCACCTACCGCCGTCCGCTCCCGCTCGTCGCCGTCGTCGGGCCGTTCCTCGCGCTTCTGTTCGCCCTGCTCGTCGGGCTCGCGCACCCCGGCGCGCAGCAGGGGTGGTGGGACTTCGCCACCGGCACGTCGCTCATCCGCTGGGGCGCCTACGGCGGCCTGGTGGCAGCGATCCTCTCGCTCGTCGGCGCGCTCGCGACGCGGCCGGGTACGGGGCGGCGCGGGTTCGTGCTCTGCGTGCTCGGCGCACTCGTCGGGCTCGCGCTGTTCGTCCTGCCACTCGCGGTGCGTCGGGCGATGACGCCGCCGGCCCCGCCGGCGGTGGGGGGGACGACGACGGCGAGGTAGGAGCGGGGGTGGGGGCGGGAACGGCGCCGGGACGCCCCTCGACCGGTTGCCCCGCGCGCGGGGAATGGCGCCGGGACGCCCCTCTATCGATCGCCCCTCGCGCGGGGACGGATGCGTGACGCCGTCGTGAGTGATGAGTTGTGAGTTATGAGTCGTGAGTATCGCGCGGGGCGGCGGCCCCCGCGCGGGGCGGGCTCCCCGCTCCGGGACGCCATGATGCGGCGGGGTCGCGGTGCGCGCCCGGCGCGCTACTACCCATCACTCACAACTCATCACTCATCACTCAGAACGCCATCGCGAGCTGGCTCGTGGCGCACGGAGCGCAATCGCGTACGGATCGCCACCGCGCACGGTCCGCCACCCCGCCCCGGCCCGAAGCGCGATGTGCCTCCCACGCAGACGGGCAAGCGAATCGGGACGCCACTCTCCTCGAGCGGCGTCCCGATTCGCTTGCCGTACCTTCCGCTGCTTACATCATCCGCGCGGCATGTTCGGATTGCCGTTGTACTCCGACACCGGAACCGGCATGCAGGTCGCGCTGCCGTAGCTTCCCGTCTTGTTGGCCGTGTTCGGGTAGTCGCCCTGCGTGAAGTAATCCAGGCCGTACTGCGCTTTGTAGCGGCGCAGGTCGCCGAGGCGGTGGCCGTCGAGGTAGAACTCGCGGCGGCGCTGGTTGCGCAGCTCGGCGAGGATGGCGTCCGGCGTCGCCGCCGTGGACGGGCCGTCGCTCGCCGGCTGGTACTGGGCGCGCTCGCCGTTGATGAAGGCGAGCGTGGCGGCGGTCCCGCCCTCTGCTTCGTGGATGATGTACTGCGCCTCGACGTACGAGGCGATGCGCATGCTCGAGCCGGGCGAGATCGGCGTGCCGGTCGCGGTCCAGCCGCCGAACGACTTCGGCCGGAGCGGGACGAAGCCCGTCGACAGGCCCGCGGTGGTGCTCATGGTGCTGACCCGGGCCGACGTGATCGGCATGCGCTGGTCATTGAGCCCCTGGAAGGTCGGTCCGGCGATGTACCACAGGGAGGCCGACGAGAAGGCGATGCCGTTGCTCGAGTTGGAGGTCGCCAGGCCGTTGGTGCCGGGAACGCCCGTCGCGTTCCAGAAGGGGTTGATCGGGTAGCCCGGGGTGGTCGGGATCCCCTCCGCGAAGGGAATGCGGAAGTCGAACCCCGGGGCGACCTTCGACGCGTACTCGATCGCCTTCGTCTTGTCGCCGGCGTTGAGCGCGGCGCGCGCGGCGCCGACGAGGGCGAGGTTGAGGATCGAGTCGGCGCTGGCGGGGAGGTTCCCCGCCGCCTTGGCCGCCGTGGCGATCGTGATCGCCGAGTCGAACTGCACGATGGCGAGCCTGAAGAGCGAGTCCGGCTTGTACGGCGCGCTGACCTTGAGCGGCGCCTCGCAGAAGGTCTCACCGAGGATGACACGGCTGTAGCCGCCGAGGGCCAGCAGGCGGGCGACCTGGGGGTCGGCGCCCGCCTTGTCGCCGTCCTGCGTCATCAGGATGGTCGCCGCGGTGTCCGCGGCGAAGCGCGCGCGCTGGATCGGGCTGTACGACAGCGACACGAGGTCGAGCGAGTTGTCGAAGACGCGCCGGTCGAGGTCGCGGTACGAGTTGTTGGAGTGGGCGGCCGTGATCTCGTCCGAGAGGTCGCCGCTATAGAGCGCGACGTCGCCGATCATCTTCTGGAACTCGCGGATCGCGCCGTTGACGAGGAGCGTGGCGTACGCCGGGTCGCCGATCTTGTCGATCGGCTCGGCGCCGGGATTCTCGACCTTGAGGAAGTCGCTGCAGGCGGTCGCGGCGCCGAGGAGCGCGGCGCAGGCCAGGGCCCGCGGCAGCAGTGAGGTGCGGGTCATGGGATCAGAAGGTGAGGTTGACGGACCCGGTGATGCGGCGCGAGTTCGGCGTCGCGTAGGAGTCGATCTTCACGAGGTTGAGGAGGTCGGCGCGGCCGGTCAGGAAGCTCCCCTGTCCGACGTAGCTCACCTCGGGGTCCATGCCCGGGTACTTCTTCGAGATGAAGCCGAGGTTGTGGGCGGCGAGGGTGACCGTCGCCGTCGTCCCGCGCGAGAGCCGCGAGGTGAGCGACGCCGGCAGGGTGTAGCCGAGCGACAGGTCGCGGAACTTCACGTAGTCGGTCTTCTGCACCCAGGGGCGGATGACCCCCGAGGTCGCGTAGTAGAGCGTGTCCTGCTTCGTCGCGCCCGAGTTCATGCGCTCGTCGAGGAAGGAGAGCGAGCGCTGGCGGTCCTTGGCGTTGAACAGGTACGCGCCGTAGTGGAAGTCGACGAGCGCGTAGAGGCGCAGGCTGCCGAAGAAGGTGAAGGTGCTGGAGATCGCGCCTTCCTTCGTCGGCGCCGAGGGGCCGACGTACTTGGCCGTGTCGGTCACGACGTTGCCGCTCGCGTCGAGCAGGAGCGTGCCGTCGGGGTTGCGCTTGGCGTCGCGGGCCCAGAAGCCGGCGACGGGGTACCCCTCGCGGACCTGCTGCGTGGTGCCGGTGCCGGAGTAGACGTTGCTCAGCAGGAGGCGGTCGACGCCGTTGCGCTTGAGCTTCGTCACCTCGTTGTCGTTCGTGGAGACGCTGAACTGCACGTCCCAGGTGACCGGGCGCGAGAGCACCGGCTGGAGGCGCAGCGCGAGCTCGGTGCCGGAGTTCCGGATCGTGCCGAAGTTGATGTACTGCGCGTCGGTGAAGCCGCTCGACGGCGGCGACGGGATGGAGAGCAGGGCGTCGGTGGTCGTCTTGCCGTACGCCGTGAACTCGAGCCCGACGCGGCTCTTGAGGAACGACGCGTCGAGCCCGCCCTCGAACTCGGAGCCGCGCTCGGCCTTCAGGTTCTCGTTGCCCGGCGCGCCGGGCACGATGGCCCCGAGCACCGAGTTGCCGACGGCGACCCGCGCCCCGGTGTAGGTGCGCGCGGCGTCGTACGGCCCGGGCGAGCGGCCGGCCTGGCCGTAGGCGAAGCGGAGCTTGAGGTTGTCGGCGCGGACCTTCTCGAAGAGGCTCGCCAGGGCCGGCTCCTCGGAGACGACGTACGAGAGCGACGCCTTCGGGTAGTAGACCTTGTCGAACTTCGTCCCGAACGCCGAGTTGTCGTCGGCGCGCAGGGCGCCGGTGACGAAGAGGCGGTTGGCCCAGCCGATCTGCTCCTGCACGAAGTAGCCGAGGCTCGTCTGCTCGGAGAAGTCGGAGGTGCCGCTCCGGGTGGTCGCGAATTCCACCTTCCGGAAGTCGGCGCCGGGGAGCCCCTCGCCGCGCGCCTGGGTGAAGCGCATCTGGTTCATCACCCCCTGCACGCCGACCGAGAACTCCGACTGGAGGCCGCCGAGCAGCGGGATCGTGTTGCTCGCCGTGCCGGCGTAGTCGAAGGTGTAGAGGTGCGTCGGGCGCTGCTGCTGGACGATCAGGCCGTTCGCGAACGTCGGGTCGATGTCCGCCGAGAACTGGATGAACGGCGGGTAGACCACCTGGGCGAGCGGGGAGTTGAAATCGATGCCCGCCGTGAAGCGGTTCCGGATCCAGGAGACCGGACGGTAGTTCACCGTCCCGCCGAGGAGCGTCCGCTCGATGTTGGTGACGTTCTCGTAGATGTTCGCCGACGCCGGCGTCTGGAAGCGCCAGGCGGAGCCGCCGTTGGCGAAGTTGCCCGGCTGCGCGCGCACGCCGCTGATGATCAGGCCGCCGGCGCCCTCGCTCTCGTACGGCAGCCGGAGCCTGCTCTGCATGTAGCTCGAGTTCACCGCGAAATCGAGCTTGTCGCCGAGGCTGTAGGAGAAGTTGCCGCGGGCGCCCTTCCGGTACTCGTAGCTGTTGAAGTAGATCCCCTCGTTGGTCGAGCGCTCGCCCGACAGGTAGTACGAGGCGCGGTCGCCGCCGCCGCGCACCGACGCGGCGAGGTTCTGGTAGGTGCCGCTGCGCAGCGCCGTCTCGTCGGACTCGAGCGGCTGGGCGCTGATCACGGTGCCGGCCGCGAGTCCCTGGCACCCCGGCCACGTCAGCGTGCCGTTCGGCTGCTTCTGGGCGATGCGGGCCGCGGTGCAGGTCGTGTAGTTCATCGGCCAGTCGAGGGTCATCTCGTTCTGTCCGACGTCCCCCTTGAAGCTCCACTGCGGGCGCTGCGAGCCGCGGGTGCCCTTCTTCGTGATGATCTGGATCACGCCGCCGGCCGCGTCGGCGCCGTACAGCGTCGCCGCAGCGGGGCCCTTGATCACCTCGATGGACTCGATGTCCTCGGGGCTGATCATGTCGAGCGCCGAGGTGCCCTGCGAGAACGCGTTGTCGATGCCGTTGCCGGCCGACTTCAGGTTCCCCTGCTGGCCGTCGTAGTAGCGGATCCCGTCGACGTAGAAGATCGGGCGGTTGCTGCCGACGAGGGAGCTGGTGCCGCGGAGCCGGATGTCGGCCGCCGTACCGGGCGTACCGGAGCCGGGCAGGATGGTCACGCCCGGCGTCTTCCCCTGGAGCACCTCGGTCACGTTGGTGATGGCGCTCTTCTTCGTCAGGTCGTCGACGTTGAGCTGGGTGATCGCGTTGCCGACGGTGCGCTGCGACGTCGGCCCGGCGGTGCCGGTGACGACGATCCGCTCGAGCTCCGTCGCCGCGACGCCGAGGGAGAGCGCGACCTCGGCCGGGGCGCCGGCGGCGACGGTCACCGCCTGCGTCGTCACCGAGTAGCCGATGCGGCGCGCGCGCAGCGACTGCGGGCCGGCGGGCACGTTGGCGATGCGGAAGTTGCCGTTCGCGTCGGAGACGGCGCCGAGGCGCGTGCCGACGACGAAGATCTGGACGTCGCCGAGCGGGCGGCCGCTGCCGGTCTCGGTGACGCGGCCGGTGATGATGCCGGACTCCCGGGGGACGGTCTGGCCGGCGGTTTGAGCGGCGAGCGGCTCGGGCGCGACGGCGACGCCGGCCGTCGAGACGGCGAGCGACGCGACCGCCAGGGTCGCGAGGTGCGGTAGCACGACTCGTCTGGGCATGAAGATGCTCCTTCTGCGCTGGGATGCGCGGCCCGGGTGGGATCGGGCACGCGGTGGTACGCGGTGGGCGGGATGGGGCGACCGGGCCTCTGACCGGTCGGCGGCGATCGTGACTGGCTGCGGGGGCGGGACTGGGGTGCGGCCGGGTGGGGGCGGCCAGCAGGTCGGGCGGGGGTCGGGCGGGGGACCCGTCGCGTCCGCATAACGCCTACGCGACGGGCAATCATGAGAGGCCGTCAAGATAATTGATGACCCCGCCGTTACACATGCCAGGGAGCGGTGACGCGGCGGCCCCCGGGTAGTCTTTGGCGATGCGGTCGTTATGATTCCCCCCCCGCCGCCGTGCCGCCGCTCGCGCCACCCCGCTCCTCCGCCGTCTCCGCCACGCCGCCGTGCTCACCTCGATGCTTGCCCGCTGGGCCCACGCCATCCCGCTCGCGAACCTCGCCGGTCCCTTCGTCGGCGCGGTGATCGGCTACGCCGCCTCGCGGCGCGGAGAGCAGCTCAAGCGCGCGGAGCGGCGCCGGACGGTGGCGGGGGCGCTCTCCGCAGAGGCGGCGCGCATCCGGGGCGCGCTCGGCGCCCCGGGCGACCACCGCGTCCCGGACCCGATCTTCTACGGGCTGACCATCGAGCCGCCGCAGATCCACCCCTGGCTCGAGCGGGTGATCGTGGACGGCGCCGAGATCAGCCCCGAAGTGGTGGGGGGCTTCATGTCGCTCCAGCGGGAGCTCCGGCACTTCGGCACCCTGCTCGGCCAGTGGCGCGAGGCGGCGGCGCTGGCCGCGTCGGCGGCGGGGGACGCGGCGGCCGCCGAGCGAGCGCGGGCGCTGCACGACGAGTGCATCGCGACGCGCCGGATGGCGGTCAAGGTGCTCGACCGCCTCGACGCCCTGCTCCTGCCGGCGGTGGGGGATGCCGCGTCAGGCGCGTCCGCGGCGCTGCGCGCCCGCTGGCCCGCCGTCCGGGCGCGCCTCCGCGCCCTCGCCGTCACGCTGGCCGAGGACTTCGGGCTCCGCGACGCGCCGGCCGCGCCGCCCTCGGGCGAGCCGACGTAGGGCGAGCCCACGTAGGGCGAGCCCACGTAGGCAAGACAGCACGGGACGCTCCTGGGCGGGACCCGGAAAGCGCGTTCTTTCCGGGGTCCCGCGAAGAAGCGTCCCGTGCTGTCCTGCCGAGTGGCGTGCGCTTCCGGTCGTTGCCGCGCCGGATTGGGTCAGACGGCTGCGGGTCGGCGGCCGGCGGGTGAGGGGATGGCGGGCGACGGAGGCGTGGGGGCCGGCTCGCGGCGCTCGCCGACCTGCTGGCGCCACATCGCGTAGTACAGGCCGCGCTGGGCGAGGAGCTCGTCGTGGCGCCCCTGCTCGGTGATCCGGCCGCGCTCGAGGACGTAGATCCGGTCGGCGTGGAGGACGGTCGAGAGGCGGTGGGCGATGAGCACGGTGACGACGTCGCTTCCGCGTGCCACGTCGCGCATCGTGCGGGTGATCTCCTCCTCGGTCAGCGAGTCGAGCGCCGACGTCGCCTCGTCGAAGACGAGGAGCTGGGGGCGGCGGAGGAGGGCGCGGGCGATCGAGAGGCGCTGCTTCTCGCCGCCGGAGACCTTCACGCCCCCCTCGCCGATGACCGTGTCGAGCCCCTGGCTGGCGCGGCGGAGCAGCGAGTCCGCCGCGGCGCGGTGGAGGACGTCGAGACACTCGGCGTCGGTCGCGTCGGGGCGGACGAAGAGGAGGTTCTCGCGGATCGTCCCCGAGAAGAGCTGCGCGTCCTGCGTCACGAAGCCGATCCGCTCGCGGAAGCGGTCGAGATCCACGCGCGTGCTCGGGAAGCCGTTGTAGAGGATCCGGCCCACCTTCGGAGCGTAGAGGCCGACGAGGAGCTTGACGAGCGTCGTCTTGCCGGCGCCTGAGGGGCCGACGAAGGCCACCGTCTCGCCGCGGCGCACGGCGAAGGAGACGTCGCTCAGCGCCGCCGCCCCCGCCGTCTGGTGCGTGAAGGTCACGTCGTCGAAGGCGAGGGTCTCGAGGCGCCCCACCTCGACCGGGTCGGCCGGCTTCGGGTCGGCGGGCATCTTCAGGATCGCCTCGAAGTTCGCGAGTGACGCCTCCGTCTCCCGGAAGATGTTGATGACGTTCCCGAGCTCCTGGAGCGGCCCGAAGATGAAGAAGGAATAGATCAGCAGGGAGAAGAACTGCCCGACCGTGATCTGCCGCGCGAAGATCAGGTAGAGCATGAGGAAGAGGATGCAGGTGCGGAGGAAGTTCACGCACGTCCCCTGGATGAAGCTCAGGGAGCGGACGTAGCGCACCTTCTTCATCTCGAGCTTGAGGATCTTCTGCGTGGTCGCGTTGAGGCGGTGCACCTCCTGGTCGGCGAGGCCGAGGCTCTTCACGAGCTCGATGTTGCGCAGCGACTCGGTGGTCGCGCCGGCGAGCGCCGTGGTCTCGGCGACGATCACCTTCTGCACCTCCTTGATCCGGCGGCTGAGCACGGAGCTGAGGACGCCGAGCAGCGGGACGGTGAGGAGGAATGCGGGCGCGATGCTCCAGTGCACCCTCCAGGCGTAGACCATCACGAAGACGACGCCGACGAGGGTCGTGAACAGCACGTTCACGAACGCGGCGATGAAGCGCTCGACGTCGGTACGCACCTTCTGGAGCTTGCCGAGCGTCTCGCCGCTGCGCTGGTCCTCGAACGCCGCGTAGGGGAGGGCGAGCGAGTGGCGGATGCCGTCGGAGTAGAGCTGCGCGCCGAGCCGCTGGGTGACGACGTTGACGAAGTAATCCTGGAAGTTCTTGGCGACGCGCGAGACGAACGCCACGCCGACCGCCGCGCCGAGGAGGAGCGCGACGCCGCGGAAGAACTCGGCGGTCGTGTACTCCGCGTAGCGCGTGGCGTAGCGGTCGATGACGTAGCGGAAGATGAGCGGGTCGAGGAGGGAGAAGATCTGGTTCGTCGCCGCGAGGACGAGGGCGAGGAGGATCAGCTTCGAGTAGTTGCGGAGGTAGCGGAGGAGGATGGACAACGGCGTGGGGAGTGGGAGTGGAGCGGGGTGAGGTAGTGCGGTAGGCGGTCGGTGGCGTGATAGACGGTTGGTCGCGCGGTAGGCGGTCGGTCGCGCGGTAGGCAGTTGGCAGTTGCTAGTTCTCAGTTTCCAGTGTCGCGCGGACGGTGCCAGCCGACAACTGTCGACTGAAAACTACTGACAACTGACAACTGATAACTGCCGACTGCCAACCGACGACGGCGAGCCGCGAGCGCCGTGCGGGCAGGGCCGCCACGAGCTCGTCTACGAATCCGCGCACCACGCCGACGGCTCCCTCCCCTCCAATCTCGGCCCGGCCTCGTCGCGCCGATCGTCCCACGCCGCGGCCGTCCGGGTCGGGCGCCTAGCATTGGTGTGAGATTATATAATATGATTGTCCTGCACCCATGAATACATTATAGAATCTCTATGCCACGCCCCGCCCCTCCCGCCCACGAATCACTGGTCCTCGCCGCCACCGAGGTCGCCCGCCGCCAGTGGCGGGCGGTCGGGGCGCGGGTCGGGGCGGCCGAGCGTGTGACGTCGGTCGTCGACCCCGAGGCGCTGCTCCATTTCTCGGCCGCCG
>JBJMNL010000195.1:0-16184 GCA_045804285.1 Gemmatimonadaceae bacterium
CCACCAGCTCCTGCATCGTGTGCAGCTCGATCAGCACGTCCTTCACGTAGCGCTCGAGGCGCACGTGGTAGCGGCTCTCGAGCTCGACCTCGTTCAGGATCCCGAGCCCGTTCAGGAGCGCGCGCGACTGGTCGGTCACCAGCTCGGTGAGCGCCTCCGGCGTGCGGCGCAGGTTCTTGAGCCCGCGCTGCGCCGCCTCGCCCACCCACTCCTGCGAGTAGTTGTTCCCCTCGAAGCGCACCGCCGACGTCTCGCGGAACGACTCCCGCACCACCTCGAGCACCGCGTCGTCCACCGACTTCGTGGAGCGCAGCTTCTCCCGCAGGCGGCCCGTGAGGTCCTCGATCGCCTCCGCCACGGCCGCGTTGAGCAGCATCACCGGGAAGGCGATGGACTGCGACGAGCCGACCGCGCGGAACTCGAACTTCATCCCCGTGAACGCGAAGGGCGACGTGCGGTTGCGGTCCGTGTTGTCCCGCTCGATCTCGGGGAGCCGGGCGACGCCGAGCGTGAGGAGCTGCTGCTCCGCCTTCTGCCCCGCCGCCTTGCCGGCGATGATGTCCTCGATCATGCGCGACAACATGTCGCCCATGAACGCCGAGATGATCGCCGGCGGCGCCTCGTTGGCGCCGAGGCGGTGCTCGTTCCCCGCCGTCGCGATCCCGGCGCGCAGCAGGCCGGCGTGCTTGTGCACCCCCTGCAGCACCGCGGCGAGGAAGATGAGGAAGCGCACGTTCTGGTGCGGCGTCTTCCCCGGCTTGAGCAGGTTGAGGCCGTCGAGCTCGCCGTCGGCGGAGATCGACATCGACCAGTTGCAGTGCTTCCCGGAGCCGTTGATCCCGGCGAACGGCTTCTCGTGCAGCAGCGCCTGCAGCCCGTGGCGGAGCGCGACGCGGCGCATCGTCGCCATCACGAGCTGGTTGTGGTCCACGGCGAGGTCGGCCTCCTCGTAGCGCGGCGCCATCTCGAACTGGCAGGGCGCGACCTCGTTGTGCCGGGTGACGATCGGCACGCCGAGCTTGTAGAGCTCGAACTCGATCTCGGCGATGCACGCCTGCACCCGCTCGGGGATGCCGCCGAAGTAGTGGTCCTCGAGCTGCTGCCCGCGCGGCGGCTGCGCGCCGAGGAGCGTGCGCCCGCTCATCACGAGGTCGGGGCGCAGCGCGAAGTGCGCCCGGTCGATCATGAAGTACTCCTGCTCGGCGCCGAGCGTCGTGTAGACGCGCTGCACCCCCTGGTCGCCGAGCAGCTCGAGGAGCGCCATCGCCTTGGCCGAGAGGACGTCCGAGCTGCGCAGCAGCGGCGTCATCTCGTCGAGCGCCTCGCCGTTGTAGCCGATGAAGACCGAGGGGATGCAGAGCGTCTTCACCCCCCCAGTCTCGACGATGAACACCGGGCTCGCCGGGTTCCATGCCGTGTAGCCACGCGCCTCCCACGTCGCCCGCAGCCCCCCCGACGGGAAGCTCGACGCGTCGGGCTCGCTCTGGATGAGCTGCGACGGCGTGAACGCCTCGATCGGCTTCCCCTCACCGTCGAAGCTGAGGAAGGCGTCGTGCTTCTCGGCCGTGAGCCCCGTCTGCGGCTGGAACCAGTGGGTGAAGTGGGTCACGCCGCGCGAGATCGCCCACTCCTTGATGGCCTGGGCGACGACGGGCGCGATGTCCTGCTCGAGCTTCTTTCCCTGCCGGACCGAGGCGAGGAGCTTGGCGTAAACGCCCTTCGGCAGCTTGTCGCGCATCTGTGGCGCGCCGAAGGTGTTGATCCCGAAATACTGCGACGTCGGGATCGGGACGCCGGTCTCGGCGACGTGGGGCGAGAGACGGGTCGTGCGTCCGGTGATCTCCCGGATCGCGACCTTGCGCGGGCTCAGGGTGTTCGACGGCATGCGGCTCGGTGGTCGGAGTGAACGGCGGGCGGAGGGCGGCGGAGACGCCAGTGGTGCGGCACGGGCGCCACGATGTCGGCGTCCGGAAGCTACAACGTCACGTAAACTTTGCAAGAAATGCAGGGACGGCCGGGAATATGACCGGTCACCGCCGGAAAAACCACCCGATGCAACGCATTTCGTGCGCCAGGTGCAGAACGCGGTGATCACGCCGGCAGCGCCTGCCGGAGCGGCGGCGGCGAAGACGGGCCATCGGCTCGGGTGCCCGTCCCGGCGCCCCCGGGTCGCTAGGGAGCCGGCACCGCCTCCAGTCCCATCGGTACCGCCCGCAGGCCGTGCCAGACGTGCTGCCCGCTCCCGCTCGCGTCGCGCACCGCGAGCTGCGCCGAGATCCCGCCGTCGAGCAGCAGGGCGCGCCGGGCGCCGAGGGCCCCCATGAGCGCCGCCGTCTCCGGGACGGTCAGGCCGAAGGGGAGCGCCTGGAGCGCCTCCCCCGCGGCGTCGAAGCGGGTGAGGGCGACGACGAGCCGGCCGTCGCGCAGCTCGCCGACCGCGAGCCGGGCGTCGCGGTGCGCGACGTCGATTCCGCCGCCCGGCGCGCGCAGCGCGGCCGGCACCTCGCCGTCGCCGAGGAGGGCGGCGGGGTAGGACTGGAACGCCTCGCGCACATCTCTCCGGGCGCGCGCGACCTCCAGGCTCTCGGCGGGGACGATCGATGCGCCGCCGGCGCCGTCCACCACGAAGGCGGCGGAGAGTGGGCCGCGGCCCGGTGGCTGGAGCTCCTGGCCGGCGCGCACCAGCCATCCCCAGGGCGTGGCGCGGGCGAACTGGCCGGCGTTGAGGGCGAGCGTGGCGCCGGCCGTCGCCGAGTCGACCGTCCAGGCGCCGCGCCGGTCGCCGTCGGCGCGTTGTGGGAGTCGGAAGCGGAAGCGCGCCGGGTCGAGGCGGACGACGACGACCTTGAGGCGCCACGCCTCGCCGCTGCCGGCGAGGCGCAGCGTCCCCCACTCGAGACCAGGCGCCGCGCCCGGCCGCCAGTCCACCGCGTCGGCCAGGGGAGCCGACGTCCAGCGCGTGGGCGCCCGCTCGGAGCTCCACCAGGGGCGCCACTCGCCCGCGGCGTAGACGCGGAGCGCCGAGCGTGGCAGCTCGTCCCCAACCCTGTCCGGGGCGCCGGCGCCTGACGCGAGCGCCGCGGCGGCGATCGCCGCCGCGGCGCGCCGGCCGGTAGAGTGCGTCATCGAAGTGTCAGCATCGCATCATTGCAGCGTCATTCAGGAGCAACGGCAGAGAAGTCGGTCCCGCGCCGGCGCCCTCCGCACGCTCCCGTCAGCGGACGTAGGCGGGCTTGATCGGCTCCTCGGGGGCGAGCCCGCACTTCTTCTGCGCCGCCTCCGACTTCTCCTGCGCCGCCGTCACCTCCCGGGCGAACTTCTGCCCGTCGGCCTGCGCCCGCGCATCCATCTTCACGCCCAGTACGGCCTGGATCGAGTCGGCGTACAGCTTGGCCGTCGCCATGTCGCCGCGGTCTCCCGCCTCCTCGCCGAGCTTGCCGAGCCGCTCGATCCGCGCCTCCTGCTCCGGTGTCGGCGCCTTCATGTTCGCCATCTGCGTCTGTATCGAGCCCGGCATCTCGGGGGTGCCGCCGGCCTGGCGCGCCGCGTACATGCACCGCTCGTAGCTCTCCCTGGCGGCGGCGTAGCGCGTCCGCTCCTCCTCGTACTTCGCCACCGCCTGCGGGTCGGCCTCCCCTCCCTCGATCCGCCAGCCGTGGCGCATCCAGCTCTCGAGCCCGGCCTGGCTCTTCTCGATCACCGCCACCTCGTCGGCGCTGAACGCGCCGCTGCTCACCGCCGTCCTGCGCTCGGCGGGCGAGAGGCGGAGATAGCCGGTGATCCGCTCGGTCATCGTCCCGAGCTGCCGGTCGTTCAGCCCGGTCTGCGCCGCCGCCGCCTTGCGCGCGCCCTCGGAGGCCGCGTCGGCGAGCTCGCTCCCCAGCTCGGGGATCGCGCAGCCGGTGGGGACCGCCGCGAGCTGCGCCATGCGCGTCGCGTTCAGCGAATCGCTCCACTTCGAGAACGCCGCGGTCTTCCCGTCGAGCCTCGCCTGATCGGCGAGACGCGAATAGCGGCGGATCGCCCGCTCGTAGCCGACGTTGCGCGCGTAACAGCGGTCGTACCCGGCGCGCGCCGCGCCGTAGCTCCGGAAGCGCGGATCGGTGGAGACGATGCGATTGTACTCGGCGACCTGCGCCGCGTCGTAGGCGAGGACCTTCCGCACGAGCTCCTCGGACACTGGCTGCGCTCCGCCGGCCGCGCCCCCGCCGGCGGCACCGGCGCCCGCCTTCTCGGCGGCCCGGTCCACCGCCTTCTCGGCGGTCTTCTCGGCGGCGGCCTGCTTGGCCTTCTTCATCAGACCGCCGAGCTGCGCCTCAGCCGGGCGGGCGGCGGTGGAGACGAGCAACGCGACGACCGCCGCGGCACGAAGCGCGGCGGCGGGGGAATGGCGGGCGGACGACATGTAGTGCTCTCCAGGCGGGCGGAAACCGTGACGTGGAGCGTCCGCACCCGCGGAGCCCACGCCGCTCGACCGCCACGGCGCGGCGAAGCGGCGTGAACATGCGAGAGGCGGGACGAGCGCGATAGGGTCGATTTACCCAGGGATCGGCCCCCTACCCGCGATACGCTCCCCGCCCGTCAGAATCCGACGCTGATTCCCGCTTCGGCGACGAAGTTGTTCGTCCTGTCGTCGCCGAAGACGATCACGTCGCGGAGGTCGCCGCGGAACTTGATGGCGCCCGTGACCGGGACCAGGGTGCCGACGGCCGGCGTGAAGGCGAAGTCGTTGCGGCTGTCGGTGCGGCCGATCACGTCCACCGAGCTGCGGAAGAGCCCCGCGCCGAGCGAGACGAAGGGATCGAGGACGCCGCTGGCGACCGGCGCGGCGAAGAGCGGGACGTCCAGCTGTCCGCCGACGTGCCACGTCGAGACGTCCTTCTGCTCCGACGTGTAGGTCGCGAAGACGCCGGCGCGGGCGCGGTTGAACAGGCTGCTGGCGGCCTTCGTCACGTCGCCGCGCCCGAACATCATGCGCGCGCCGACGCCGCCCAGCCCCTCGCGGTCGCGGCCGGGCACGTCGAGCCAGTACTGCGCGAGGTAAAGCTCGATCGCGTAGCGGCTCGGCGTCGAGCCGTAGACGTCCTGCGCGCGCGCGTGGGCGAGCGGCGTCGCGGTGAGCGCGAAGGCGGCGAGGGCCGCGGCGATGCGGCGGACCGACGAGCGAGCGTTCATGATCCCTCCTCTCCTCTCGACTCCTGAATGGTCAGCGTGGCCGCGGCGTCGCCGCGGGCGGCGCCGCGCCGGTGCAGCGTTCGTGCCCCATGGCCCTCCTCCCGGGGGGCCGGCAGACGCCGCCGCCCGAGCCCGCTGGGAGGACCGTCCGCGACCCCCGCCGGCGACCCGCTCGGGGGTGAACGTCGCCGTCCGGGCGGGGTATCATGAGCACGTGCCAAGCGGCTGGCCCGTCAGGGGTTGGCTCGGGTTGGCGAATGCGAGATCGAGAGCGTGGACCGGGAGATGGACTGATGGAACAGCAGACGACGGGATGGCAGCAGGGAGGGGAGGAACAGCGGGTGGCGCAGCAGCAGCCGCCCCGGCCGGCGATCGACTTCGATCGCGTCGGCGGGATCGACCTCGAGCGGCTCGAGCGCAGCCTCCAGCTCCGGGGGGAGCGCGTGGGGATGGGCCGTTACCGCGTGATGGGAGGCGCGCAGGACCACTGGGTGGACCTCTATACCACGTCGCACCCGCGGTGCGACTGCGGCGACCACCTGTGGCGCGAGCAGCTGTGCAAGCACATCCTCGCCGCGCTCCTGCGCGAGGGGAACGACCGCGTGGTCGGCGCGCTGGGGCGGCTGTTCGCGGAGCTCCGTGAGCTGTCGCGGGCGGCGTGACCGCGGCGGGTGACCGCACGGAAAACCGAGGTGGGTAGCGACGGCGCCGGGACGACACCCGGCGCCGTTTCGCGTCCGGCACTGGCCGTGCGCTGCGCGCGGGTGGTCTGCGCGAGGCTGTGCCCCACGACGAAAGGTCACCGGTCAGCGAGATGAAGCGATCGACTCCCCACTCCCGGGTCCCCACTCCCGCCTCCGGGAGGAAGCGCCCGTTCGACGTCGCCGAGGTGCTGCGGCGGATCCGGGCCGAGGTGGCGCGGTACGCGGACGCGGCGATGTTCGAGCTGTACGACCGCGGCCACACGTCGCTCTTCGAGCAGCTGGTCGCGTGCGTCATCTCGATCCGGACGCGCGACGAGGTGAGCCTGCCGGCGGCGCTGCGCCTCTTCGCCCGCGCGCGGACGCCGGCCGCCGTCGCGCGCCTCGGCCCCGACGAGATCGACCGGCTGATCGGCGACGCGACCTTTCACGAGAACAAGGCGCGGCAGATCCACGAGATCGCGCGCCGCGCCGCGGAGGAGCTCGGCGGCGAGCTGCCCTGCGACGCCGAGTCGTTGCTGACGTTCCGCGGCGTCGGCCCGAAGTGCGCGAACCTCGCGTTAGGCATCGCGTGTGGCCAGCGCCGCATCAGCGTGGACGTCCACGTGCACCGCGTGACCAACCGCTGGGGCTACGTGCGGGCACCCACCCCCGAAGCGACGCTTGCCGCCCTCGAGCGAACGCTCCCCGAGCGCTACTGGGTCGAGATCAACCGTCTCCTCGTCCCGTTCGGCAAGCACGTCTGCACCGGCCGCCTCCCGAAGTGCTCCACCTGCCCGGTGCTGGAGTACTGCCGCCAGGTGGGGGTGACGGAGCATCGGTGACGAGGGGGGCGGGAACGGTGAGATGCCGATGGCGGAAGACGGAACTGGAAAGGGCGGGATGAGGAAGGAGGTGACAAACCCTGAAGGGCGGGATGAGGCATGAGGAACGAGGCCGGGACCCCACCCGTGGCGCGCCTGGCCACCGGTGGGGTCCCGGCCTCGTTCGTTCTTCGACTCGATCCCGCGCCGCCCGGGCGGACGTCGTCACCGGGCGGCGCGTGACCGGACGGCGCGACTAACGGTCCGAGATGCGCGCGCGAAGCTGCTCCTCCTGCTGGCGCAGCTCGGGCGTGAGATCGGCGCCGAAGTCCTCGGCCTCGAACACGGGGCGGAGCTCGAGCTCGCCACCGCCGGGCATCGGGTTCGGGCAGCGCCGGGCCCATTCGACCGCCTCGTCCATCGACCTGACCTGCCAGAGCCAGAAGCCGGCGATCAGCTCCTTCGTCTCGGCGAACGGGCCGTCGATCACCGTGCGCTGCTTGCCGGCGAAGCGCACGCGCTTCCCCTTCGCGCTCGGGTGCAGCCCCTCGCCCGCGAGCATCACGCCGGCCTTCACCAGCTCCTCGTTGTAGCGGCCCATCGCGGTCAGCAGCTCGGTGCTGGGCATGACGCCGGCCTCGGACTCCGGGCTGGCCTTCACGATCACCATGACGCGCATCGTCGTACCTCCTGTGGATGAGAACGGGGTGTAAACTCGGGGCTGCGGACGGCGCCGCGCTGTCGGGCTCCCAAGCCTAACGGCTGCGCCGCGGGTTCGGGCAGCGCACGCCGACCGCCGCGCGGCCGGCCGGGCCGGGTCGGAGCCGCCGGGCGTCGCGCCTCCACCATGACGTCGAACGAGCCGGCCCGGAATCGACATCGACGCCGCGCGGTCGCGTCGAGCGCGACGGCTCCCGCGCCTCTCCGTCGTCATCGACTCCCCTTCACCCATCTGTTCACCTGTTGCGCCCGTGCGCCGCACTGTCGCGCGCGCACTCGCGACGTGCGGTGCGGGCTCCGGTCAAGCGGCGTGGGCGTCGCGTTCGCGGGGCGCGTCGTGCCCGCCGATCCGGCATCAACGCGATGTCGCGCGCAGTCGTCGAGCGAGTTGGTGACGAGCCGCACACCGAGCTCATGCAGGCGTTCGTCGTGCACGCGCCTTGCGCAGCCAGCCGAACGCCAGCCGCTCCAGTCGGCGGGCCCACGCGCCGCTGCGGTCGATCCGGTCCCTCCCCTCACGCGCCGCGCGCCGCGACGTTCCCTGCCGAGCCGTCCCGCCACGCCCCACATGTCTCCCTTCTTCACGAACCTCGCGCGGCACCTGCCGTCACGGTCGCCGCTCCCTTCGTTCGCCGGCGAGGTGACGCGACTGCGGCGGTTCGTTCCTCCATTCCGCTTCGCGAGCTTCTTCGCCCCCGAGGACACGCTGCTCTGCGTCGTCGCCGCGGAGGCGGCGCTCGCGCGCCTGACCGGGGCTCCGGGAGCGGGAGGAGGGGAGACGAGGCGGATCGTGGAGCTGACGGCCGGAAGCGGACTCGTCGGTCTCCGGCTGCTCGACCTGGATCCGGCGGCGACGCTGCTCGGCGTGGACGCCGACCCCGGCTCGCCGGCGGTGGCGGGGGCGAACGCCGAGCACCTCGCCCTCGCCGACCGGGCGCGCTTCGAGCGAGCGAGCATCTGGGACGCGGGGCTCGAGGGACTGCTCGCCGCCACCGACGCCGACCTGCTCGTCTGCAACCCGCCCTGCGTCCCCGAGCCGCCGACCGCGTTGATGGCCGCGGGGGCGGGGCGCGACGGCACGGTGCACCTGCGCCGGGCACTATCGCTCGCCGCCGCCGCCCGGCCGCGCGCGCTCGCCCTCTGCTGGTCGTCGCTCGCCGACCCGGTGGACGTCGTGATCGACGCGGAGCGCGCGGGCTACCGGTTGGAATCGCTCTACGCCGTCGCGATCGCCGACGGTGAGCACTCCGGCGCCGTCCACCGCTACCTGCGCACGGTGCCGACGGCCTTCCTGAGCGAGGCGCCGGACGTCGTCGCGCTCGTCGCCCCCGACGGAGCGGCGCGCTTCGCCTACCTCCTCCTCGCCGGCGTCTTCGTGGACCGCGGCGCGCGCGCCCCCGACGCGGCGCCGGCGTGGCTGGTGGACCGGCTCGTACGCGGCTTCGTGGACCAGGGCGCGGACGCCCTCGTCACCCCGCCCGCGTCCCCCGTCGCCGTCACCGCCTGGAGTCTCGACCGCTGGGACGAGGTCGCGCTGCGCGCCTACCTGCACGGCGCCATCGAGCCGGAGGCGGTGGTGTCCGGAGTCGCGCTGCCTAACGCGGCGGGCGCGCTGTCGGGCGCGGCGGGGTAGGGACCCCCTCCTCGAGAGGGATGGGCGGGTGCGGCCGTCGGGGAGAAGCGGCGCACCCGGGCGGCTCCTCTCCCACGCGCCGCTCGGCCAGCCGCCGCCGCGGAACGGGGAATGCGGGACAAACGGGCTTCGCGCGGCCGCTCGCCCGACGGCCGCCGCGCTCCGTTCCCGCTCCCCGCTCCGGAATTCGCCATGGTCGAACAGCCGACCGCGTCGCCCGACGGACCGAGCCTGAGCCCCGACGTTCCGCCCGCCGAGATCCATCGTCTGGTGGCCGGGGTCGAGCCGGCGTCGTTCCGCCCGATCCTCGCCCGCTGTCTCGCCGGCGCCGTGTCCCCGCAGGTGGCGCTGCTGCAGATGGTCAGCGGGGGGGGGAGCGCCGCGACGGTACGCTCGGCGGTGGACGAGGTCACGGCGCGCACCGACGCCGACTCGCGCGCCACCGACAGCATCGTGCGCGACCGCGTGGACGACCTGACGAGCATCCTCGTCGATCACGAGGACGGCGTGGACAGGATCGTGGACATGCTCCGCGGCAGCGCCGAGGCCGGCGCCCCGGCGACGGTGGAGGAAGGGATCGCCTTCTGCGAGCGGCTTTTCGACTGGAGCGTGCAGCAGTCCGAGGAGGCGAGCGTCGCGCTCTACTCCTTCGGCAGCCCGGAGCTGCTCGGACGCGCCACGGACGAGGTGGTCGCGCTACTCGACCGGTGGGGGGTGCTCGGGCCCGACCGCTCGGTGCTCCAGATCGGCTGCGGCATCGGTCGCTTCGAGCGCGCCCTCGCGAGCCGCGTGCGCGAGGTGTGCGGGGTGGACGTCTCGGGGGAGATGGTGCGGGCCGCCCGGCGCCGCTGCGCCGGCCTCGCGAACGTCCGCCTCGACAAGAGCTCGGGCTACGACCTCTCGCTCTACGACGACGCGCGCTTCGACCTCGTCTACGCGGTGGACACCTTTCCCTATCTCCTGCACGCGGGGTGGCCGCTCGTCGAGGGCCACTTCGCCGAGGCGCATCGCGTCCTCCGCCCGGGCGGCGATCTCGTGATCTGCAACTTCTCCTTCCGCGGCGACCTCGACGCCGACCGCGCCGACGTTCGCCGCCTCGCCCACGCCCACGGCTTCGCGGTGCTCGAGGACGGCGTGCAGCCGTTCCGGCTGTGGGACGGGTCGGTCTGGCGGATGGAGCGGATGGAAAGGAAGGGACGTTAGGGTCGTTCCTCCCGATCCACGTCCCAGGCGTCCGACGGCCCGCTCACCTGCCGGATCCCGGCGCCCCCCTCCCGGCTCGGAATTCCGGACCGGACCCGCGCCAGCTCGTCGGGGTCCACCGCGCTGCCGGCGCTGCCGACGACGCTGGGGTCGCGCACGGTGCCGAATCCCTGGCTCCGCGCGTGGCCGTAGGCGGTCTCGACGTCGCGGCGCACGAGCTCCCAATCGCCGGCGCTCGCCCGGAGCTCGGCGGGCCAGTGGCGGCGCAGCTCGGGCTCGGCGGCGGCGAAGTCGCGGCCGGCGAAGTCGGGAAGCTGGGCGGCGACGTGGCCGTACTGAAAGGCGGGGCGCGCGGCCTCGAAGGAGCGGTCCGCGGGGCGGTCGGGGGCGCCGTCCCAGAGCGTGCGGTAGTACGCGTCGGTCTGCGCGGTGTACAGCTCCCCGCTCACCGCCTGCCGCTCCGCCACTCCGGCCGCCGCGCCGCCGATCGCCCCGACGATCGCCCCGACGATCGCCCCGACGGGGCCGAGCTGCGCGCCGACGAAGCCGGCCGCGGCGCCCGCCGCCGCGCCCGCGGCCGCCCCGGCCGGGGGGCTCGCCTTCCTGACGGCCTCCCGCTCGTCGTCGCTCAGCGGACGCTCCGGACCCGGCGTGCCCGACGGGCTGACGTCCGCCAGCACCTCCCGCTCACCATTCTTGAACTCCTGCATGCGACTCCTCCCTGTCGTGTGCGCACCGTCTCGCACGTCCGGGCAAGGGGAGGGCCATGAAGCGTCGCCGCCAGCCGCTGGCGGTCAATCACGGCTCTCCGTCACCTCGTGCTTTCTCACCGCCGGCCGCCGCATGGCGTAGCGTTGTATCGCCTCGAGGGTCGCCATGCAGAAGGCCGCCCAGGCGAGGCCGACGAGGACGCCGGCGAGGACGTCGGACGGGTAGTGGACGCCCAGGTAGAGGCGGCTCGCGCAGATGAGGACGATGAGGACTGTGGCGACGAGCATCGTGGCGACGCGCGAGAGACGGTGCTTCTGGAGCCGCGCGGCGAGGTAGGCGACGGTCCCGTAGACGACCGCCGCGCTCATCGCGTGACCGCTCGGGAAGGAGGAACTGATGACGTGCGCCTGCCACTCGAGCACCGTCGGCCGCGGGCGGGAGAAGCCGAGCTTGAGCACGTTGTTGAGGATGATCCCGCCGGCGGTCGCCGCGATGAGCAGCGTCGCGGAGTAGCGGTGCTGCGTGAGCCAGAGGAACATCGCCGCCACGCCCACGATCACGAGCACGACGAGGCCGGTGCCGAGAAAGGTGACCTCCAGCATCGCCTCGTCGACGAACGGGGTCCGGTGCGCGCCGAACCACTGGAGCACCGCGACGTCGAACGCCTGCGTCGCGCCGCGCTGCACGTGCGCGGCGAACCACGCGAAGGCCGCCGTTCCGGCGACCGCGGCCAGGATGCCGCCGAGCAGGACGGCGCCGAGCGCCGTCTGCAGCGCCGCCGCCCGCCCCGCCGTGGCGCGGAGGGCGCGGAAGAGGAGGTCCCAGTACAGGGAGAGGAGCGGGACGCGCCGCTCCTCGCGCCGTTCCCGAGGGGGAGTGGTGGTGGACATGGAGGGCGAGACGTCGCAGGAGCCAGGCCGCCGGCGGTGACCGCGCCGGCGACGAACGGGTAACGCGGCCCGTGGGGGTCGGATCGTGAGAGTCGTGCGCGGCTGCCGCTCACCCGGTCCGACGCCGCGCCGCGAGTCGCGTCGGCGGTCGCCGAGTGGGCACCGGGCTCGTGCTTGCGCTGGTGCTGGCGCTCGGGCGCGGGAGCGGCCAAACTTGCTCCGGCCGAATGGCCGAGGGTGGTGGTCGTATCGTCCTGTTCGCCGCCGTTCTCCCGTTAGGTGTGCCGTTTGTGCCACCATCCGCGTCTGAGCAGTGCGCGGCGTGGTGGCGGGGGAGTGGCGGCCGGCGCCCGGATTCGTGTGGGCGCTCTAATAATCGTGGCGTAGTGTCGAAGTGTGATCCAGGCCCGCTACGACGCTGCGCCCGGGTTCGTTAGTTTTCCGGGCTGTCCGACCGTGGTCACTGCTCGAGTCGGCCCGGGGGTTGCGCGTTGTCGGAACCCTCCAGGCTGGCGTGTGTCACAGAGAGGTTGCTGAGCAGTTCGGGAAGTGCAGGAAGCTCGACAGTATACGGTTAGTACATAGTAAGGCCCGGTCTTGAAGCCGAGGATGGCGACGGGGGCGGGACGTCGTAGTCGTCTCGTCCGCCGTGACAGGTGTCCGGTCCGTCGGTCGGAATGCGGGAACCCATCACCCGCCTGGCCACCTCGCGGCCATCGAACCAAGCAATCACGCGATGCTCTTCAAAATCATCGCCGTCCTCGACGGCCTTCTGCTCCTGATCGTCTCGTTGTTCAGCCTCAACCGGTACGTGCTCGTCAACCTGTTCAAGAAGCACAGGCGGCGGCGCGACGTGGCAGCCCCGATGGCCGACGCCGACCTCCCGCGCGTCACCGTCCAGCTTCCGCTCTACAACGAGTTCTACGTGGCGGAGCGGCTGATCGAGAGCGCGTGCGCCCTCGACTATCCCGCCCACCTGCTCGAGATCCAGGTCCTCGACGACTCGACCGACGACACGCTGGACCTGACGCGGCGGGTGGTGCAGCGCTTCCGCGACCAGGGGGTGAACGTCGTCCACCTCCACCGCTCCGACCGCACGGGGTACAAGGCGGGGGCGCTGGCCTACGGCTGCGAGCGCGCCCACGGCGAATTCCTCGCCGTCTTCGACGCCGACTTCATCATCCCGGCCGACTTCCTGCGCCGCACCATCCCCCACTTCGCCGACGCCACGGTCGGCGTCGTGCAGGCGCGCTGGACGCACCTGAACGAGAACTACTCGATCCTCACCAAGGCCACCGCCTTCGGACTCGACGGGCAGTTCGTGGTCGAGCAGCCGGCGCGGTCGTGGGGCGGGCTCTTCCTGACGTTCAACGGCACGGCGGGGGTGCTCCGCGCCGAGTGCATCAGCCAGGCGGGGGGGTGGCACCACGACACGCTGACCGAGGACCTCGACCTCAGCTACCGCGCGCAGATCCTCGGCTGGCGGATCAAGTACCTCGGCGACGTGACGTGCGACTCCGAGATCCCGGCCGACATCCACGGATTGAAGGCGCAGCAGTTCCGGTGGACGAAGGGGACGCAGGAGACCGCGCGGAAGATCCTGCCGCTCCTCTGGAAGTCGGACGTCTCGCTCTGGCACAAGGTGCAAGGGTCGATCCACCTGCTCGGGAACAGCGTCTACCCGTTCATCCTCGCGGTGGGGGTGCTGAACCCGCTGCTGGTCGTCGCCGCGGCGACGGCGAACGTGCGGCTCCTCTGGCCGGTGTCGGTCTACTTCATGATCTCGCTGTACGGGACGTTCTCGTACTACGCGATGGCGCAGCGGGCCATGCACAAGGACTGGAAGCGGCGGCTCATGAGCTTCCCGGTGTTCATGGCGGCGTCGATCGGGATGAGCGTGAACAACGCCTACGCGGCGGTGCTCGGGCTGCGCGGCAAGACGAGCCCGTTCGTGCGGACGCCCAAGTACGCGATCAAGCAGAAGGGGCAGAGCTGGACGACGAAGACGAAGCGCTACCGCAGCAAGATCACCTGGACGGTGATCATCGAGCTGCTGCTCGGCTTCTACACGAGCGCGACCGTCGTGTACGCGCTGCTCGAGCGCGAGTGGGGCGCTGTCCCGTTCCTGCTCCTCTTCGGGTCGGGCTACCTGATGATCGGCTTCTGCTCCGTGGGGCACGTGTGGGCGACGCGCGTCGCGGCGCGCGACGGCGCGTCGGGCGGCGGGGAGCGCCGGCGCGAGCGGTGGCGGATGCCGCGTCGTGAGCCGGTCACGGCGCATGCGGCGTCCACCGTGCACGTGCCGGCGCGGACGACGAGCGGCGTGGGGCGGGTGTTCCAGCGGCGCGTGATCGTTCCGTTCGTCGTGGGCGCGGGCGCGGTGTCGGCGCTGTCGTGCGGCGACGGGGACGCGGCGGCGCGGTCGGCGCGCGCTCCCGTGGCGGCGCACGGAGTCGTCGTCGCGTGGGCGGACGGCGCGGCCGGGGGCGTGACGGCTGGGCGCTGACCTCGTGAGGGCGCGGTGAGCGGAATCGCGCTGAAGGACGAGCGCGGCGCGGCACCGGCGCCGCGCGGGAGCGTTCCGGGCGGTGCGCGTGCGGCGGTCGATGCCCCGGCGGGGCATCGGGCCGCCGTCGTCGCGTTGGCAGCGAGCCTGTCGCTCTACGTGCTGGCCCTCGTCATCTACGCCTCGACCGGCGACCAGGACGCGGCGATCCACGCCACCTACGCGCGGTTCCCGACCGAACCGGCGCGCTACCTGAGCGTGTACGCGCGGCCGTTGTTCGCGGTGCCATACCTGCTGCCGGCGCTCGGCGGCTACACGGCGATGCGGGTGACGTCGGTGCTGCTGTGCGGCGGCGCCGCCTGGCTGACCTACCTCACGGCGCGGCGACTCGGGATCCGCCAGGCCTGGCTCGCGGTCCCGCTCGTGCTCCTGCAGCCCGCGCTCGTCCCGGTTGGCGTCGACACGATGACGGAGCCGGCGTTCGCGGTCACGCTCGCCGCCGGGTTTCTCGCGCTCGCGCACGGGCGGCGGGCGGCGGCCGCCGCAGCGCTCTCCTTCCTGCCCCTGGCGCGCCCCGAGGGGCCGTTCGTCATCGCGTGTGTCGCGCTGTCGTGGCTGCCGGCAGCGCTCGGCGATCTGCGACGCGCCGGCCGGGCGGGCGACGTCGTGCGCTACTGGCTCCCGCGCTTCCTTCTCTTCGCGCTCGGCGTGCTCGTCTGGTGGGCAGGCTCGGCGCTCTGGACGGGCAGCCCGACCTTCCTGCGCGACACCTTCCCCTGGCAGAACGGCGCCAATCCATGGCGGGGGACGTGGTACCACTACGTGCAGCGGTGGCCGCGGATCGTCGGATGGAGCGCGCTCGCGCTCTGGTTCTGCGGCCTGCGGGCGAGCCTGCGGTCGTACGTGCTACGACTGGCGGTGGCGATCACGGTCGTGCTGCTCGTGCTGCACACCTACATGTACATGACAGGCGCGATGGGGTCGACCGGCTTCGACCGGTACTTCGCCGCGATCGCGCCGCTCGTCGCCCTGGTGGCGGTGGCAGGGGGCGACGCGCTCGCGCGGCGGCTCCCCAGGCGCTGGTGGGAGGCGGCGATGGTGCCGCTCCTCGGGGTCGCCGCGCTGCACGCGTTCATCTCCATCGACTCGAACCCGTCCAGCTACATGGGGCGGGCGACGCTGGAGTCGGTGCGGCAGGCGCGGCGGCTCGTCCCCGACCTGGAGCGACGGCAGCTCCTGGCGGCGGACTACTTCGGCTACGTCTTTCTCGACCGCGACCGCGACTCGACGGCGCTCCCGGTGGGTGGGCACGACGTTACGGCGCCGCTGCTCGCCAAGTACCCGCCGGGGACGGTCGTGCTGTGGGACAACGCGACGGGGGACTGGTGGTTCCACCTCGCGGTGGAGGACTTCACGGCGCGGGGCTACCGCCTGCTCTGGGAGCGGCGGACGGAGCTGCGCTCGCCGTTCGCCGAGCTGTACGTGCGCAAGGGCTCGCCGGAGTGGACGCAGTGGGTGCAGAAGACGTGGGGAACGTGGCCGTACCGGGACTTCCGGCAGGCGGTGCTGGTGAAGGAGTGAGGCGGGAGCGGCCGGGGGCGAGGGGTTGAGGCGGCTTCGGCGGGGTGGTAGCTTGCACGAACGGTCGCAGTGTCACGAGTCGCGGCCGGCACGGCGCCGTAGCCAAGTGGTAAGGCAGCGGTCTGCAAAACCGCTATTCGCCGGTTCGATTCCGGCCGGCGCCTCTCAAGACGCCCCGTTCCGCCCCCCGGCCGGACGGGGTGTCGTCATTCACGGCGTGATTCCGGTCCCGCGCCGCTTCCCCCTCGCGAGTGTCGAGTC
>JBJMNL010000196.1:0-5289 GCA_045804285.1 Gemmatimonadaceae bacterium
CACCGGCGGCCTCCGCGCGGCCGGCCTCCGGCGAGAGCGCCGCCGCCCCGGGAGCCGCCGGGCGCGGCGGCTCGGCGTCGAGCGTCGGCGCACCGGCCGGCCCGGCCACGCCGGCGCTCTGGCTGGCGATCGAGCGGGCGCCCCTCGCCGCCGGCGGGCGGCACACCTGCGTGCTCTCGCCGCGCGGCGAAGGGCGGTGCTTCGGCGGAAACGACCGCGGCCAGCTCGGCGACGGCGGCAGCGGAGGGGAGTTGGAGCCGGCGCGCGTGACGGGTGCGTTCCAGTTCGTCGCGATCGCCGCCGGCAGCTCGCACAGCTGCGCCGTCTCGCGCGACGGCGGTCTCTACTGCTGGGGCGCGAACGAGCGCGGGCAGCTCGGCGACGCCACGACCACGCCCCGCGACGCGCCCGTGCGCGTCGTCTCGGACGCCTCGTTCCGCGCCGTCCGGCTCGGCACCGCGCACACCTGCGCGCTCACCCGCGCCGGCGAGGTGCTCTGCTGGGGGAGCAACGCGCGCGGCCAGCTCGGCGACGGGACCACCCTCGACCGCCTCGCGCCGACGCCGATCGCCGCCGGCGGGCGCCGATTCACCGCGCTCGCGGTGGGGTGGAACCACAGTTGCGCTCTCGATGAGAGCGGTCACGCGTTCTGCTGGGGAGAGAACGGCGCCGGCCAGCTCGGCGACGGCACGCGCCTCACGCACTCGGCGCCCGCACCGGTCGCCGGTAACGTGGCCTTCGCCTCGATCTCCGCCGGCGGCTCGCACAGTTGCGGCGTGACGGCGCGCGGCGACGTCTACTGCTGGGGACGCAACAGCTACGGGCAGCTCGGCACGGGACGCGCCGGTGATCAGTCTGCTCCGACGCGCGTCACCAGCACCGTGCCCTTCCAGGCCGTCTCGGCGGGCGGCGTCCATACCTGCGCGCTCGCGCGCAGCGGCGACGCCTACTGCTGGGGACGGAACACGTACGGCCAGCTCGGCGACGGGACGACGAACGACAGTCCCGTCCCGACGCGAGTCGTGAGCGGTACCGCGTTCGTATTCATCAACGCCAGCGGCGCGCACAGCTGCGCGGCGACGGCGGGAGGGGAGAGCTTGTGCTGGGGCTACAACATCGACGGACAGCTGGGCGACGGCACGCGCACCCACCGCTCGCGCCCGGTGAGGGTCGGGAGCGCGTCGGGCGGGTGACGGCCGGCTCGCCCATCCGACGCTCGCGCATCCCCGGCACTCGCGCCACCGCCGCGTTGCTGGTGGCCGCCGCGGCGGCGCTCGCGGCCTGCTCCGACTCGGGCACCGGGCCGAAGCGGGGCACCGGGGAGCGCGTCACCGTCACGCCCCGGGAGGCGCGACTCGACGTTGGCGCCACGATGGCGTTGAGCGTCACGGTGACGAACGCCGACGGCAGCCCGAACACCGGCGTGCGGGTCTTCTGGTCGAGCGAGGACACCGCCCTCGCCGAGGTCTCGGCCGAGGGCGTCGTGCGGGCCAAGGCGCCCGGCACCGTGCGCATCGCCGCCAGCGCCTCCGGCACCTCGGACGTCGTGACCGTCATCGTCACCCCGCCGGCGGTCGCCTCGGTCAGCATCTCGCCGAGCAGCGCGAGCCTGACCGTGGGCGGCAGCGTGCAGCTCCAGGCGGCGATCCTCGGCGCGAACGGGCAGCCCCTCTCCGGCCGCGTCCTCTCGTGGCGAAGCAGCGACGAGGCGGTCGCGAAGGTGGACGCGTCGGGACGCGTCACCGGCATCGCGCCGGGCGCGGCGGTCATCACCGCCACGAGCGAGTCGCGCAGCACCTCGGCGGCGGTCACCGTGGTCGCCATCCCCGTCGCCGGGGTGCGCGTCACGCCGGCGAGCGCGAGCCTCGTCGTCGGACAGACGACGCAGCTCGCCGCGACCGCCACCGACGCGTCGGGGACGCCGCTGCGCGACCGGCCGGTGACATGGACGTCGAGCAACGAGGACGTGGCGACCGTCTCCTCCAGCGGGCTCGTGATCGCCCGCGCGCCCGGCTCGGCGACCATCACCGCGTCCGTCGACGGGAAGAGCGCCGCGGCCACGATCTCGGTCGCCAGCGTGCCGGTGGAGAGCGTCATCGTCTCCCCCTCACCGGCGCAGCTGACGCCGGGCCAGTCCGTGCAGCTCGAGGTCCGGGTGACGGACGCGAGCGGCCGGCTCGTCACCGACCGACCCATCTCCTTCTCGAGCGACGACCCGGGGGTCGCGACCGTGAGTGGAGGCGGACTGGTCGCCGGAGTGGCGCCGGGCACGACCACCGTGCGTGCGACGAGCGACGGCAAGTCGGGAACGACCACCGTCATGGTGGGCGCGGTTCCCGTCGGCTCGGTCTCGGTGTCGCCAGGCTCGGCGGAGCTGATCGTGGGGGGCAGCACGCCGCTCTCGGCGGTCGTTCGCGACGCGTCGGGCAACACGCTCGGCGATCGCGCGGTCTCGTGGTCGTCGAGCAACGGCTCGGTGGCGACGGTCTCGTCCAGCGGCGTCGTCTCGGCGGTGGGAGTCGGATCGGCGATCGTCTTCGCGACCGCGGAGGGGAAGACGGGACAGTCGCAGATCGTGGTCTCGCCGGTGCCAGTGGCGAGCGTGTCGGTCGCGCCGCCCACCAGCTCCATCACCATCGGCCAGACGGTGCAGCTCACGGCGACGGTGCGCGACGCGAACGGAAACCCGCTCGACGGGCGCGGCGTGAGCTGGAGCTCGGCCGACCCGCGCATCGCGCTCGTCTCCGGGAGCGGCGCGGTGGTCGGCGTGAGCCCGGGGACGGTGAACGTCACCGCGACGTCCGGAGGAAAGAGCGGGTCGGCCGCGGTCACGGTGCAGTCGCCGGCGCCGGCGCCGGTCGCCTCCGTCCGCGTCTCCCCCGGCGACGCCGAGGTGAATGAAGGGAAGAACGTGACGTTCGGCGCCACCTGCCTCGATGCGTCGGGCAACACCCTCGCCGGACGCACCATCACGTGGGAGAGCAGCGACCGCCGGCTGGCCACCATCGAAGCGACCACCGAGACGACGGCCACCGTGCGTGGGCGACGCGAGGGCACGGTGAGCATCACCGCGACGTGCGACGGTACGTCGGGGTCGGCGACGCTGCGGGTCCACTGATGATCGGCGACGCTCTCCATCAGCACGGGCGAAAGCGCATGACGAATCTCGCAACAGAGCTCTCGACGCGCCGTGGCCGCGCGATTCTCCTCTGCGCCTGTGCGGCGCTCGTGGCGTGGCCGGCGGACGCACGGGCGCAGACGATGGCGCTCAAGCGCACCTTCGCGAGCGCGACGGCGGGCCTCTGCCCGACGGTGGCACCCCCCGCACCCGCGCCGCCGGCGCGCGTGCAGGAGTCGCGTCGGCTCTTCTCGCTCGGTCAGGAGGCGTCGATCGTCGGCGACCAACGCGCGGCGCGCGACCTCTTTCGTCAGGCACAGGAGCAGAACGGCGGCGACGAGCGGATCTCGTACTATCTCGCGCGGTCGAACGAGGAGCTGAAGCAGACCGCCGACGCCGTCGCCCAGTACTGCCGCTACCTCGCCCTCGCGCCGACCGGTCCCGACGCGGCCGACGTCCGGGCGCGACTCGACCGGCTCACGGCGCCGGCCGACGGGCGCCGAGGGACGACGTCGGCCGGCCAGCGCGCGGCGGCGGCGGCGCGGTTCCAGGCCGGCGTCGAGGCGGCGGACCGGGGGCGTCTCGCGGACGCGGAGCGCGCCTTCGGCGACGTGATCGGCCAGCTTCCCGCCGCGTCGGAGCCGTATTACGACCGCGCCGTCGTGCGCGCGCGGCGGAGCGACTGGAGCGGAGCGAAGCAGGATCTCGAGCGCTATTTGGCGCTGAGCCCGAAGGCGGACGACGCGGCGGCGGTGCGGGAGCGCGTCGCGGTGCTCGGCCGCGCCGCGACGAGCCCCTCGACGGCACTGCTCGGCGGCATCGTGCTCCCCGGGTTCGGCCAGTACTACACTGGTCGCCCGGTGCTCGGAGCCGTCGTGACCGCGGGGACCGCGGCCGGGCTCTGGTACGCGCTCCGGTCGTCGGAGCGGACCAAGGACACCACCTACACCGACGCGTTCGGCAACCCGTACACCGAGCAGCTCAAGCGGCATGGCCGCTATCACCAGTCCACCGGCCTGGCGATCGCCGGCGGTGTGGCGCTTCTGGGCGCGGTGGAAGGGTACCTGTACGCCAAGGCCAGGCGGGCGGACGCCGTGCAGCTGGTGGCCGTGAGCGATGGTGGGCCGAGCCGATGGGAGCCGCCTCGCTACGGGGCCTGGCTGGCGCCGGGCGCGGTGACGACCGCGTCCGGTGAGCGGCGGCTGGCGCTCCTGGTGGGCGGGCGGCTGACGTACTGAGGGCGATCGTACAGGCGCGGGTCGCGATCGAGCCGACGCGACCGGGAACGACCGAAGCCCCGATTGCTCGATGAGCAACCGGGGCTTCGGCCTATATGGAAATCGAATGTGACTCGTGGATGGCGCGACATCCGAGCGGCTTTCCGCGTTTTGGCCGAGGCCTCACGCTTACTCGCCATGCTCCGGAAAGGAGGTGATCCAGCCGCAGGTTCCCCTACGGCTACCTTGTTACGACTTCGCCCCAGTCACTGCGCTCGCCTTCGGCCGCTTGGCCCGGGTTGCCCCGGTTCCGGCACGGACTTCGGGCGCTCGCAGCTTCCATGGCGTGACGGGCGGTGTGTACAAGGCCCGGGAACGTATTCACCGTGGCGTAGCTGATCCACGATTACTAGCGATTCCAGCTTCATGGAGTCGGGTTGCAGACTCCAATCCGAACTGAGGCGGGGTTTGGGGATTGGCTCGGGGTCGCCCCCTCGCGGCCCGCTGTCCCCGCCATTGTAGCACGTGTGTAGCCCTAGACGTAAGGACCATGATGACTTGACGTCGTCCCCACCTTCCTCCGGTTTGGCACCGGCAGTCTCTCTAGAGTCCCCGCCCTGACGCGCTGGCAACTAGAGACAGGGGTTGCGCTCGTTGCGGGACTTAACCCAACATCTCACGACACGAGCTGACGACAGCCATGCAGCACCTGTGCTGGGACTCCGAAGAGGGCGCCCCGTTTCGGGGGCGTTTCCCCAGCATGTCAAGCCTAGGTAAGGTTCTTCGCGTTGCGTCGAATTAAACCACATGCTCCACCGCTTGTGCGGGCCCCCGTCTATTCCTTTGAGTTTCAGCCTTGCGGCCGTACTCCCCAGGCGGGGCACTTAATGCGTTAGCGCCGGCACCCCGGGGGTCGCTCCCCGAGGCACCTAGTGCCCATCGTTTACGGCGTGG
>JBJMNL010000197.1:0-2727 GCA_045804285.1 Gemmatimonadaceae bacterium
AAACTCTATAACTACACGAACATCTACCTATATCAGCGGCGGGTCGCGCTCGACTCGCTCGCGCTGGAGCCGGCGGCGGACTCGGCGCAGCCGGCCCACGCGGCGACGGGGAGCTGACTGTTCGCCACGTCGGAAGGGCGGAAGCGAGACTAAAGGGCGGAAGGAGGCTTGAGGAGCCTTGAAGGGCGGAATTGGAAGGGCGGTATGCGGAATGAGGCCGGGACCCCACCGGTGGCCAACCTGGCCACGCGTGGGGTCCCGGCCTCATTCCTCATGCCTCATTCCGCCCTTTGCGTTTCATTCCCCTTCCAATTCGACCAATCGGCCTTCGACCCCGGTCGCCGGTTTCGTCCCTGACGCCACCCTGACGCTCCCGTATATTTCCCGGCATGCCGTCCGACGAGCCGCGCCTCTACCCGCCCCGCCCGCGCGATCTCACCGCTCCGCCGGACGCGGCGCGCGACCTCGCGGCGGAGCTGAACGAGGCGCAGGCCGCAGCGGCCACCCACGGCGACGGCCCACTCCTCATCATCGCCGGCGCCGGCACCGGAAAGACGCGCACCCTCGTCTACCGCGTCGCCCACCTGATCGAGCGCGGGGTGCGCGCCGAGCGCATCCTCCTGCTCACCTTCACCCGCCGCGCCGCGCAGGAGATGCTCGGCCGCGTCGAGCGCCTCGTCGGGCCGGTGGGGAAGCAGGTCCACGGCGGCACCTTTCACGCGACCGCGCACCGCCTCCTCCGCCGCTTCGGGAGCGCCGCCGGCGTGCCGTCGGACTTCACGATCATGGACCAGGGCGACGCCGAGGACCTGATGCAGCTCTCGCGCGCCCAGCTCGGCTACGGGGACACGAAGCGAAGCGCCGGCTCTCACACGAAGCGAAGCGCCGGCTCGCAACAGCAGAGGCGCTTCCCCAAGAAGGAGACGCTGCACCACGTCTACTCGCGCCACGTCAACACCGAGCTCCCCGTGGCCGAGATCGTCCGCGAGCAGTACCCGGCGTTCGAGGAGTACGTGGACGACTTCCGCCGCATCTTCGCCGACTACACCGAGCGCAAGGCGGCCCGCAACCTCGTCGACTACGACGACCTGCTCCTCTTCTGGGCGACGCTGCTGGAGGCGTCCCCCGAGCTCGGAGCGCGGATCGCGGGGCTCTACGACCACCTGCTGATCGACGAGTACCAGGACACCAACGTCCTCCAGGCGCGCATCCTGCGCGGCATGTGCCGCGCGCACCGCAACATCACCGTCGTCGGCGACGACGCGCAGAGCATCTACTCCTTCCGCGGCGCCAGCTTCCGCAACATCCTCGACTTCCCGGAGCAGTTCCCGGGCGCGCGCCTCGTCACGCTCGAGCAGAACTACCGCTCGACGCAGCCGATCCTCGAGGCGACGAACGCGCTCATCGCGAAGGCCGCCGAGCGCTACACGAAGAGCCTCTGGACCGAGCGCGCCGGAGGCGAGGCGCCGTGGCTCGTCGCGGCGCGCGACGAGCAGCAGCAGACGGCGTTCGTCGTCGACCGCGTGCTGGAGCTGCACGAGGCGGAGGGGATCGCGCTGCGCGACATCGCGGTGCTCTTCCGCGCCGGCTACATGTCGGCCGACCTGGAGATCGAGCTGACGAACCGCAAGATCCCGTTCGAGAAGTGGGGCGGGCTCAAGTTCCTCGAGGCGGCCCACGTGAAGGACGTCCTCGCCTTCCTGCGCGTCCTCGAGAACCCGCGCGACGAGGTGAGCTGGTACCGCGCCCTCCTGCTCCTTCCCGGCGTGGGCGACGTCACCGCCCGCGCCGCGATCGCCAACCTCTCCGCCGAGGCGTGGGACCCGGACGCCTTCGCGCGCTTCCAGCCCCCGCCGCGCGCCCGCGAGGCCCACGCGCGGCTGGTCGCCGCCCTGCGCGAGCTGCGGCGGCGGCGCGTCGATGGCGCGGCCGGCGGCCGGGACGCCGCGGGCGAGGACGCCGCAGGGCAGGACGCCGCAGGCGGCTCGGTGAGCGTCGAGATCGCGCGCATCCGCGCCTTCTACGACGCGATCCTGCGCGAGAAGTACGACCGCCCCGAGCCGCGCCTGGCCGACCTCGACCAGCTCCAGACGATCGCCGCCGGCTACCCGAGCCGCGCCGCGTTCCTCGCCGCGCTCGCCCTCGAGCCGCCCTCGGCGACGCAGGACCTGGCCGGCGGAACCGGGAGCGAGGACGACGCGCTCGTCCTGAGCACCGCCCACTCCGCGAAGGGCAAGGAGTGGGACGCGGTCTTCCTCATCTGGGCGGTCGACGGCTGGTTCCCGTCGTCGCGCGCCCTCGACGACGACGCGGAGACGGAGGAGGAGCGCCGCCTGATGTACGTCGCGCTGACGCGCGCCCGCGACCACCTCGCCGTCGTCTACCCGCTCAACAGCTACGGCTCGCGCCGCGGCGCCGATTATACGATCGACCAGCTCTCGCGCTTCCTCGACCGCGAGGTGCGGGGGAAGATGCAGCGCGTCACCCTCGCCGAGGCCGCCCCCGCCGAGCCACCGCCCCCGATGGCCCCGGCGCTCGACCTGCGGGCGCTGCTGCGGGGACGGTTCGGGGGGTGAACGGCGCGCGCGCCCGGACGGCCGCGCTGGTAGAGCCTCAACGCGACGAAGCGGCCGGCGGCGCGCCGAGCCTGGTGATGCGGCCGGCGCCAGGCGCGACGATGCGGCCGGCGAGCGGACCGGTGATGTGCGCCAGGAGGAGGTCCACGGT
>JBJMNL010000198.1:0-27612 GCA_045804285.1 Gemmatimonadaceae bacterium
CCACGCCGGCCGACGCGGATCGCCCCGCCGCGCCGGCATTGCGGGCGGGCGCGGCGGGGATGGGCGCGCCGGCCAGCGGCGGCGCGGCGGCGCTCGGGGGAGGAGCCTGAGCCGTGTGGGGGATCGTGCCGGCGGCCGGCGCGGGGAGCCGCATCCAGCCGCTCGCCTTTTCCAAGGAGCTGCTCCCGGTCGGCAGCCGCCTCGAGGGGGGCGTCGAGCGGCCCCGCGCCGTGAGCGAGTACCTCGTCGAGCGCATGCTCGTCGCCGGGGCCGACAAGATCTGCTTCGTCGTCTCGCCGGGAAAGACCGACATCCTCGAGTACTTCGGCGGCCAGATCGGCGCCGCGCACGTGACCTACGTCGTCCAGCCGCGCCCGGCGGGGCTCTGCGACGCGATCTTCCGCGCGCTCCCGCTCGTCGCGCCGGCCGAGGAGGTCATCGTCGGCCTCCCCGACACGATCTGGTTCCCCGCCGACGGGTTCCGCGCGCTCCCGCGCGCCACGCTCTCGTTCCTGCTCTTCGAGGTCGACCGCCCCTCGCTCTTCGACGCCGTGCTCACCGACCAGGCGGGACACGTGCGCGAGATCCAGGTCAAGCGCGCCGACGCCGCGACACGGTGGGTGTGGGGCGCCTTCCGCATGCCGGGCGCGGTGCTCTCGGCGCTGCACGCGCTCTGGCGCGCGCGCGAGGAGCGCGACGAATACCTCGGCACGCTCGTCAACGCCTACCTCGCGGCCGGCGGCGAGGCGCTCGGCGTGCGCGCCGGCCAGGCGTACGTCGACGTCGGTACGCTCAACGGCTACCGCGAGGCGATCCGCCTGCTGCGCACCATGGCGTCCGAGACCTCGGGAGAGCTGACCATGGTGCCGTTCGCCGATCGCAAGGCGGAGCCGAGGCGCGAGGGCGTGAAGGACGGGGCGCCGCCCGAGGCCACGCCCGGGTAGCGGCGCCAGCACGCCGGACGTCTCCCGCCACCGCCGTCGCGCGATGCATCTTGATCACGGCCTGGGCCGCTCCGGCCCCTCGTGACCTCGTCCCCTTCCTCAGCCGATGCTCAGCCGCCGCCTCATTCCGCCTCTCGCCGCGCCGCTGCTCCTCCTGGGCGCCTGCGCGCTCGGCGCCTGCGCGACCACGCGCCACGCCGCCGAGCCGCCTGCCCCGGTGGCGGCCGGGTCGGGGACGGTCGCCCCGGCCGCCGCCCCGGCCGCCGCGCCCGCGTCGCTCCGGAGCGAGGTCGACGCATTCCTCGCGACCTACCAGCGCGCCTACCAACGTCTCTACTACGACGCCCAGCTCGCCGACTGGGCGTCGAACACGCACATCGTCGCCGGCGACACGACCAACGCCGCGCGTACGAGGCGCACCAAGGAGGAGCTGGCGCGCTTCGTCGGCAGCAACGAGAACGTCGCCCGCATTCGCGGCTTCCTCGCGCGGCGCGCCGAGCTCGACCCGCTCCAGCTCCGCCAGCTCGAGGCGATGCTCTACAACGCCGGCGAGGCCCCGGAGGCGGCGGCCGACGTCGTCCGCCGCCGCATCGCCGCCGAGACGGAGCAGGTGGAGAAGCTCTACGGCTACACCTTCACGCTGAACGGGCGCGCGGTCACGCCGAACCAGATCGACTCGGTCCTCCACGCCAGCCGGGACCTCGCGTCCCGCCGCGCCGCGTGGGAGGCCTCGAAGGCGGTGGGCCCGACGCTCCGCCCGGGCCTCCTCACGCTGCGCGACCTCCGCAACCAGACCGTCCAGGCGCTCGACTACCCCGACTACTTCACCTACCAGGTGTCGGACTACGGGATGACGACGCCCGAGATGATGGCGCTCCTCGACACGCTCAATGTCCAGCTCCGCCCCCTCTACCGTGAGCTGCACACCTGGGCGCGCTACGAGCTCGCGAAGCGCTACCGGCAGCCCGTCCCCGACCTCATCCCGGCGCACTGGCTCCCCAACCGCTGGGGACAGGAGTGGCAGGAGCTCGTGAAGGTGCGGGGACTGAACGTCGACTCCGCCGTCGGGCGCCGCTCGCCGGAGTGGGTCGTGCGGCAGGGGGAGTCGCTCTACGTCAGCCTCGGCTTCCGCCCGCTCCCCCCGACCTTCTGGGAGCGATCGTCGCTCTACGCGCTCCCGCCCGACGCGCCGTACAAGAAGAACACGCACGCCTCCGCGTGGCACATGGACCTCGACCAGGACGTGCGGTCGCTGATGAGCGTCGTCCCCGACGCCGAGTGGTACGGGACGGCGATGCACGAGCTCGGGCACATCTACTACTACCAGGCGTACTCGCGCCCCGAGGTGCCGCTCGTCCTGCGCGCGGGCGCGAACCGCGCCTACCACGAGGGGATCGGGAGCATGATGGGGCTCGCCTCGTCGCAGCGCCGCTTCCTCATCGGACGCGGCCTCGTCCCCGACCGACCCGCGACGCCCGACGAGAAGATGGCGCAGCTCCTCAAGGAGGCGCTGCAGCTCGTCGCCTTCATCCCCTTCTCGGCGGGGACGATGTCGCACTGGGAGCGCGACTTCTACGCCGGCAAGCTCCCCGCGGACTCGCTCAACGCGCGCTGGTGGGAGTACGCACGCCGCTATCAGGGGATCGTCCCGCCGGCCGGCCCGCGCGGCGAGCAGTTCACCGACGCGGCGACGAAGACGCACGTCAACGACGACCCCGCGCAGTACTACGACTACGCGCTCTCCAACGCGCTCCTCATCCAGCTCCACCAGCACATCGCCACCAACGTCCTGCACCAGGACCCGCACGACACCGACTACTACGGCAGCAAGGCCGTCGGCGACTTCCTCCGCACCCTGATGGCGCCCGGCGCGAGTCGCCCCTGGCGCGACGTCCTGAAGGAGACCACCGGCCGCGAGCTCGACGCGCGGGCGATGGTGGAGTACTTCCAGCCGCTCTACGTCTGGCTCCAGGCACAGAACCGCGGACGCAGGGCCACGCTCCCCGAGCTCTGACCCCGGGACGCCTCGGCGCGGCCCGGGCGATTCGTGCGCGCACTGCCCGTCGCCTTCTCGCGTTCCGTCCCCGCGCGCTCCGTCGTCCGACCGCGCTGGCGTCATGGCACAATGGTTGAACTTGCTCGGGCCGTCGGACCGGCGGTCCGGGACGGCGGTGGACTGCGCGAGCGAGGAGGGACGGTGCGTCATGGACACGGGTGGTCGGGCGAGCGGCTGGTGGCCGTCGCGGCGCTGCTGGGCGCCGCGGGCTGCGGGTCGGGCGGCGCGGCGGACCACGAGCTCGAGCGTGTCGCCTCATGGGCGGCGACGGCGCGCCTCGTCGCCGAGTCGCGCGCCAGCGGCGCGATCTCCGGCCGCTACACGAGCAACGTCCTCCACGCCGCCCACGCCGAGCTTGCGCGCAGCGTGACGTCGCTGCGCACCGCGCTGCTCGACTCCTCCGCCGACTCCACGACGCTCTCGCGCCCGGCGCGCCAGCGCGCCCTCGGCGCGGCGGTCGACGTCGAGCGCGCCGTGGGCGCCATGGCACGCCTCGCCGACTCGCTCCCCGACGATCACACCGCGCTCCTCGGCGCCGCCGCCGGCCTCGACTCGGCCGGTCGGCTCGCCAGGGCGCTGGCCGACCGCGCCGCGGGCGGCGGATGAAGAAGATCTTCGACGTCGCGCTCGGCGTCGTCACCGGCATCGGCGGCTTCCTCGAGGTCGGCTCGATCGCCACTGCGGCGCAGGCCGGCGCGCTGTTCGGCTACCGGTTGGCGTGGGCTGTCGCCGTCGGCGCCTTCGGGCTCATCGTCCTCGCCGAGATGGCGGGGCGGCTCGCCGCCGTCAGCGGCCGCACGCTCGCCGATGCGATGCGCGAGCGCTTCGGCGTCCGCTTCTTCGCGATCCCGCTCGTCGTCGTCTTCGTGGTCAGCTTCTGCGTGCTCTCGTCGGAGATCGGTGGCGTCTCCGTCGCGCTGCAGATGGCGACCGGGATCGACCTCCGGTGGTGGGCGATCCCGGTCGCCCTCGTCGCCTGGGCGCTGCTCTGGAAGGGCACCTTCTCGGTGGTCGAGTACGGCACGGCGGGGCTCGGCCTCGTCGCGATCGCGTTCGTCGTCGCCGCGGCCAGGCTGCACCCCGACTGGACCCGCGTCGGGGCGAGCTTCCTTCCCACGCAGCCCGCGGCCGACCGCGCCCGCTACTGGTTCGTCGCCGTCAGCATCCTCGGCGCGTCGATCAGCCCGTACCTGTACTTCTTCTACTCGGCGGGGGCGATCGAGGACGAGTGGGACGCGAGCTACCTCAAGATGAACCGCGTCGTGGCCACGCTGGGGAACGCGCTCGGCGGGCTGCTCGCGGTCGCCGTGCTCGTCGTCGCCGCGCGCGTCTTCTGGCCGCGCGGCATCCAGATCGACCGCTACGAGCAGCTCGGGACGATGATGACGCCGGCCCTCGGGCGCTGGGGGCTCGTGCTCTTCCTCGCCGCCCTCGGCATCAACTGCTTCGGGGCGACCGCCGAGATCACGCTCTCGACCGCGTACCTCGTGGCGCAGGGACTCGGCTGGGAGTGGGGGGAGGACGCGCACCCGAGGCGGCACGCGCGATTCAGCCTCGGCTACACCGTCGTGCTCCTCGCCGCCGCGCTGCCGATGGCGCTCGGCGTGGACCCGCTCAAGCTCACCAACGCGTCGATGGCGCTCACGGCGGCGAGCCTGCCGGTCACCGTCGCGCCGATGCTCGTGCTGATGAACGACCGGACGATGCTCCAGCAGCACGCCAACAGGTGGCTCGGCAACGGCGCGCTCGCGCTGCTCGCCGTCCTCGCCGTCGTGCTGCTCGTCGCGGCGCTCCCACTGCAGATCCTCGGAGGCGGGTGACGTGAGACTGGTGCACGAGGTGCTCGACCGCGAGGTGGTGGACCGCGACCAGAAGCATCTGGGGCGGGTGGACGGGCTCGCCCTCGAGCTCCGCGACGGGGCGCCGCCCCGAGTCGCCTACGTCGAGATCGGCGGCGAGACGGCGCTGCGGCGCCTGGGAGCGCGGCTCGCGCGCCTCGCCGTCGCGCTCCGCCACCTCACGGGCGGGTCCACCCGCGGCCCGACACGCCTCCCGTGGGCCGTGGTGACGGTGATCGGCAGGACGCTCGAGGTCGACGTCCAGGCCGAGGCGACGGACGCACTCGCTCTCGAGTGCTGGCTCCGCGAGCACGTCGTGGCGAAGGTGCCGTGGACGTGAGTGCGAACGCCTCAGCGCCCGCCTCCGCGAACGCGACCCGCGGCGCGCCGGCGTCGGCGACCACGCCGGCGCGCGAGGTCCGTCTCGAGCTGCTCGTCGGCCGCAAGGTGAGCGACGTCGCCGGCGAGACGATCGGCCGCATCGAGGAGGTGTGCGCCGAGCTCGATGGCGCGGAGTACGTCGTGCGCGAGTTCCACGTCGGCCGCCTCGCCGTCCTCGAGCGCCTCTTCGGCGGCCCGCTCCTCCGCGCCGTCGCCCGCACCCTCACCGGCGACCGCATCTGGCGCGGCTACGCCGTGGACTGGCGCGACATGGATCTCGCCGACCCGGAGCGGCCGCGGGTGCGGCGGAGACGGGAGGAGCTCCGGGAGCTGGGGCCGGTGTGAGAGGGCGGGAGCGGGCGATCGCGTGTCGCCCGTTCCCGCCTGGCGGCGGCCGATGGCGCGCCTCCTGCGCACCTCCGCGCTCCATGTCGAGGGATGTCGTACCGAGCCCACCACCCGGCGCTGCGCCTCGTCCGCGCCGCGAGCCCGCTCCCCCCGAACCCACGCCGGCGACGGCGGCCCGCCCGGCGGCGGCCGCCTTAGGCGAGCGGCACCGCTGGCTCATTCTCGCGGGGCTCATCACCGCGGCGGTGATGGAGGTGCTCGACACGACCATCGTCAACGTCGCGCTCCCCCAGATGGCGGGGAACCTCGGCGCCACCCAGGAGGAGATCGGCTGGGTCAGCACCGGCTACATCCTCTCGAACGTCATCTTCCTGCCGATGACAGCGTTCTTCACCGAGCGCTTCGGCCGCCGGCGCTATCTCACCGCGTCCATCATCCTCTTCGCCATCGCGTCCTTCTTCTGCGGGACGTCGAACACGCTCGTCGAGCTCGTCTTCTGGCGCATCGTGCAGGGCGCCGGGGGCGCGGCGCTGCTCTCGACCGCCCAGGCCACGATCCGGCAGATCTTCCCTCCCGAGGAGCAGGGGCTCGTGCAGGCGGTGTTCCTGCTCGGCATCATCGTCGCGCCGACGCTCGGCCCAACGCTCGGCGGGTGGATCACGGACAACTACTCCTGGCACTGGTGCTTCTTCATCAACGTGCCCATCGCCGTCCTGTCCACGTTCCTGGTGACCACCTTCCTCCACGACCCACCGGAGCAGCAGAGGCGCCGCGGGGCCGTGGATTGGGCCGGCATCACGCTGCTGACGCTGGGAGTGGGGTCGCTCCAGTACGTGCTCGAGGAGGGAAACCGGAAGGACTGGTTCGCTGACCCGAGGATCACCCGGCTCACGGCGCTCTCGGTCGTCTCGCTCGCCCTGATGCTCTGGTGGGAGCTCACGCCGCGCAACCCGCACCCGGTCGTCAACTTCCGGGTGCTGAAGAACCGCACCCTCACCGCCTCGATCTTCCTCTTCATCTCGCTCGGCTTCGGCCTCTACGGCGGGATCTTCATCTTCCCGCTGTTCGCCCAGGGGATCCTGCACTTCTCCCCGCTGCAGACCGGCCTCGCCCTGCTGCCGGGCGGGATCGCGACGGGCGTCACGGCGCTCATCTGTGGGCGGCTGCTCAACGGCCCGCGCCCCCTCGTGGACGCGCGCGTGCTGATCGCGATCGGGATCTCCCTCTTCATCTGGTCCATGTGGCGCCTGGGCCACCTGACCACGGCGGCCGGCGAGCCGGACGTGCGCACCGCGCTCATCATCCGCGGCGCCGGGCTCGGCTTCCTCTTCACGCCGATCAACAACGTCGCCTACGCGAGCGTCAGTAGCAGCGAGGCGCAGCAGGCGGCGGGGCTGATCAACCTCGCGCGTCAGCTCGGCGGCTCCTTCGGCATCGCCATCCTCGCGAACTACGTCACCGTCCACGCCCAGCTCCACCGGGTGGACCTCGTGAGCTACCTCTCGGAGGGGGGCACGGCGACGGACGCCCGCGTCCAGACGCTGACGCGCGGCTTCCTCGCCAGCGGCATGAGCTACCTCGACGCGCAGCGCGCTGCGTTGGCGGCGCTCAACCAGCAGGTGCAAGCGCAGGCCACGATGCTGAGCTTCAACGACTCGTGGCTGCTCATCCTCATCGTCTTCATCTGCGTCTCCCCGGCGCTGCTGCTCATCCGCCGCCCCCGGCTCGGCAGCGCCCCGCCGGCGGACGCGCACTGAAGGGCGAGAAGGGCCGGAACGAGGAAGGGGACTGGTCGAGCTGCAAGGGCGAAGGGCGGGAAAAACTGAAGGGCGGAATGAGGCATGAGGAATGAGGCCGGGACCCCACCGGTGGACAGCCAAGCCACTCGGAGCGTCCCGGCCTCATTCCGCATTCCGCCCTTTCAATTCCGCCCTTCGCCCTTCAGCCCTTCGCCCTTCAGCCCTTCGCCTACCGCGTCGCCGCCTCCCGCACCGCGCGCCCCTCGAGCTCGTCCGCGATCCGCGCCGCGTCGTACATCTTGCGCAGCGCCTCCGTGATCGCGCGCGAGTGCACGCTCACCGAGCGCGCGACCTCGTCGGTGAAGATGAAGCGGTTGGGGAGCGACTCGATGTTGCCGTCGAAGATGAGCCCGACCACCTCGGCGTTGCGGTTGATCACCGGGCTGCCGGAGTTGCCGCCGATGATGTCGTTGGTCGAGACGAAGTCGTACGGCGTCGAGAGGTCGAGGCGATCCTTCCGGGCCACCCAACGCTGCGGGAGCTTGAACGGCTCCTTGCCGTCGAACGACGCCGCGCGGTCGTACAGGCCGTGGAACGTCGTCTTGTACGGCGCCAGCGTCCCGTTCATCGGGTACCCCTGCACCACGCCGTCGGTGATGCGGAGGGTGAACGTCGCGTCGGGGGGGAGCGTCTTCCCGTAGGCCGCGAACAGTGCCTGCCCCACGCGCTCCGCGTTCGCCGACGCCACGGCGTTGAGCTGCGCCGAGCGGAGGGCGAGCGGGCGGTTCAGCTCCCGCATGCGGCGCGCGAGGACGAGCGCCGGATCGGTGCTCGACGCGACCGCCGCCGCGCCGCCGTCGAGCAGCGCCTTCCGCCCCTCGGCGGTCGTGAGCCGCGTCCCGCGCACGATCGCCTCGGCGGCCACCTCCGGGCTCCGCCCGCCCAGCGCCGCCTCGAGCAGCGGGTCACCCGCCGGCAACGCCTTCTGCGCCTCTCGCAGGTGCGCGGCGATGAGCAGCGTCTCGAAGTCGGGGTCGATCTCGATCGGGCCGGCGAGCTGCGCGCGCGCCTTCTCGGCACCGGCGCCGCGGAAGGCGGGGAGCCGCTGCGAGTCCGGCAGCGCCGTCTCGGCGGGGAGCTGCACGAGGAGGCCGGCCGTCTGCATCAGCGTCGAGCCCCCGAAGCCGAAGCCGTAGAAGCGCGACCGCCGCGCGACCGGCGCCAGCTCGCGCTGCGCGCCCGCGATCTCGTCCCACGCCGAGCCGAAGCGCGCCCGGAGCTGCGGGTCGGCGTCGATGCGGCGGCGGAAGTCGCCCTCGAAGGCGCGCTTCCTCGCCATGATCGTCGAGTCGAGGAGGCCGGCGCGGTAGCCCGTCACCGCCTTCTGCGAGTTCGCGAGGCCGAAGATCTCGTTCTGGTACTTGCGCGCCGCCTCCGGGCTGCGGGCCGAGAGCTCGCGGTAGGCGTCGAGCCGCTCGGCGTACGTGGCGAGCGTGATCGGGTACGCCACGTCGCGCAGGTATTCCATCTGCGCGACCGTGTTCAGCCGCCCCGTCGAGCCCGGGTTGCCGGTGACGAACACCGGCTCTCCCTCCTTCGCGCCCCCCGCGCTCCACTTCAGGTAGTCCCGCGGCTGGAGCGGCTTCCCGTTCTCGTAGATGCGCAGCAGCGTCAGGTCGAGGTCGTACCGCGGGTAGGTGAAGTTGTCCGGGTCGCCGCCGTAGAAGGCGATCGAGACCTCGGGCGCCATCACGAGCCGCACGTCGTCGAAGCGGCGGTACCGGTACAGCGAGTACATCCCGCCCTGGTAGAACGTCACCACCTGGCAGTTCTGCCGCGTGCGCTCCTTGCACTCCTGCTCGATCGCCGCGATCGCGGCGTCGCGCTGCGCCACCTGCTGCTGCGCCGGCGCGCTCGCGCTCACGGCGCCGCGCACGCGGGCCGTCACGTCCTCGATCGACTGGAGCTGGTCGGCCCACAGGTTCGGGCACTTCTTCTCGTCAGCGAGCGACCGCGCCGCCCAGCCGTCGTCCACGTAGTTCGTGTCCCTGGGCGACACCTCCGCCGTGCACTCGCGCCCGCAGTGATGGTTCGTCATCACCAGCCCGTTGCGCGAGACGATCGACGCCGAGCAGCCGGGAATGCGCACCGAGGCGAGCCGCACGTGGTCGAGCCACGCCTGGTCCGGGGTGAAGCCGTAGCGCGCCTTCCAGTACTCGAGCGGCGGCGCGTCGAACGTCCACATCGTCCCGAACTCCTTGATCGGGTGCGCCGGCGAGATCGCCGCCGGCGCGCCGCCCCCCTCGGCCCCGCTCGCGGCGACCGGCGTGCCCGTGGGCGCCGCCGCCGGCGCGGGGGGCGAGGCGGCGGGGGTGGTGGCCGGCCACTGCGCACAGGCGGTGACGCCGGCGGCGAGGGCGGCGATGGCGAGGGCGGCCGCCGCGCCCCGGACGAGTCGCGCGGCTGTGGAGCGGAGCTCCGGGGGAGCGGGAGCGCGGCCGGCGGCGGCCGCGCGCGGTGCGGCGGAGGGGGACATGGTCCTCTCTGTGCGAATGAAGCCGGCGATGTCAGACCGGGCCGGCCGACGACGTCGCGGCTCCGACCCGACGGCGCCGGCGCCCACCGGGGTGCGGTGAGCCCGGATCACCGATGAATCAGCATGCGCGCAGCGGGCGACGAAAGAGGCGTGCCGGACCGGGCTACCTGTCCGCCAGGAAGGGATACGCCTCCCGCACCCGCGCCACCTCCGACGGATCGACGTCGACCATCGCCGGCGCGTCGCCCGTCGCCGTCGCCGCGCACGCCGCGAGGTCGCCCCACGGGCCGTAGGCGACCGAGCCGCCGTCGTAGCGCAGCGTCCCTCCTTCGCCCGTCCGGTTCACCGCGACCACGTAGCACAAGTTCTCGATGGCGCGCGCGCGGACGAGCGCGTCCCAGTGCGGCCGCCGCTCGGCGGGCCAGTTCGCGATCACCACCAGGAGGTCGACGTCGGCCGCGACGCGGCGGAACAGCTCCGGGAAGCGGAGGTCGTAGCAGATGAAGGGGGCGACGCGCACGCCGTCGACCGTCACCACCACGGGCTCGGCACCCGCCGAGTAGTGGCGGTGCTCCCCCGCGTATGCGAAGAGCCGCTGCTTGCGGTAGAGTGCCGCCACCTCCCCGCGGGGGTCGAGCACCACCGCCGCGTTCGACGCCCGCTCAGCGCCGTCGGCCGCACGCTCGCGCAACGCGAGGCCGGCGACGATCCACGTCCCGTGCTCGCGGGCGAGCGCGGCGAGGGCTCGCGCCGCCGGCCCGTCGGCCGGCTCGGCGAAGCGCCCGGCGTCCATCGTGAACCCCGTCGTGCACGTCTCCGGGAGCACCACGAGGCGCGCGCCGCCGCCGGCCGCCCGCGCCACCAGCGCGCCGGCGCGCGCGAGCGAGGTCGCCGGGTCGTGCCAACCCGTGTCGTACTCCCCGAGCGCCACGCGAAGGGGCGCGCCGCGCCGCTCCCCGCCCCCGCGAGACGACGCGGGGGCGCTCACAGCAGCGCTTCCCTGAGCAGGGCGCTCCCCTCGCGCACCATCGCCGTCTCGCAGCTGAAGGCGAAGCGGATCGCGTCGGCGCACGTCGCGCCGAAGGCGTCGCCCGGGGCGCTCCCGATCCCCTGGTCGGCGAGCGACGCGGAGAGCGCGTCGGCGTCCGCCACCTCGAGGCGCTCGTAGACCGACGGGTCGAGCTCCACCCAGAGAAAGAACGTCCCGCCCGGCACGAACGGGCGCACGCCGGGAATCCCACGCAGCGCCTCGAGCATGATGTCGCGCCGCTCCAGGTATTCCGCCCGCATCGCCAGCAGACGCTCCTCCCCCCCCGTCACCGCGGCGAGCGCGGCCCACTGCGCGAGGCTGTTCACGCCGTTGATCGTGCAGCGGAGGAGCTTCGGGAGCCGGTCGTGCAGCACCGGGGCCTTCGTCACGACGTAGCCCGTGCGCAGCCCCGCCATCGCGTGGCTCTTCGAGAAGGAGAAGATGCTCACCACGCGCTCCCCGTCCGCCGCCGACGCCGCCAGCGCGCCGATCGAGCGGTGCCGGTGCGGCGCGTAGATGACGTCCTCGTACGCCTCGTCGGAGACGACCCAGAGGTCGTGCCGGCGCGCGACCTCGAGGATCGCCTCCAGCGCCTCCCGCGACAGCGTCGCGCCGGTGGGGTTGTGCGGCGTGTTGAGGAAGATCGCCGTCGTCCGCTCCGTGATCGCCCCCTCGATCTCCTCGGCGCGGTACACGAAGTCGTGCTCGGCGCGCAACGGCACCCCGACCGGCACCCCGCCGGCGAGGCGCACGTTCTCCGCGACCTCGGTCCACATCGGGTCGGGGAGGATCACCTCGTCCCCCGGCGTCAGCAGTGCGCCGAACACGACGTACAGCGCGTGCATCGCGCCGTTCGTGAGGAAGACGTCCTCCGCCCTCACGCCGGCGAGCCCGTTCCTCTCCACCACCTTCCGCGCGAGCGCGCGCCGCAGCTCGGGGATCCCGTTGTTCGGGACGTAGTGCGTCTTCCCCGCCTGCGCCGCGGCCGTGATCGCGTCGATCACGTGCGCCGCCGGCGCGAAGCTCGGGTCACCCGACTCGAAGCGGTAGACGCGCTTCCCGGCCGCCTGCGCGGTGAGGAGGCGCTCGCGGATCTGGACGATCTTGCCGAGCGAGATGTGGTCGAGCGGGTGCGTGACGCCGGCGAGAAGGGCGTCGGGGACGGAAGACGGCATGTGACGGTGGGGTGCGGCGGGAGGGAAGGCGGGCGGCGAGGCCCGCCCGCGCAGTGTAACGGCAATCGTGCGCCATTTGCAGGGTCCGCCGCCCGTTTGGCTGGAATCCTTGCAGGATCCGTCAAATTGCTGTGCTCGCCGTGCGCGGCCGGCAGACGCGTCGTTCCTCGGAAGCCTTTTTTCGAGGTGCGCAGAAGTCCTTGCCTCCCCTTGGTGCGGCGGACTGTCATGTGCGGGGAGCCGCGCGGCGAGTCACAGACGTGGCGCTCGCCAGGCTCGAGTCAGGGATGAATCTGGCCGCCGTGGGATGACGGCTGAGGCGGGTGCGACGGTCGACTCCCGTCGCCAGCTCAGCTGAGGCCCAGCGCGATCGTCAGATCGCCGGTTCGCAGGCGGTAGTAGACGCTCTTCCCGTCCACGCGCGACTGCGTGATCACACCGGCAGCCAGAAGCCGCCGTACGAGCTTGCTCGCGGCCGGCTGCGTCATGGTGCCGATCGCCTGCACCGCATCGGCCACACGGAACTCGGCGTCGTACAGCTTCTCGGCGTAGATCACGGCGAGGTGCCGCGCATCGGGCTCGCCGATCCGCTTGACGAGGTCGGGCCAGTAGCGCGGCGCCATGAGGGCGACGAGCTCGCCCGCGCCGAGCGGCCTGCCCGGTGACGTGATCGCGTGGTGTTGCACGGCGCGGCTGAGGAGACGGAGGAAGTTCCGGAGGTCGCCGTGGTAGCGCTCGTACAGCGCGGCCGCCACCGCGGGCTCGATCGGGGGCGTGAGGTTCCTCCCGCGCCGGAGGTGTTGGTAGCGGCGGTGCAGCACCTCGGCGATCGCCTCCGCGGGGAGCGGCTCGAGGTCGACCGCGAACGGGATGATCCCGCCCACCTGCTCTGTGGTGCGGAAGATCCACTGCTCGATGTTGTCGGTGCCGACGAAGAGCCAGTGACTGTGGTCGGTGAGGAAGCTGTCGCGCAGGTTCTGCACGAGCGAGGCGGCCGCCGCGGCGTCGACGCCCGAGAGGTTCTCGAGGTTGTCGACGTGGAGCAGCACGTGGCGCTTCCCGCCCGCGGAGAGGTAGGCGACCGCCTGCGCGAGCTCGGCGTCGAGCGAGAGCTCGTCGACCTCGGCGGGGATGCGGCCGCGCTCCTTCTGCACGCCAATGTTGGCGGCGGGGACGCCGAACGTCACGCCGCCCGCGGTGGTGTCCTCACCTTCGACCAGGTGCCCGACCCGTCGCCAGAACGCGTCCTCACCGCGCGCCTCTTTGGAGGCGAGCTTCGCCGTGTTCCGGGCGAGCCCCGGCGCGGGAGCCTGCGTCGCGCGGATCTGGAGCAGCACCCGCAGCACCTCGGCGCAGAACTGGCGCGGGGACATGCCCGCGCGGATCCTCACGGGCTGCTCGTGGGTGAGCACCCCCTGCTCGGCGAGCGCGACTTTCAGCCGGTTGACGAAACTCGTCTTCCCGACCCCGGCCGGGCCCTGGATGATGGCGCGCGAGCTCGAGCTGCCAACGACCTGACCGCCGAGGAGCTGAACCTCCTCCTCGCGGCCGACGAAGAGCGTGATCGGCCGGGCCGCGTCGTCGCTCGGCGCGAGCGGCGCCTGGAAGAACGGGTCGTCACTGAGACCGTAGGGCGTCCACGGGCTCGCGATCGGTGTCGAGGCCACTCAACCTCCTCCGGGAGCTCGCCCTGGGAGGAGAGTCGGAGGACCCTACGCCGAGGCGTCATAACTATGATAACCGCTGAACGGGATGTGGTTATCATGGTTATGATAACCAGAATATCCCCGAGTTGTTATCATAACCAACATAACCGATCCGAGCTGCACGGGTTCGCGCGTCATTGCACGCGTCCCTCAGGGATGCATGACGAAGCTTGTCCTGGTGGCTACGGCCTGCCCCTTTCATCCTTCGCCGCCGCCGCGGGCGGGTAGTCGGCGAGGATCCGCTCGACGAGCCGGCGCCGCTCAGCCACGGGAAAGCGCGCCAGCTCGAACACCGCGTCGTCCGCGCCGTCGAGAACGGCGAGGGGTACGTGCGCCGCCCCGCCGCCCGCCCCGACGACGACCCCCCGCTCCGTGGCGCGCAGGAGGCGGAGCTCGGCCACACGCTCCAGCGGCACGCGCAGCACGCTGTCTCCCTGCCGCGCGAGTAGCGTGTCCCCCCGCAGCCCGGCCGGCGTGATCTCCCAGAGGTACGAGCCGTCGCTCAGCGCGGCCTGCCAGCGCGGCGCCCGCGACCACCCCTCCGGGGGCGGCGCGACCGAGGCCGGCGGCGCCGATGCGCGCCGCTGCTGTGCCGCGGCCCCTCCCGGGAGCGTGGCCACGAGCAAGACCGCGGAAGCCGCCAGCACGGCGGTGCGGATCGACGGTGAGCGATGCGCGTTGCTCATGCCTTCCTCCAGTAGGGGCGGCCCCGAGGAACGGCATTCTCCCGGCCAACGTCGCCGGCGACATCCCGCCGCCGCTCCCCGGCCACCCCGATGACGCGCCCCCCGCTCGTCAGTCGCCGCGTCCGCGCGCCCGCCAGCCGAGGAGCGCGCCGGCGAGGAAGAGGATCTCGACCACCGCGTCGGCGAGGTAGACGCGACTGATCGTCCCGCCGAGGGCGTACACGAGCTCCACGCCCGCGAACGCGGCCGCCGCGCCGCCGGCCAGCACCAGCGTCTCGGCGCTCGGCGAGCGCCGGCGCGCGCCGACGAGGAGGGTCGCCCCGATCACCGCGGCGAGCACCCCGACCGTGTGCACCAGCCAATCGTCGGTCTTCGGGCCGGTGACCATCTCGAACGTGCGCAGGCTGACGAGGGGCCACACCCCCGTGACTAGATAGTAGACGCCCTGTCCGGCCAGGAGCAGGCGCGCGAGTCGGAGCATCGGCTTCTCCTCCAGGTGACGCTGGCGCCGGGTGATGCTCGCGCGGCGAGGTCGGGGGCACGGCGAGACTCTTCGCGAATGGGCTCATCAGCGCGGCTCGACGTAGCGCTGATGACGATCGATCATTAGAAAAGCGCTAATACCGACCGGAAGTATGCACTTGACGCAAATCAGTCCCGACCGTCGAGCCGATCAAACCGCAGCCGGTCGGAGATGCCGTAGATGAACGGGCGAGGGACGCGCTCGGCGTAGTAGCGCATCTTCGGCAGCGCCTTCACCAGCAGCACTAGCATTTCGTCGGGCGAGTGCTCGACCCGGCCAGTGAGGATGAAGGCGCCCACCCCGGCGGCGAACAAGGCGCGCCGGCGATCTCCACGTGCAGCATGCAGGCGAGGCTCCTCGCGCCGGCGACCGGACCGGGGCCGGCGTCGGTGAGACCGGGGAACTCGGAGCATCCCAACAAGCGTCGGCCGTCGTGCTCCGAACCCGGCTGCCCGACCCGGTGAGCGCGGCGCTCAGGGCGCGTCGCTCACGGCTCGTCGAAGCTCAGCACGCCGCCAGTCATCACCGAGACGACCTGCCCGCCCTCGGCCGCGGCCGGAGCGCTGATCACCCCGCCGGTGCGGGCTGGCGGGTGCGGCTGGTTGACAGTGGCGACCAGCCGGCCACTGCGCCGGTCGAGCACGAAGAGCTGGACGCTGTTGGTCGCGTACACCCGGCCGGCGGTGACGAGGACGTCGTTCCCGACCTGCCCGACCGCCGCGCTCTTCCACAGCACCGTGCCGTCGCTCGCGCGAATGGCGTAGAGCTGCGCGTCCCCGCCGTCGCGGTACACGACGCCGTCCGCGACCTCGGGCTCGGAGATCGTCGCCAGGTGCGGCGTCGTCGCGAAGTGCCAGACGAGCTGCCGGCTCGTCCGATCCACCGCCCACACGTGCCCGCCTATGGTGCCGAGGAGCACGAGGTTGCCGGCGAGCGCCGGGGCGCCGTCCACCGCGACGGCGCTCGTGTAGACCGGGAGGCTCACCCGCCACAGCTCGGCGCCCGTGGCGCGGTCGAGGGCGACGATCCACTCCTCGCTCCGGTAGCCCAGCCGGTCGACGTTGTGCCACACGCCGGCGAACACCGTGTCCCCGCTGACGCGCACCCCCTCGGCGCCCGACCGGAAGGGACCGCCGGCGGCGGCCGTGTCGGTGGGCGCGACGCCCGGGGTCCAGCTCCACCGGGCCCGCCCAGTCCGGAGGTCGACGGCGCTCACGCTCGCCCCCCACGCGGGGACGTACACGGTCGCGTCGTCGGCGTCGAGCCGCACCCCCTGGACGAGGCCGCCGGGCCCGACGGAGACGCCCGGGTCAGGCGGCGCCGCGAAGCGCCAGAGCTGCGCGCCGGTCGCCGCGTCCAGCCCCACGGTCTCGTAGGTCGCCACCGCGACCACGACGCCGCCGCGCGCGACGAGGTTCGCCCCATCCACCGGGCCCCCGCTGACGTACGTCGCCCAGCGCGCGGCGCCCGATCGGCGGTCCCGCGCGACGACCTGCCCGTCGCCGGTGCCGACGTACACGACGTCGCCCGCGATCGCCGGCCGCGATTGCGAGTGGCCGGGCTGCGTCGCGTACCAGCGCTGGCGCACCGTGGCCTGCCGCGGACCGGTCGCGTGGTCGCACGACGCGAGCGGCGCGCACGCCAGCATCGCGGCGACGGCCGGGGCGGCAGCGACCGACGTCCTCGTGAAGCACGTGGTGAAGGACCCCGCGCTTCGGCCGTCGGAGGTCAGAGGGCGCGTGCGCGACGACGATCGGTGCATGACCGGCCTCCTGGGCTGTTCGACATGTGTAGACGTCGCGAAGCGACGATCGTAACGCGTGCACTCGTTCGCGCATCTCTCCCGCCGACACCCTGGGGCGACGCGCATCGGTGGCGCCGGACTCCACGAGCGACTTCTAGGTTGCGCTGCCAGGCCGTGCTGCCACGCCGGTCAGTCCGATTGAGGCGATCGGGCACGGCGCGAGGCGCGCTGGCCCACACAGCGATCGGAAGTCCGCCGTGAGATCATGGAATGCCGCCGCCGCTCGCAGGTCCGCGAGCCGGCGTTCGGCGACCCGCCGGACGACGCAGCGGAGGGCCGTAGTCGACGGGAATCCAAGCGCGGCAGCGACCTGCGACGGTGCCCAACCCGCGTCGGCGAGCAGCGCCGCGGCGGTGAGCACGCGCAGCCAGTCGATGAGCGTGGCGGGTGCCGGCAGGCGCGCGCTCGCACACCGCCGCTCGAGGGTACGCCGCGAGGTGCCCAGCCCCGCGGCGAGCTGCGTTACCGTCAAGCCGCGGCCGATGCCGGCCAGTGCCTGCATCACCAACGGCCGACACGAGCGGGGGACGGCCGGCTGGATGAGCGCTGCCACCCGCCGCCCTGCCGCCGCTGCTGGGCAGCCGCGGGCGGCGCGCTCCACCAGCGCGCCGAGGTCGTCAGACGTGAGCAGTGCGACCTCGTCGATCCCCGCACGTGCCGCGAGCACGATGTCCCGCGCCGCCCCAGGCGTCAGGCGGCACACGCCGATAATCGGCAAGAGTGGCTCACGCGACCGCAAGTCGCGCAGCGCCGCAGTCGTCAGGCGCCCGGCACCATCGCGCAACTCAGTGACGACGAGCGCCGCGCCGAGCGACGTGGCGAGAGGCGCGAGCTCTGCACGTTGCTCGCAGAAATACACACGGCCGCACGGGCGCGCAGCGGCATCCACCCATACGCGCACTGCATGGTCGGTGACGAGGGCGACAATATTCACCAGAACTGACTCGTTCGGGTCACGACACGCGGCGAGGCCACCGTAATCGTTTGCGGGACGGCCCAGGGCGAGGAGAGGAGGCCGGTGGGTGAGCAGGCTTGCGAATCGTGACGTCGGTGACGTGGCCCGCCGTCATCGGAGCATGCGGCGGACGAAGTCCACATCGTCCTCTAGCCGCGAGCGGGAGCGGCGAGACCGTCATGGTGGCGGGCGCCGAGCATGTGCCGGGCGACTGCACCAGCGCGAATATCGATGACCCATGACGCGCCGCAAGAGGAAAGTGTCGGGCCCAACATTAGAATCCCCTAACGGCGGTCGCATCGCGCGACGTCAACGCGCTCCGCGAGCGTCGACCAGCCGCCGACTCGGCGCGCATCGCGTGCGGAGGTCACAACTTCCTTGCGCGCATCTCACGCGTTGATCACCCCCGTGATCACCCCCGATTGCGTTGTGACAGCTCCCCAAAATGCGCGACGGCGGCGAGCGGGCAGCCCGGCCGTGGATGGGAGATTCGCTCAGGATTCGGGCGACGCCTCACCTGCCCGGTGTGGAAGAGGCGTACGTGGTCAACTTCTCTGTTGACGAAATACCCCCGAAATTTCGGGCGTAGATGGGAAGGGCGCAGTTACGCCCTTCTGGGCACGCGGGCATGTCCTCGTGCCGGGCAGCCGTGGGCCCCGACGCAGAGATCCGCGGCGGTGAGCCGGCCGTGCGCGGCACATACGTCCCCTGCTAGCGCCTCGCCGATCTCAAGGCGCAGGGCGTCTCACGATCGGCTCAGGCATTGGCGGCGCGTAGGCCGTGCCGCGCTACCGCGCGCGCGAGGTCGCCGAGTGTCCGCTCGCCCTCCGGCTCGAGCGTCTCCCACCACTGCACCGGGGTGAACTCCACGCCGCAGAGCTGGTTGAGCATCGGCCCGAGGGCCTCCGTGCCCCGCAGGTCGCAGACGGCCCGCCACTCGGCCACGGTCGTCGCCGCGGTCAGCTCGCCGCCCGGCTCGACCTCGATGTCCACCGCCGCCTGGTGGCGGACGTCCTCACGCAGCCACGCGAGGACGTCCGCCCGCGTCGCGGGGCACCGTGGCCCGGCGGCACCGCGTGCACGCGGCGTTGGATGCGGAGGTCCCACACCCGCCACGACACCCGGACCTTCGAGAGCGCGGCGATAGCGAGCGCGAGGAACGCGGCGACGAGAGCGGCGCCGACGGCGTCGGCGGTCGCCGGGATCGGGAGGAACGCGGCGACGCTGAGCGCGACGCACGCGGCCGCCGCCCCGAGGGCGAGGCGGCCGTTCCAGGGCGCCACCCGCCAGAGCTCCACGCAGAGTTCCAGCACTACCTAAACAGATCGTTGCTGCCGCTCAGGTTGTCCGCCCTGGTCTACAGCCCTGGTCCACAGTCGTACGCTGGGGCGGTTGGCTGTCGGAGCGGGCAATGGGACGGTGCTAGCAAAGATGGGGTCCACTGGTCGGCGGCGCGAGTTCGCCGCGCGGATCGCGCCACCCGGCCCGAGGCGCCCAGGTCGGTCCGGTGACGCTCGCCGAGCTTCGCCCGGTGCTTCAAGCGCGCCATGCCACGCAGCTCGCGAGCGATCTGGACGAGACGCGCGCGCGATATCTCACCCGATGGGGTGAGCAGGCTCCCACGAGCCCACAGACGCAGAAGACGCTCGGCGCGCTCTGGAAGGTGACTCAGGGCGCGGTGTCCACCGCGCTCACCCTCCTGCAGGGGAAGGGGTACGTCGTCGCCCTCCCACGTGGGGCGGGTCCCGCCGAGTACGTGCTCTCGGGTACGAGCCGCCTCATCTTCGGCGACGCCGACCCGCTGCGGCGAGAGCCGCGCTAGCTCCGCCCCGCGGCGGGCTGGGCCCGGTACTCCACGACGACCTCGGCGGCCGCGACCGCGACCGTGCCGTAGATGGGTCACCGCCGCCTGAACCCCTCCACCAGCGCCGCCGCCTGCGCGTCGTCCGCGCCGGTGAGCGTCAGCTCCACGCGCACCTGGTTGAACACCGTCACGTCGGGGCGCGGCTGGCGGGAGCGGTCCACGACCCCGGACACGCGGGCGTCGACGCGCTCGAGCGGCACCCCGGCGTCGCGCGCCAGCACGTGAATCAGCTCCACCCCGCACGACGCCACCCCGGACAGGAGGAGCTCGACCGGACCGAGCGCCTCGCCGGGACAGCCGTTCTGCACCGGGCCGTCGACGACGAAGTGGTGCGTGCGCGCGCTGCAGAGCACGCGGCCGAAGGTGGACGTGGACTCGGCGCGGACGTCGTACCGTCTGACGGAGGATGCTTCCGGTGCGGTCATGGTCGGTCGTGAGAGGCGATCGCCCGCGCGACGTCGCGGACGTTCTGGAAAATGTGGGCGCGGCACGGCTGCTGCCAGGGCCGCCGGCAGGGCCGCCGCCGGGGCGCGCCGGCGCCCGTCGCGTTAGGCGCCGCCGCTCCCGTCCACCGCCCCGCCCCACGGCTCCACCGCGAACCCCGCGCCCTCCAGCAGCTCCACCCGGAAGAGCGCGTCGAAGCCCTCGTCGAGCCGCGGCGGCTCGAGCCGCTTCTGCGTCCCGAACAGCCCCGCCGCCGGAATCGCCGCGCGCCCGGGGCGCCGCCGGTTCCGCTCGAACGCGGCCCCCGGGTCGGCCGCGAAGAAGTAGCCGACGACGCGGAAGCCGGCGGCGCGCGCCGGGACGACGTAGCGGGCCCGCTCGGCGCGCGTGGCGTTCGTGTTGTCCACCACGAACCGCTGCTGGGTCGTCAGGCACGCGCGCATGAACACTCGCTCCCGGTGGCGCGTACGTAGCAGGTCGAGGCTCACGCGGACGTGCGTGTCGAAGAAGCGCTCGCGGAAGAACGTGCTCTTCCCCGACGCCTGGATGCCGCAGAAGATCACCGCCTCCATAGAACCCGAAGATACGTCCGCGCCGGGAACAGGGCGCACCGCCGGGCGGTATCTGCGGGACCGCGCGCGCCGCATCACCGGCTCCGGAGATCGCGCCCCGACGCTCGCGCCTCGACACGCCCGCCGCCCGCTCGCCCGCCCGCCCCTTCCCGTTCCCGCCTCACGACGGCCCATGCTCATCAAGACGCGCGCCGACATCCCCTCCGCCGAGATCACCGACGAGCGGCTGTACCTGAACCGCCGCGCCTTCCTCGGACGCGCCGCCGGCATCGGGCTCGCGGCCGCCGCCGCCGCGAGCGGGGCGGGGGCGCTCCTCGCCTGCTCCCGCGAGCCGGAGAAGGGCGGCCACGTCCGGTCGGCGAGCGGCGGCGACGTCGCGACCGACGATACGCCGACGCCCTTCGAGAAGATCACGACGTACAACAACTTCTACGAGCTCGGCACGGACAAGGGAGACCCGTCGGACCCCGACAACTCGCGCGGCTTCCGCCCGCGCCCGTGGTCGGTCGCGGTCGAGGGGCTGTGCCGCAATCCGGCGACGTACGCGCTGGAGGACTTCGTCAAGCCGTCGCGGACGGAGGAGCGCGTCTACCGCATGCGCTGCGTCGAGGGGTGGTCGATGGTCATCCCCTGGCTCGGCTTCCCCCTCGCCGACGTCATCCGCCGCGCGGACCCGCTGGCGAGCGCCAGGTTCGTCGAGCTCACCACGCTCTATGACCCGGGACAGATGCCGGGACAGCGACGCCCGGTGCTCAACTGGCCGTACAAGGAAGGGCTCCGCCTCGACGAGGCGATGCACCCGCTCACCATCCTGAGCGTGGGCCTCTACGGCAAGGAGCTCCTGCCGCAGAACGGGGCGCCGCTCCGCCTCGTCGTGCCGTGGAAGTACGGCTTCAAGGGGATCAAGTCGATCGTGCGCATCCGCTTCGTCGAGAGCCAGCCACGGACCGCCTGGAACGACGCGGCGCCGAACGAGTACGGCTTCTACTCGAACGTGAACCCCGAGGTGGACCACCCGCGCTGGAGCCAGGCGAAGGAGCGGCGCATCGGCGAGTTCCGCAAGCGCCCGACGCTGATGTTCAACGGCTACGGCGACCAGGTCGCACGGCTGTACGCGGGAATGGACCTGCGGAGGGACTTCTGATGCAGGGCCCCGCGCGGCGGCGGGCACCCGCCGGGGACGGAGGCGGCTCGACGGGAAGCGCGAGCGCGGAGCGTGGAGCGGGGCCGGGGCGTCCCGGCGGCGCGAGAGCGCCCCTCCTTGCCCGGCGCGCCACGCCCCGCGTCCCCCGCGACGAGGCCTCCCGCGCGCGTCTCCGCTCGCTCCGTCGATCGCTCGAGATCGTCGCCTTCGCCCTCTCCCTCCTCCCCCTCGCCTACGTCGCCTGGGCCGCGCTCGCCGACCCCGACCGGCTCGGCGCCAACCCGATCAACGCGGTCGAGCACTTCACCGGCGAGTGGGCGCTGCGCTTCCTCCTCTTCACCCTCGCCGTCACGCCGGCGCGCCAGATCACGGGGTGGGGGGAGCTCGTGAAGTACCGCCGCATGCTCGGCCTCTTCGCCTTCTTCTACGCCACCGTCCACCTGCTGACTTGGGTCGTGGTGGACATGGAGCTCGACCTCGGCGACATGGGGCACGACATCGTGAAGCACAAGTACGTCACCATCGGCATGCTCGGCTGGCTCATGCTCCTCCCGCTGGCCGTCACCTCCACGAAGGGATGGATCCGCCGCCTCGGCGGGCGCCGCTGGAACAGGCTCCACAAGCTCGCCTACGCCGCCGCCGTCGCGGGCACGATCCACTTCTTCTGGGCGGTGAAGAAGGACATCGGGGACCCGCTGATCTTCGCTGGCATCCTCGCGGCGCTCCTCGCGTACCGGGGGTGGAAGGCGGCGCTTCGGAGGAGGGAGAGGGAGCTGCGAGCGGTTGCGTAGGCGCGGGAGAACGGGCGGGGTGCCGATCTGTGCGCCGCGGGCGGGCGCGGGAGGGCCACCTCTCCGCCACGAGCCAGCTCGCGATGGCGTTCTGAGTGATGAGTTGTGAGTGATGAGTGACGGGGAGTGGCGCGCCCGGCGGCCACCGCGACCCCGCCAGGTCGGGGCGCGGGTGAGGCGCGGCGCCTGCCGCGCGCGACGCCCGCCGCCCCGCGTGATACTCACGACTCACAACTCACAACTCATCACTCACGACGGCGCCACGCATCCGTCCCGCCAGCAGGGGCGACCGACCGAGGGGGGTCCCGAGCGGCCGTTCCCCGCGCGAGGGGCGACCGTCAGAGGTGCGTCCCGGGGCCCTTCCCACGCCCCCGCCCTTACCTCCCCCTCGCCTTCCTGATCGCCTCCATCACCTCCTCCTCCACCCGCGCCAACTGCGGCGGCTGGGTCGCGTCGTCGGCGCGGACGGTCTTGCCGCGCTCGCCGAGTCGGAGCGTGAGCTCGTGGACGAAGCCGTCGCGCAGCGTCGGGCTGATGCCGTAGTCGTCCTTGAGCTCGAACACGCCCTCCTGGTCGATGCGGGCGAAGAGGGCGCGGGCGTCGGCCGCGTCGATCGGGCCCGTGGCGGCGTCGGTCGGCGTGGGGCAGGAGACGCTCGACTCGCAGATCCGGCGGGTGACGATCGCGTACGTCAGCCGCGCGCCGTCCACCGTCGCCTCGGTCTCGATGCCGGCGATCCCACCGCTCCGGCGGATGGTGACCCTGCTCTCCGCCAGCGGGACGGCCGCGCCCCCGTCGGCGGGAGCGCCGGCGGCGCCCCTGCCCGCCGCGCCGCCGCGGTGGCAGCCGGAAGCGGTGAGCAGGATCGCCGCCAGCAGGGCGGCGAAGGAGCCGGGTCGCGGCGCGTGACGCGGGCGCCGGCGGACGCGGTCGCGCGGATACGACGTGAGTGGATGCATGTCATCTCCTGCGTGGGGGACTTAGTCTTCAGAGATGACAATATCAGTGCCCGCGCGCTCGGGCCCGGTGCGGTCCTCCGACCGGCTGCCTCTCTTCGCCGTCACCGCGCCCGGGCTCGAGCCGCTCGCCGCCGCCGAGCTCCGCGCGATCGGCATCGCGAACCCCAGGGCCGAGCCCGGCGGTGTGGCGTTCGCCGGCCGCGCCGAGCACGCCTATCGCGCCAATCTCTGGCTGCGGACGGCGAGTCGCGTCGTCGCCCGGATGGGGGAGTTCCACGCGAGCGCGTTCCACGAGCTGGAGCGCCAGGCCCGCCGCCTCGCGTGGGAGCGCTTCGTCGCGCCCGGCCAGCCGGTGGCCTTCCGGGTGACCTGCCGCAAGTCGCGCCTCTATCACTCCGACGCGGTCGCCGAGCGACTCGCCGGCGCCCTCGCCCAGCGGCTCGGCGCCGCGCCCGCGGTGGAGCTCGTGCAGCGCGACGACGCCGACGGTGACGGGGGGGAGAGCGACGCCGCCATCGGGGACGGTGGAGCGGACGGTGGAGCGGACCGCGAGGCGAACGGAGTCGCCCTCCCGCCGCAGCTCTTCACGGTGCGGCTGCTGCACGACCGGTGCACGGTGAGCGCGGACACGTCGGGGGCGCTGCTCCACCTGCGCGGCTACCGCCAGGCGGTCGCCAGGGCACCGCTGCGGGAGACGCTGGCCGCCGCGATCCTCCTCGGCGCCGGCTGGGACGGGACCTCCCCGCTGCTCGACCCGATGTGCGGCTCCGGGACGATCGCGATCGAGGGGGCGCTGATCGCCCGGCGCATCGCGCCCGGCGCCCACCGCCGCTTCGCTTTCATGGCCTGGCCGGACTTCGACGAGGCGAGGTGGCGCGAGCTGGTCGAGCGCGCCGCCGCCTCCGCGCTCCCCGCCTCCCCCGTGCCGATCCACGCCTCCGACCGGGACGCGGGGGCCACGGCGGCGGCGGTGGCCAACGCCGAGCGAGCCGGCGTCCGCGCCGACCTGACGATCGCCACCCAGGCCCTCTCGCACGCCGAGCCGCCGGCCGGCGCCGGTCCCGGGCTGGTCGCCGCGAATCCGCCCTACGGGGTGCGCGTCGGCGAGCGAGACCGGCTGCGGAATCTCTACGCGCAGCTCGGCAAGCTCCTGCACGCCCGCTTTCCGGGGTGGCGCGTCGCCCTCCTCTCCGCGGACCGCGCCCTCGACGCGCAGGTCGGCGTCCCGTTCGAGGAGGCGCTGCGGACGACGAACGGAGGGATTCCGGTACGACTCGCGGTCGGCGTGGCGGAGTGACCGCGGCGCGGGATGACGCCGAACGGGGCGCGTCCCCGCTCCCGACTCCCGGCCCCCGCTCCCCCCGAATCGTCTCTCTCAACGTCTCGAACGGCGGCGTTCCGAAGCTGCCGGTGCCTGAGTCTCACGTTGGTGTCGGTGGCCTGTCTGGAGACTGGCAGAAAAATCGCAAGCTTCACGGCGGCTCGGACCGCGCCGTCTGCCTCTTCTCCATGGAGCGGATCGAAGCGCTGGTGGGCGAGGGGCACCCCATCCGGCCCGGGGCGATCGGGGAGAACGTGACCGTCGCCGGTCTCGAGTGGGAGCGGCTTCGTCCCGGCGTCCGGCTCCGTCTTGGCGACGGCGTGTTGCTCGAGGTGACCAGCTTCACCACCCCCTGCCGCACCATCGCCGGCGCGTTCGCCGATGGGCGTACCGGGCGTGTCTCGCAGACGCTCCACCCAGGGTGGAGCCGAGTGTACGCCCGGGTGCTCGTCGCGGGGACCGTCCGTGTCGGCGATCCCGTGGTGCTGGACGCGGCGCCTCCTCGCTGAGGGCTCACCGTCGCCCGCGTCGCCCGCGTGCATCCGCCGGGGCTCGCGATCCAGCGGCCGATGTCGGAACGATCTGGCCATCGCGTCCGGGACCTGACGGTTCCTCCGGACAGTATCATTCGTTTACTTCCGACTCTGAGCGTGCGGCGGCCATTTTGCTGTACAGGTCGCTAGCGGCCTCGAACTTGAAGTAAGGTTGCCAATTTTCGGTCGCCGAGGCCTCTTGGCGTCCGAAGTGGCGTTGCACCCATCAACTTGCGAACTGGAGCCTGACGTGGAAGTCGGGAGAGACATGGAGGGCGGTCGCGAGCAGCCGGCCGCGGGGGACGGACAGCCCGGAGGGCGTCGGTCGCCGAGCCGTGCCGCGCGGAAGAACGGCCGCGGCACGACCAATGGAAACGGCTCCGGTGAGGCAGTCGCGGCCCGTGCCGGCACTGGTGCCGGCGACGCCGGCGCGGCGGTGGGTGCGCGCTCGCGCGGCGCGGCCCGGTCTGGCGGGGGCGAGGGCCGCGGGGACGGGGGCGGGGGGCGTCAGCGCGAGCTGCGTCGCCTGCTCAACGGCCTGCGCGATCTCCACGCCGGCGACTTCTCCGTCCGGCTCGAGCTTGGCTCCGACCCGATGCTCGCCGAGATCGCCGAGGCGTTCAACGAGCTCGCCGCCCGCGAGGGCGCGGTGACCGGCGAGATCGTCCGCGTCGGCACGAGCGTCGGACGGGAGGGGCAGATGACCGACCGCGCCATGGTCGGCGACCTCACCGGCGGCTGGGCGCGCAAGCTCACCTCGCTCAACTCCCTCATCACCGACCTCGCCACCCCGACCACCGAGGTCGCGCGCGTCATCCAGGCCGTCGCCCAGGGCGACCTGTCGCAGAAGATGGTGCTCGAGATCGACGGCAAGTCGGTGCAGGGCGAGTTCCTCCGCATCGGGACGACGGTCAACCGGATGGTGGACCAGCTCTCGGCGTTCGCGGCGGAGGTCACCCGCGTCGCCCGCGAGGTGGGCACCGAGGGGGTGCTCGGCGGCCAGGCCAACGTGCCCGGCGTCGGTGGCACCTGGAAGGACCTCACCGACTCCGTCAACGCGATGGCGAGCAACCTGACCAACCAGGTGCGCAACATCGCCGACGTCACCACGGCGGTCGCGAAGGGCGACCTGTCGCGCAAGATCACCGTCGACGTCAAGGGGGAGCTGCTCGAGCTCAAGAACACCATCAACACCATGGTGGACCAGCTCAACGCCTTCGCGTCGGAGGTCACGCGCGTGGCGCGCGAGGTCGGTACCGAGGGCGTGCTGGGCGGGCAGGCGAGCGTGCCCGGCGTCGCCGGCACGTGGAAGGACCTGACCGACAACGTGAACGGCCTCGCGCGCAACCTCACCATCCAGGTGCGCAACATCGCCGTGGTGACTACCGCCGTGGCCAACGGCGACCTCAGTCAGAAGATCACGGTCGAGGCGCTGGGCGAGGTGCTCGAGCTCAAGAACACCATCAACCGGATGGTGGACCAGCTCAACGCCTTCGCCTCCGAGGTCACGCGCGTCGCCAAGGAGGTGGGCACGGAGGGGAAGCTCGGCGGCCAGGCGCGCGTCGAAGGGGTCGCGGGCACGTGGCGCGACCTGACCGACAACGTGAACACCCTCGCCGGCAACCTCACCGTGCAGCTCCGCGACGTCAGCGCCGTCGCCACCGCGATCGCGACCGGCGACCTCACGCGCAAGATCACCGTCGAGGCGTCGGGCGAGATCCTGCAGATCAAGAACGTCATCAACAAGATGGTCGACTCGCTCTCGGCGTTCGCGGCGGAGGTGAGCCGCGTCGCGCGCGAGGTGGGCACCGAGGGGCGGCTGGGCGGGCAGGCGCAGGTCGAGGGGGTCGCGGGCACGTGGCGCGACCTCACGAACAACGTGAACACGCTCGCCGGAAACCTCACCGACCAGGTGCGCAACATCGCCCTCGTCACCACCGCGGTGGCGAACGGCGACCTGAGTCAGAAGATCACGGTGAACGCCCGCGGCGAGGTGCTCGAGCTCAAGGACACCATCAACACGATGGTGGACCGGCTCGGCATCTTCGCCGACGAGGTCACCCGCGTCGCCCGCGAGGTGGGCTCGGAGGGCGTGCTCGGCGGGCAGGCGAACGTGCCCGGCGTCGCCGGCACGTGGAAGGGGCTCACGGACAACGTGAACGCGATGGCGAGCAACCTGACCAACCAGGTGCGCAACATCGCCGACGTGACCACCGCCGTCGCCCGCGGCGACCTCTCGCGCAAGATCACGGTCGAGGTGAAG
>JBJMNL010000199.1:0-4976 GCA_045804285.1 Gemmatimonadaceae bacterium
ATACCTCGCCCTCGCGCACGCCATCCACGTGTGGCGCTACGCGGGCCCGGGAGACGACGTGCTCTACCTGCTGCAGAGCCGCCTGCTCGGCGAGCCCGGCTTCGTCCGCCGGCTCGACCCGGCGCTCGCGCGCTTCTTCGCCGTGCGGCAGACGGCGGTGGTGGACGGGAGGCTCTTCACCCAGTACCCGCCAGGGTGGCCGGCCGCGTTGGCGTTGCTACACGCCCTCGGTGCGGGGTGGTGGAGCGGCGTGCTCCTCGGTGCAATCGCCATCTGGCTCACGTATGCGCTCGGCGTGCGGCTGCGCTCGCCCTTCGCCGGCTCAGTGGCGGCGGCGCTGCTCGCCGCGAGCTTCTGGCTGGTGCAGGCGTCGGCGATGTACGGTGCCCACCCCCTCGCGACCGTATTCGTCGTGGCGGCGGCGCTCCTGCTGCTGCGCGGCGAGACGGCGCGTGGGGCGGCGCGCGCGGCGGCGTGGGCAGGCGCGGGCTTCCTCCTCGGCGGCGCGATCGCTACGCGCCCGCTGACCGGCGCGAGCGTGGGGCTCTCGCTGGTGGCGTGGGTGGCGCTTCGGCGGACGCTGCACCGGGGCGAGCTCCTCCGGATGGTGGCGGCGCTCGCCGCAGGCGCCGTCGGGCCGGTGCTCGGGCTGCTCGCCTACGACGCGATCGTCTACGGAAGCCCGTGGACGGTCGGCTACCACGCGGTGAACGGCTCCCTGCACGACCTCGGCTTCGGCCTCCGCGGCTACGTATCCTACGACTCGCGGGGCTGCCCGGTGATCGCTGCATCGCCATTCACGCTTGGTTCGGCAACCGCGCACCTCGCGGCACGCGCGTGGGACGTCGCCGCGCTGGCGCTGCCGGCGTTCCTTCTGGCGCCGCTGTCGCTGCTCGCGGCGACGCCCGGGACTCGCCGGCGATGGGTGGTGGTCGTCGCGCCGTTCCTCGTACTGCCGGTGGCGCACTTCTTCTACTTTTTCTCCGAGACGCGCTTCTACACTGAGCTCCTTCCCTTCCTCTTCGTCGGCGTCGCCGTGCTGCTCGAGGAGCTCTGGCGCCGCGACGCGAGCGCGGGCCGCGCCATGCTCACCCTGGGACTGACCGGTACGGTGGCCTACTCGGCGCTCTGGCTCGCCGTCGGCGTCCTGACGTTCCGCGGGCGGATGGCCGCATTCGAGGCGGTGGAACGGGCGCGCCGGGAACATGGCCGGGTCGCGTTGTTCGTGGCCGACACATCGACGGCGACGCGCGGCGCCTTCTACGCGCTTTACGTCCTCAACGTCGACCGCTTCCCCGGCGACGTGGTGGTCGCGCGCGACCTCGGCCCGGCGAACCGCATGCTGACGCGGACACTGCCCGGCCACACCCCTCTGAGACTGGTCCGGGACTCGTCGGGTGCCCCGTCTGTCGTGCCGCTGGACCGGGGGGTGCCGGACGCCGCCCCCCTCCCTACTTGTGGGACGCCCGTCCAGCCCGCACACTAGAGGCGGGCGACGCCGCTCGCCGAAGTTCCCTCTGGCAGGTGGACCGCCGTTCGGCGGTCACACTGGATGAGCCCATCGAGTAGCAACCCAGAGACGCGAGGGGGCGAGCAGGCGCCGGCAATGCAGCCGCCGGTAGCCGCCGCGACCTCACCCACGTGGACGCCGTGCCTACAGTGCGGTGGCTCGGTGCCAGCCCGCGCCGCGCACTGCTCGTACTGCGCGGCGCCGGTGAACCACGCCCCCACCGCCGCCGCCCTCTCCGAGCTCGGGTCGCGCGTCGAGGAGCTGACGGGCGGCGCCTTCGCCGTGGACCGGCTGATCGGTTGCGGGCCGCACGGCTGCACCTTCCGCGCGCTGGTGGCCGACACGGGGGCGGCCGTGGCGCTCAAGTTCGTGCGGCTCGCGGCCGGCCTCGCCGACGAGACGGCTCGACTCCTCGCCGAATCGCTCGCCGCCGCCGCAGCGGTGGGCCACCCGCGCATACTCGCCGCGAGCCCGTTGCAGCGGGCGGGGAGTGACGCCGTCTGCTGGACTACCCCCCTCGTGCCCGACGGCGTCGGCGTCGATCGCCTGCTCGGGGCGGCCGAGCCGCCGACGTTGCGGGCGGTCTCGCGCATACTGGTCGACGTGGCCGGCGCGCTCGACGCCGCCCAGGCGCACGGCGTGCCGCACCTAGCGCTCATGCCGTCGAAGGTGATCCTCGACCGCACCGGCCACGGCTACGTCGCCGACCTGGGTGTGGCGCTCGGCTTCCGCAGCGGGCTGTCGCTGAGCGGGCCCGGCGCCGCCGAGCGTGCCGCCTACGCGGCGCCCGAGCAATGGCACGGCGAGCCCGCCGACGGGCGCGCCGATCAGTACGCGCTGGCCGTGATGACTTACGAGCTGCTGACGGGGAAGCGGCGGGGGGAGATGGACGCGGTGGGCGCGATGGCCCTCCTTCCGCCACTCGAGGTGACGCCCGACTCGCCGCTGCGGCGAGGCGTACCGCTGCACGTCAACACGGCGCTCCTGCGCGCGCTGGGCAAGCGACCAGAGCACCGCTTCGCGAGCACCGGCGACTTCGTCGAGGCGGCGGTCGGGAAGGTCGACACGACGCCGGTGAGTATGCCGACGGTGCATCCGGTGCTCGACATCCCACAACGCCGCCGGGGGTGGTTGCTGCCCGTGGTGACCACCGCCGTCCTGCTCCTGGGTGGTGCCGCGCTATTCGGACCATGGTCGTTCAAGGCGGGCCCGCTGGCTCGTAGCGCGAGCGTCGAAGCCCAGCGCGCAACGGCGCGGCGAGCGGCCGAGGCGGCGCGGCCCGGGCAGCCCAGTGGCGGTGGTGGTGGGGGAGGGGACGCGGCCGGCGACGCCTCGGCCACGCCGGTGGTTGGCGGAGTGGTGGCGAGTGAACCGGCCTACATTCGCGTCACGGCAGGCGGGCGCAGCGCGCTGGTGATCGTCGATGGTACGCCGCGCGGGGTGGCGCCGCTTACCGTGCGCGTCGCGCCCGGGAGCCACACGGTAGCACTCCGCGGCACCGGGTTCGGGAGCGGCACACGGACGGTGACGGCGTCGGCCGGAGGAACGGTCTCGGCCGATTTCACGCCCGCGTCACCCTGACGCGGCGGCACTGGCCGGGAGCGGAGTCGACCTACTGGTGACGCGGCGCCTCGGGGTCGAAGAGGTCTGAGGGCAGCCCCGCGGGCTTGTGTCGGGGTCGTAAATCGCCCTGCTCCCGACGGAGTAGGGCGATCAGGCTCACACCATGACGCGGCCCTTGGCCCCTCCCGCCTCGTAGCTGCCGCTCGAGCCGACGCCCCTCTCCCTCGAAGGCGAGTCGAAGTAGGGCGTTGACGGGTGGGGACGGGACCGTGAAGTCCGTCCCGTCCTCTCCGCGGGCGTGCCCCCGGCGGCGCGCGGCGGCGCGCGCCGCCTTCACGAGCGGGTACAGCCGGCTGTTGAAGTGGGAAAGGAGGCGCGTGGTCACCGGCAGCCCCGCCCAGGTCGCGGCGAGCCGCTGCGCGTCGTAGCGCCGGTAGTGACCGAAGGCCACATCGTGCGGGCTCCAGAGCGACGCGTCGGCGGGGACGGTCACCAGCACGTGGGCGCCCGGACGCGCCACCGCCAGGATCTCGGAGAGGAGCAGGAAGTCGTCGCGCACGTGTTCGATGACGTCCATGAGGAGAATGAGTTCGGCCTTGTGCGCGACATCCGCGAGCGCCGGCGGCACATGCCCTTGTTCGACGCGCAGCCCAGGGAACCGGCGGCGGCACCATGCGACTGCCTCAGCGGAGGAGTCGGCGCCGACGCAGATGTACTCTCCCATCAGGGATGCTATGTTAGCTCCCGTCCCGCATCCGACGTCCATCACGATCCCGCCCTGGCCTGGGGGAAGCACCGCCCGCACCAGGCGCGTCATGATTCGGCGCCTAGCGACGAACCACCAGTGGCGATCCTCCACGTTCGCGTGCAGTGCAAATTGCTGCGTCTGCATCATTCTGCTCCGAGCGCGAGAGTGTCTTAGGCCCCGCAGGTCTATCGGCCTCGGGCGTGCGGCGAAACCATACTGTGCGGCTGCCGCTGCCGTCTAGGGCGCGATCGACCGAGGCCCGGCCGATCGAAGCGCCGACGCGCTCCGCGTGCAGCCACCGGGCAGCAGTGCCGCAAGCCGACCACGTTCTCTCCGCATGAGCTCACCACTGCGACACCCATCAGGAAGGCGGCTGCGCGCCGCGCTTATAGCAGCCGTCGCTCTCGGCTGCCGCGATCGGAGCGACCGGCCATCGCCGGGCACACCCACGTCGCGGATCGACGAGCGCGCCATCGTTGTCTTCAACGCCGGGAGCCTCGCGCGCCCGATGCGCGCCGCGCTCGACTCCTTCGCCGCCCGAAAGGGACGCGAGGGGACGCGGGTCGCCGTCGAGCAGGAGAGCGCCGGCAGCCTGGAGACCGCGCGCAAGTTGACGGAGCTCGGCCGCGTTCCGGACGTGATCGCCCTCGCCGACGCCGAGGTCTTTCCCCAGCTCCTCGTGCCCTCGCACGTCGCGTGGTACGTGGACTTCGCGCGCAACCGCATGGTGATCGCGTACACGCCACGCTCGCGCGGCGCGGGGGAGATCACGCCGGAGAACTGGTGGCGCGTGCTCCAGCGCCCGGGGGTCGAGGTCGGACGCGCCGACCCGAACCTCGACCCGAACGGCTACCGCACGCTGCTCACTCTGCAGCTCGCCGAGCGCTTCTATGGGCAGCCGGGCCTCGCCGCGCGCCTCCTCGCGGCGTCCCCCGCGCGCAACGTGCGCCCGAAGGAGGCCGACCTGGTCGGGCTGCTGCAGGCGGGTGAGCTCGATTACGTCTGGTCGTACGAGTCGATCGCGCAGGCTGCGGGCCTCCGCTGGGTGACGCTCCCCGCGCGCATCGATCTCGGCTCGCCCGCCGTGTCGGCGTACTACGCGGCGGCGTCGGTGCAGGTGCGCGGGCGGACGCCGCGCGATACGGTCGTCTTCCG
>JBJMNL010000200.1:0-6153 GCA_045804285.1 Gemmatimonadaceae bacterium
GCGCCGGGCGGCGGCCCGCGCGCGGGGCGGGCGCCGCGCCTCACCCGCGCCCCGAGCTGGCGGGGTCGCGGTGCGCGCCCGGCGCGCCACTCCCCGTCACTCACAACTCACAACTCATCACTCAGAACGCCATCGCGAGCTGGCTCGTGGCGGAGAGGTGGCCACCCCGCGCGGGCTGGCGGCGCACGGATCGCGATCGCACACGGATCGCCCTCGCGCACCGGCCCGTGCCGTGCCGATCGCCACCTCGCACCCTCCCCGCGACTCGTCCCCCCCTAACACCCCCTCTTCGCCAGATACGTCAGCTCCTCCTCCACCTCCCCGCACACCACCCGATTCACCCACTCCACCCCCTGCGCCACCGAGTGGTCCATGTTGCCCACCTCGTAACGCCACGCCCCGAAGCGGCCGCGCGAGTAGATGTCCTTCGACTCCAGCCAGGGGTGGATCGTCCGCAGCGCCTGGTCGCGCTCGAGCGACGGCGTCGGGTAGGTGTAATCGCGCTCGATGAGGAAGGTGTCGACCACGTCCTTCAGATCCTCTTCCCGCAAGAGCTTCGTGTTCACCATCCCCCGCAGCGTCTGCTCGACGATCGAGTCGCGGCACTCGGGCTTGAACTCCGAGTGCGAGATCTCGGCGAGGAGCGAGTACTGGCGAGTCGCGTCGGGGACGACCTCGGGCGAATAGTTCGAGAGATACGTCACCCGGTAGAAGGGGGCGTTCGACTCGGGGAAGTACATCCAGCACTTCCTGCTCGGGCACGGCTGGTCGACGCCGACGCCGACGATGAACGAGCCGGAGTGGCGGAGCCGCTTCGCCTCGTCCCTCACCGCGTCGGGCGCCGCGCCCCTCGTCATCGCCACCAGCTCGTCCATCGGCATCGTGGACATGAGGACGTCGTAGCTCTCGCGCGACCCGTCCTCGCAGACCACCTCCTTCGCCTCGGCGTCCACGCCGACCACCGGCGCCGAGAGGCGGAGGTTCTCCTGCACGTAGGGGCGCATCCGCTCGAACAGGCCGCCGGTGCCGCCGTAGAGCGGGTACTTGAACGTGGAGTTCGGCCCCCAGCCCGCGTCGTCCCGGTCGTAGACCACGTTGCCGAGCACGCGCTTGATGTCCACGACGGAGACCCGTTCGCCGATCCACTCCTTGTTCATCATGCGGGGCGGGTGCGCCCACACCTTGAAGTTGTAGGGCATCATGAAGTGCTTGGCGATGCCCGCCCCGAACACGCCGTGGATCAGCTCCTCGAAGTTGGCGAAGCGCGACAGGTCGAGGGGCTGCTTCTGCGCCTCGATGATCCCCATCAGGCACTCCATCACGGTGTCCTTCGAGAGGTACTTGATGTTGTTCTGGAAGGGGTAGGGGAGGAAGCGATCCTCCATCCACACCCAGCTCTCGCGCAGGAGCTCCTGGTAGTCGTCGCCCATGAGGCGGTCGAAGAGCGCGTCGAAGTACTTGTAGTGCGAGAAGAGGACGTGCCCGCCGATGTCGTAGGTGAAGCCGTTCGGGCTCCGCTCCGATGACGCCAGCCCACCCACCTTGTCGCGCGCTTCCAGCATGACGAAGTTGCGGTAGCCGAGCTCGCGCAGGCGGTAGCCTGCCGCGAGGCCGGTCGGGCCGGCGCCGATGATGACGATCTTCTTCGCGTCCAAGACTTCGCTCTCCTGCGTGCTGCGGTGTGGGGTACGCCTGACGTGCGTGGAGTGACTGCTGGACCTGCGTGGCGCTGGCATGCCGCCATGCGCGCCGCCGCGCCCGGCGCCTCACGCGGCGCCTCTCCGGGGCCGGGCGGCCGCGACGCGGCGGTCGCCGCGTCGCGCTACGCCGGCTCGACGACCTCGGCGTCCTCGGCCAGCCCTTCGATCTCGCGATCGTCGTCGACGCCCGCGACGTGCCCGGCGAATGGGGGAACGGCGGGCGCGACCGCGCGCGCCGCCGGGCGCGCCGCGACGTAACGGCAAATCGCGTTCTCGATGGGCGGCAGCAGCGCGCCGCGCTCGCTCGCGAGCGCACTGTTGAGCGGGCGCGCCGCCGCGAGCGCGAACGACGCCGTCGGCCGCCCCTCCACGAGCGAGGCGTCGAGGCCGGCTACGCGGGCCGTCATCCGCGCCAGCTCCGCCCACGTCACCGCGCCCTCGTTCGCGAGGTGCCACACCCCCCGCTCGCCGTCGATCAGCAGGTCGAGCGCCGCGTGGGCGAGGTCGGGCACGTACGTCGGCGAGACGACGGCGTCGTCGGCCGCCGCGAAGGGTCGGCCGGCGGCGAGCGCCCGGGACATCACGGTCACGAAGTTGTGCTCGTCCCACGGCCCGAAGAACGCGCTGGTGCGCGCCACGAGCGCGTCGGGGTGCGCCTCGAGCACCAGGCGCTCCCCCTCGGCCTTGCTCGCGCCGTACGCGTTGAGCGGCGCCACCGGGTCGCTCTCCACGTACGGGCGCGGCGAGCGTCCGTCGAACACGAGGTCCGAGGAGAAGGTCGCGAGCGCGACGCCGCGCGCCACGCACGCCTCGGCGAGGATCGCCGGCCCGAGCGCGTTCTCGCGCCGGCACCGCTCGCGGTCATGCTCGGCGTCGTCCACGCGCACGTAGCCGGCCGCGTTGACGACGGCCCAGGGACGCTCCCCCGCCAGCGCGGCGGCCACCGACTCCCGGTCGGCGATGTCCATCTCGGCGCGCGAGAGCAGCCGGTGGGCGAGCCCGCGCTCCTCGCACGCGCGGGCGAGCGCGCGGCCCAGCGTGCCCGTGGCGCCGGTGATGAGAAGCGGACGCGGCGCACGACGCGCCGCGCGCGCGACGCCGGGACCGCGGCGCGGGAATACGATGCCGCCGGCTCGGCGCGCCGCGCTACCTTCCCGGTGGGGGGGCCCCCCCGGGCCGGACGTGCTCACCACCTCGTACGCCAGCCGGCCCTCGCTCCGCCACCACCCGCCGCCGTCGAGCGCCGGGTGCGCGTGCGTCCCCCGCTCGGCGAGGTCGCGCGCCATGCGCGCGAGCGCGGTCGGACGCGGCGCCGGCCCACGGACGTCGAAGGCACCGGGCTCGTAGTGCCCTTCGTCGCGCGTCAGCAGGCTCGCCCAGTCGTACGCGCCGAACGACGACCAGACGGTCACCGCGCGCACGTCGTGCCCCTCCGCGCGCAGCGCGCACGCCCCCTCCCAGACCTCGGCCAGCCAGCGCAGCTGCTGCTCGCGCGTGCAGGCGAGGTGGACCTCGGTCACCGCGAGGGGGAGCGCGTAGCGCTCGCAGGCCTCGCGCAGGAGCGACTCCGGCCCCGCCGGTCCCTCGGCGCGGACCCGCACCGCCTCCACGTCCGCGTAGCGCTGCCGCCCGTTGCCGCCGTGGGTGTGCGGCGGGTAGCGCTCGAGCCGCTCGTCGAGGAAGCGCTCGCTCGTCAGGTAGTGGTTGATGCCGACGACGTCGGGAGGGCAGGGACGACGCGCGAACTCGTCGAGCTCCGCCCGGGTCGCGCCGGCCTCGCGGAGGTAGCCGCGCAGCGCCGGCGAGAGCGAATCGACGTGCCCGCACAGCAGGTCGAAGGTGAGCCAGCGCCGCGCGTTCTCGAACTCCGCCTGGTAGCGCAACGCGGGCGTCGAGTGGCAGCGGCCGAGGTCCTCGGTCTGGACCAGTCGCGCGCCGGGCGTCACCTCGCGGATCGCTTCCATGGCGAGGCGCGCCGCGCGGAGCTGGTTGAGCAGCGCCCGCACGAACGCGCGGTCGTCGCGCGCGTGCGGGTACCAGAGGCCGTACAGGGCGCTGAAGCGCGCCGTCGTCAGCGGCTCGTTCACCGGCGTGAAGTCGGTGAGCCACGGGTAGCGCTCGGCCACCGCGCGCGCGTAGCGCGCGAGCTTCTCGGGGAACTCCGGATCGAGGAGGCTCGTGCCGGGCGGGCCGCTCCCGTGGTGCAGGAGCCCCGCGATCGGGCGCACGCCGAGCTCCCGCAGCCGCCCGAGCCGCTCGTCCGTCCAGCGCCAGTCGGCGTCGGCGAGGCCGCGCGGGGCGACGCGCTCCCACAGCACCGGGTACCGCACGGCGCGCGCGCCGAGCGCCGCGAGGCGGTCCAGGTCGTCGAGGCGCGTCCCGTGGCCGCTGCGCGCCACCTGGTCGAAGTAGCCGTCGCCGACGCGGTTGACCGTGCACTCGACACCCGCCCACAGCTCGACGGACGAGCGTCGAGGGTCCAGCACGGAGCGGTGTGACGGCGACGGACCCGGGGAGTCCGGGCCCGTCACGCTCCTCCCCCGCTCGTGCCTCGCGACTCGCCCTTACGCACTCAGCTCCTCGCCCGAGCCGGAGGCGCCGCCAGACGTCACGCTGCCCGACGTCACGCCGCCCGACGTCACGCTCCCCGCGGCGAGCTCGCCGGACGAGAGCAGCTCGGCGTCCGCGCTCTCGCCGGCCGCGATCGCCGCGATCGCCGCGTCGGGGGCCGTGACGGCGTCGGAGATGAGCGCGCGCATCCGGGCGACGATCGACTCCCACGACGCGGTGCGCGCCTTCTCGATCCCCCGCGTGATCATGGCCGCGTCGGGTGCCGCCGCCAGCTCGGCGGCGGCGGTCACGAACTCGCCGGCGTCGCGCGCCACGCGCACCACCGGCGTGAAGTTGTGCACGACGTCGGCGACCGGGGTCGAGACGATCGGCTTCCCGGCAGCCATGTACTCGAGCGTCTTCGTCGGGTTGATGTACTCGGTCGCCTCGTTCAGCGCGAACGGCATCAGGCAGACGTCGAACGCCTTCACGTACGCGGGGAGCTGCTTGTAGGCGCGCTGCCCGAGCCAGTGGACGTTCGGCGCCTGCGGCAGGTCGCGCGAGTCCACCTTGACCACCGGGCCGACCATGACGACCGACGCCGACGGGTTGGCGGCGGCGAGGCGCGCGATCAGGTCGTAGTCGAGGCGCTCGTCGATGACGCCGAAGTAGCCGAACACCGGCGCCGGCAGCGACGCCACGTCCGCCGGGACCACGGTCTCCGGCGCCCGGGCCGCCGCGAAGTGCCCGGCGTCCACGCCGCAGCCGAAGAAGTGCACGTTGTCGTGGTAGCGCGACTTCGACATGTACAGCTTGTGCCCGCCGGTGAAGACGACGTCCGCGTTCTCGAGGAGCAGCCGCTCGCGCGCGGCGAGTTCCGTCGGCGCGAAGCGGAACTGCGCCAGCTCGTCCATGCAGTCGTACACCACGCCGCGCTCGTTGAAGGCGCCGAGCATCGCCGGCGCCGGCATCGGCGTGTAGAACCACTGCACCGCGCCGCCGAACCTGCCCGAGAGGGCGCCCCCCTTGCCGACCGCGTGCTGCACGAGCGCGCGGATCGTGGCGATCGCGCCGTCGTAGTCGTCGCGCAGGTACGAGGGGAGGCGCGGGACGGCGCGGTACACGTTCGGCGCCGGCTGGGAGATCTCGAGGCGCTCGGCGCGCACGTCGTCGAGCAGGATCGGCTCCTCGACGAAGAGCACGGGACGCGTCACCGCCATCCGCGAGAGGATCTGCTGCGGCCGCTGCCACACGAAATCCCACCGCAAGTGACTGTGCACGATCAGCGGAGAGTCCGCGGTGGCGGCGGTCCTGCGATCCCGGGCGGTCGAAGCGGAGGCGGTCATGAGCACCTGCGGAGTTGAATCGCGTGAGTGAGAGTGCCCCGCCGCCTGGCGCTGCCGCGCGACCGGTGGGCCGTGACCGGCCGGACGACGACGCGCGCCACCGCCCGATCTCACCAGCGTCGGCGGCGTGCGTCGACGGACGGTCGAGATCGGGCCCGCATCGCACCAGGCGCGGGGGCGTAAACATGCAGAGCAAAGGTCGTGCCCCATACGACCCTCCCGTCGAGTCGCACGACACGCGAGATTTCGGCTGTACGCTGGCGTACACCACGACCCCGCCGCTCGTGCGGCGGAGCGCTCCACATCCCGCCCTCGTCGCACCCCGCCGACATGTTCCCGTACCGCGCCCCGGCGCGTCTCCACCCGCGCCGCCACGGGCGGCTCCCCTCGGTCGCGCCCCGCGCGCGCGCGATCGCGCTCGCCGGCGCGCTCGCCGCGCTGTGCGCCGGATCGGTGGGAGCCCAAGATTCGGCCGGCGTCCGGCGCGACTCCACGGCGGCACCGGCCCGCCCACGGCCAGTGCCGCCGGCGTCCCGCCCCGACTCGGCGTCGCGCGA
>JBJMNL010000201.1:0-2265 GCA_045804285.1 Gemmatimonadaceae bacterium
GAGACGCTACTTCGAGCTCGCCCTCACGCCCGGCCAACCGCTCGTTCGCCGCGCGCGCATCGAATGGGCCGGAGAGTTCCACGCGCGGCCGGACGGTCCGTGGAGCCCGTTCACCGCGGTGCAGCACTTCTCGGTGCGTCCTCCGGGCTTCGTGTGGGACGCGGACATTCGCATGGCGCGCCTGCTCCCGACGCGGGTGCGCGACGGCTATCTGCGCGGTGAAGGCACGATGCTGGGCAGGGTCGCCGGGCTCGTCACCGTGGTCGACCAGCGTGGCACGCCGGAGATGGCGGCCGGCACGCTGTCGCGCTACCTGGGCGAGGCCGTCTGGCTCCCGACGGCACTCCTGCCGAGTGCGGGCGTCTCGTGGGCCCCGATCGACGAGCGCTCCGCGCGCGCGACGCTCACCGACGGCGTCACGACTGTCTCGCTCGACGTCCGCTTCGGCCCTCGCGGCGAGATCGCCGCGGTCTCGGCGATGCGGCACCGCGACGTCGACGGCACGCCGGTCCTCACGCCGTGGCGCGCCCGGCTCACCGCAGACTACATGCGCGTCGACAGCATGAAGATCCCGAGGGGTGGCGAGGCGGAATGGGTGCTGCCCGAGGGGCCGCTGCCGTACTGGCGTGGCCACGTGGTCGGCGCCGACTACGAGTACGCGCCGTAGCGGCGGATCGGAGGGCGATCGGCGGATGGCCGGTGCACGGCACTCCCGTGGGAAGATGGACGGCGTCGGAGGGCTCTTCGGCCCCCCGACGCGGTATCCGATCGTACGAGCGTGGGTGTCGTTCCAGGCGGTCAGAAGGCGACCACCCCCTCGAGCATGTATCCGCCGAACTTGCCGCCATGGCGGATGTCGGTGGCCGGGAAGTCGTCGTACTTCTGCGTCACGTACTCGCCCTTGAGCAGCACGAGCGGCGTGATGAACCAGCCGCCGCCGGCCTGCACGCGGTCGACGCCCGCGTCCCGCGTGAACCCGGCGAGCCTCCCCTCCGCGGTGTTGTAGCGGCCGCTGACGTAGAGCCGCTCGCCGAGGAAGCGGTACGTGCCCTCGTAGACGTTCTGGCTCCACTGGCGGCGCGCCGCCTCCCCCGCCGCGCGGCCGCGGGCGCGCTCGAAGTTGCCGAACAGCTCGAGCCCGCGGTACTTGAGGAAGGGGTTCACGACCGCCGCGTGCATCTCGCTCGAGAGTCCCGGGTTGATCGCGCCCGACCACGCCTGGGCGTTCTCGGTAGACACCGTGTTCTCCATCACGTCGTAGTAGCGCGAACCGGCGCGGTCACCGCTGTAGAGCGTCTGGTTGGCCGAGCGGGCCTGGCTGAACGCGGAGGCCGAGAGGCGGAGGCGGAGGTCCTTGGTGACCTGCCGGTCGACGCCGGCCTTCGCCAGGTACGCCGGCGAGCGCTTCTGCGGGTTGAGGATCGTGCCGCGCACCTCGCCGTTCGTGACGCCCCCCATGACGAACATGCCGCCCGCGCGGAGCATGACCTCGCCCCCGACCGAGGTCGTGAAGGCGTCCATGATGTAGTTGCCGACGAGCGGGTTGAACATCGCGTTCCCGTTGTCGGTGCGGCGGAAGTGCGCGTCGCCGTAGTTGATCTCGAAGTGACCCGCCTTCACCGTCGTGAAGGCCATGAGCACCTTGAGCGGCAGGTAGTCGATCGGCGAGTCGTCGATCAGGAGGTAGCCGTCCTTCACCCACGTCTCGTTGTGGTGCCGCGCCGAGAGGTAACCAGTCATCGCGACGCGGATCCCCCGGGCGAGCTGCGCGTTCAGGTAGGCGTTGGCGACGGCGTTGTTCGGGCCGTGGCCGATGCGGACCAACTCGTTCGCGTCGTACGGCTTGCCGGCGGCGTCGGTCTTCGGCACCGGGGTGGCGGCGTTGCGGTGGTCGAGCGCCTGGAACTGCTGCGTGAACGCGGCGCCGAAGCCGAGCTTGAAGCCCGTGAACGGGACGTCGTCCTGCTTGGGCGGCTCGAAGACGTTGATCCCGCGCTGGTCGTTCGGGCGGAGGTGCTGGATCTCGATCGGCGGGAGGAGAAGGCTCTTCGCGCTCTCCTCGGCCTTCCTCGGTTCGGGCGTGCGCGCGCTGTCCGTCCGCGCGGCGGTGCCGGCGGCCACCGCGGTGGCGACGGTGAGCGTGTCTCCCTGCTGCGCGACGGCGGGCGTCGCGGTGGCGAGCGCGGTCGCGGCGAGCAGGGCGTGGGCGGAGATGAGGGGGCGCATGGTCGGGTCTCGGTTGTGCGTGTCGTGGTTGTGGACGGC
>JBJMNL010000202.1:0-2148 GCA_045804285.1 Gemmatimonadaceae bacterium
GAGCTGGCGGCGGACGCCGAACAGGTCGCGCAGCGTGGCCGGGCCGTCGGGGGTCTCGAACGCGTACGGCTTCTCGACGCGGACCATGGGCAGCGCCCGGCGCTCCGCGTTGAGCGCGTCGCGCGCGTGCGTGAACGCCTTCTCCCGCTCGAGGAGCGCCAGGCGCGCGGCGCGCCATTCGTCGCGTGTGGCGATGCGAGGCCGCGTCATCGAGTCGGTCTCCGGGAGCGGGGGAAGGGCATGGCCGCGCGGCGTCGGCCGCCGACGACTTGCGAAATGCAAGTCGTTGCGAGAATAGTGCGACTGCCGCAAGTTCGCAAGCAGTTGCCACCGGAGCCCTCATGTCCGACGTCCACCGCTCGCTCTGTCCCGTCAACCTGTCGCTCGAGCTGTTCGGCGACCGCTGGACGCTGCTCATCCTGCGCGACATCATCTTCACCGGCCGGCGCCACTACCTCGAGCTACTCCACTCGCAGATCGAAGGGATATCGTCGAACATCCTCGCCGACCGGCTGCGGATGATGGTCGACGAGGGACTCCTCACGAGGAGCGACGATCCCACGCACAAGCAGCGGGCGATCTACAGCCTCACGGAGAAGAGCATCGCGCTCGTGCCCATCTTCGCGATGATCGGCGCGTGGGGCCGGCGCTGGCTCCCGGTGAGCGAGGAGCTGGGCGCCCGCGCGGAGCTGCTCGAGGAGGGCGGGCCGGCGATGTGGGACGCGCTCATGGCCGAGCTGCGGGAGGCACACCTCGGGGTGCCCGCGCGACGCGGCGCGAGTCGGCGGGGCACCTCGGTCGCCGCCGAGCTCCAGGCGGCGTACGAGGCCGCGGTCGCGCGCCGGGCGGCGGGCCGGAGCTCCGTCCGACGGTCGAGCGGCAAGCGGTCGGACCCGAGGCGGCGCCGGCGCGCGAAGAATGGCTGATCCGCGAGGGCACAGCCCCTCCGCTTCGCCCACCCACGACGATGACCTGCGCACCTTCGCGGCGCGCGGCGCGCCGCGCCTGCCGGATGCGCGCGAGGCGGGCCACGTCGAGCACGACGGCGCCCGCATCTGGTACGCCGCGTATGGCGACGGCCCACCGGTCCTCCTGCTGCACGGTGGCCTCGGGCACAGTGGGAACTGGGGGTACCAGCTACCGGCGCTTCTGGCGGCCGGCTATCGCACCGTCGTCATCGACAGCCGCGGCCACGGCCGCAGCACGCGCGACGCGCGGCCCTACTCGTACGAGCTGATGGCCGCCGACGTACGCGCGGTCATGGACGCGCTGCACGTGCGTCGCGCCGCCCTCGTGGGCTGGAGCGACGGCGCGTGCACCGCGCTGATCCTCGCCCACACCGCGCCGGAACGGGTGGCGGGTGTGCTGTTCTTCGGCTGCAACATGGACCCGAGCGGAACCCGGGAGCTGGACGTGCCGAATCCGATCGTCGACCGCTGCTTTGCCCGGCACCGGCAGGATCACGCCGAGCTCTCCGCCACGCCGGGCGGGTTCGGGTCCTTCGTCGCGGCGGTGAGCGAGATGCATCGGACGCAGCCGAACTACACTCCCGGCGACCTGGCCGCCGTCCGTGTCCCGGTGCTGATCGCGCACGCCGAGCACGACGAGTTCATCCGGCGCGAGCACGCCGAGTACCTGGCACGGAGCATCCCCGGCGCGGAGCTGGTCGTGCTGCCTCGCGTGAGTCACTTCGCGCCGCTACAACGGCCGGAGGAGTTCGACGCGCTGCTGGGCACCTTCCTGACCCGGGTCCTGGCCTGAACACTCCCATCAGGAGGGTAGAGTCGTCATGCAGTCTCGCACACAGGAGATCCTCGCGCACCTCGACACGCACCGAGCCGAGCTGGAGCGGGCCGTCGCGGCGGTGCCCGCGCAGCTGCGCGAGCGGCGGCCGGCCGCGGAGCGCTGGTCGGTCGCGGAGATTCTCGAGCATCTCGCGCTCGTCGAGGCGCGCATCGCGCACCTGCTCGGCGACCGGCTGGCCGCGGCCCGCGCCGCCGGTCTCGGCGCCGAGCGCGAGACGTCCCCCGTCGTGCCCACGCTGGACGTGGCGCGGCTGCTCGACCGGAGCCGGCCCCTGACGGCGAGCGAGGCGTCGCAGCCGCGGGCGGGGCTGGACGCGGGCGCCGCCTGGGCGGCCCTGTCGGA
>JBJMNL010000203.1:0-12223 GCA_045804285.1 Gemmatimonadaceae bacterium
AGCGAGCCCGCCGTGACCGGGCGCGGGGGTAAGGCTCCCGATATGGAGAGCTGAAGGGCGGAAGGAACTGAGAAGGGCGGAAGGAACCGTGAAGGGCGGAATGAGGCATGAGGAATGAGGCCGGGACCCCACCGGTGGCCAGCTTAGCCACCCGGAGGGTCCCGGCCTCATTCCGCATTCCGCCCTTTCAATTCCGCCCTTCGGTCTTCGTCTCCTCATCCCTCATGCCTCCTCATGCCTCCTCCCGCCCTTCGACCTTCGTCACCTCATCCCTCATTCCGCCCCTCAAGCTCTAGCGCCCAACCCTTGACCCCACTCAAGACCTATCGTACGATATATCGTAAGTAATATCGTACTCACAGGAGGTATCCCATGTGTGGCAGACGCGACGACTGGGGCTTCGGCCCGGGGTTTCCCTTCGGCGGAGCCTGGCGTGGCGCGTGGGGCGGGGCGTGGGGGGGCGCGGGCCCGCGCGGCGGACGACGCCGCCAGCAGATGTTCGAGTCGGGGGAGATGAAGTTCGTCATCCTCCGCCTCCTCAAGGAGAAGCCGCGGCACGGCTACGAGGTGATCCGCGCCCTCGAGGAGAAGCTGGGGGGCGTCTACACCCCCTCCGCCGGCACCGTCTATCCCACGCTCCAGCTCCTCGAGGACGAGGGCTACGTGCGCGTCGTCGAGACGGACGGCAAGAAGGTCTATCACGTGACGCCGGAGGGGGAGCGCTACCTCGAGGAGCACGGCGATCTGCTCGACGAGATCCTCGATCGCGTGCGCGAGACGGTGCGGCAGTTCACCGGCGGTGGCGTCGGCGAGGTGCAGGAGGCGTTCGCTCGGCTAGCCGGCATCACCTTCAAGCGGGCGTGGCGGCGCGGCCCCGACGACCCGGCGCTCAAGCGCGTCGCGGAGATCCTGCGCAAGGCCGCGGAGGAGATCGAGCAGGCGCTGCAACCGACCTCGCTCTGAGGGGCGACGGACCGAAGGAGGAGTACGATGTGGGGATTCGCATGGCTGTTCTGGATGGCGCTCATCTTCTGGATGATCACTTCGCGCCGCCGGCGCTGGCGCCGCTACGCGATGCGCATGGGACCGGGCTGGTATTTCGACGGACGCGTCGCACCGTTCACTGACGGGGTCGGCGGCCGATATCCCGCCGCTCGGCCGGGCGTCGGCGCGCCGCCGGTCTGGCGCGAGCTCGAGGAGCAGCGTGGCACGGTGGACGCCCTCGAGAGCCGGGTAGCCGAGCTCGAGCAACGGCTCGACTTCACGGAGCGGCTGCTCGCCGAGCGACGGGAGAGCCGCCCGCCGGTGCGGGAGTAGCGGGGCAGGGCGGGGCGGGCCGTGCCGGCTCGTCACCGCCGCCTCGCCGCGTCGCGCTCGCCGCGTCGCGGTCGCCGCGCACACGGTTCCGGATCGCCGGGAGGCGCGTCCGGCACGGCTCGCGCAGCCTGTTCGGGGGTCGGCCCGCGCTGTCCCTACACAGGAGCCACGCCATGAGCACTCGCCTCACCGTCCCGGTCGGTCCCCACGATCACCGCCAGGGTCCGGACGACGCCCCCCTCTCGCTCGTCGAATACGGCGACTTCGAGTGTCCGTACTGCGGCCGGGCCTATCCCGTCGTGAAGTCGATCCAGCGCCGGCTCGGGGACCGGTTGCAGCTCGTCTACCGCCACTTCCCGCTGACCCAGCTCCATCCGCACGCCGAGCTCGCGGCCGAAGCGTCGGAGGCGGCGGCGACGCGCGGACGGTTCTGGGAGATGCACGACACGATCTTCGAGAACCAGCAGGCGCTCGAGCCCCGGGACCTGGTGGGCTACGCGGCGCGGCTCGGGATCGACCCCGCGTCGGTGGCGTCGGCGCTCTCGACGCACGCCTTCGCCGACCGCGTGCGCGAGCACTTCGTGAGCGGCGTGAGAAGCGGCGTGAACGGGACGCCAACGTTCTTCATCAACGGCGTCCGGCACGACGACTCGTGGGACGAGGCGACGCTCCTCGCGGCGCTCCAGAGCCACCAGTTCGCGGGGCCGCGCCTCAGGCGCCCGCGTAGACGCCCGGGTCGATCGCCAGCGCGTTCTCCACCTCGGTGACGCCGGGCGCGTTGCGGGCGGCGCGTTCGGCGTCGCGCATCTCGGCGTACGAGCGCACCGTGCCGCGCAGCAGCGCCCGGTGGCCGTCGACCTCGACGGTGATCCGGTCCGCGTCCAGCGCCGCGCCTCGCTGCAGCGCCTCGCGAATCCGCTGCTTGACGTCGCCCGTCGTCGGCTGCTCTCTCACCACGATCCGATCGGTGACCCCGCGCACGCCGGTGGTCCTCCCCGCGACGCGCTCCGTCTCGTCGCGCTGGTAGTACCAGTCGACGTCTCCCTCCAGGGTGACCCACCCCTTCTCGACGCGCGCGCGGATGCGGTCGTCGGGCACGGAGATGTCCCACCTGAGTGCGTCGAGGATCGCGCGAGCGATCTCCGGGTCGGGGCGTTCCGAGCTCGAGGGCAGCGTGACCTCGAGGTCGTTGACGACCGCCTTCACTCCCTTGACCCGCGTCGCCGCGGACTCCGCCTTCGACCTGTCGGCGCAGCTGTCGACCAGGCCGGTGAGCGTCACGACGCCGTCGCGCACCGCGAGGGCGACGTCGTCGTCCCTGAGGCTCGGCTCCCACCTGAGCTCGGCGATCACGTCTCTCTGGATGTCGCTGTCGGAGCGCGTCATGAGATCCTCCCCGCGAGCCTGGTGGTGCGGCGTCGCCCGGCGCGCGTCGCCGTGGCCCTGCCTGCGGACGCCCGTGCAGGACGCGCGCACAACGCGCGCCGGCGCGCGTTGTGCGCGGTGCCGGGAAGCCGGGAAGCCGCGTGCCGCCCACCCGAAGGCGCGCCCGTTGCGGGACGGATGCCCTGTGCCACGATGTCGCCGCGCGTCGTTTCGCGTGGCGAGGGGCGCGCCGGGTCGGTCGCCGCCGCGCGCGGCGTGCGCGGCCGTTCGGCGCGAGCTTTCGCGGAGAGGGCAGGAGAGGGCAGTGATGAGGACAGCGAGTGTTCTGGCGTCCGACCTATCGGCGCGCGTCGAGACACTGATCAGGATGTGGCACGGCGGAGACCGGCGGGCCGCGGCGCGCCATCTCGGCATCGAGCACAAATACCTGCTCGGGCTCCTGAGCGGTGACTGGCGCCGCTTCTCGCTCGACGCCATCGCCGCGCTGGTCATCGGCTACGGCGTCCGGCCCGAGTGGCTGCTCAGGCCGGTCTCGGCCTTCGGCGGCGGCCCGCCGGGGCCAGACGACGCGAGCGCCGGAGCGGCGCGATCCGACGTCGGACACCGGGGCGCGCGGACGACGCCGCGGCGCGGCGGCGAGGTACTCGGGCGGCGCGGGGATGCGCTGCCGCGGCGCGGGGCGCCGGACGAGTCAGGGGACGACAGGAGAGCGAGCGCGGAGGACTGAGAATGTCAGTGACGACCAGGATCCCACCGGAGCGACTGAGCGCCTACTTCGACGCGTTCACCAAGAAGTTCCTGCGTGACGCGAATCCCGAGACGGTGAACGTCGAGGTGCTGTCGCCCGACTGGGGGGAGCAGTTCGAAGCGGAGGGCGCCCACCTGATGGGCATCACCTACGACCGCAAGGCGAACTCCCTCGAATTCGAGCTCGAGGCCGGCGACCACCGCGTGTACCAGCCCAGTGAAGTCTGGGCGGTCGAGGAGCCGGACGGCTTCGTCAGCTCCATCGAGGTCGTGCGCCCGGACGGCGTGAAGGACGTCGTGAACGTGAAGCGGGCGGGCGACGCGCCGCCGGCCTGACGCGCCCGGGCGGCTGCCGGCGCGCGCCCGCGGCATCCGCGATGCACCGAATTTCGTTGGGCGCCAAACGACCGTCCGCCGCGCCGGGTCCGGCGCGGCCTTCCCGGTTGCCCGACAGCGCCCGGCCGGGCGGCGGCTCGGACTTTCAGCAGTGTACGGCCCGGTGACCCTGGACCCGGCGGCTGGCGGAGCGCCGGCGACGACGGCCGGGCATCACAGTGTGACGTGGAGGCGACCGATGCATGCCCCCGTGGTGGAAGCCGAGACCCTCTCCCGTAACTGGTGGGCCGTGCTGTTCCGCGGCCTCGCCGCGATCCTGTTCGGCATCGTCACATTCCTCGCGCCGGGCATCTCCCTGGCCGCGCTCGTGCTCGCCTTCGGGCTCTACGCGATCGTCGACGGCATCTTCGCGATCGTGAGCGCCATCCGGCACCGGGGCGCGATCGACCGCTGGTGGGTGCTCCTCCTCGAAGGCGTCGCGGGGTTGATCGCCGGAGTGATCGCGCTCGTGATGCCCGGCGTCACGACCTTCGTGCTGCTCTACGTCATTGCCGCCTGGGCGATCGTCACGGGGATCCTCGAGATCGCGGCGGCCATCCGGCTGAGGCGGGCGATCACGGGGGAGTGGCTGCTGGCGCTCAGCGGCGTCGCCTCGGTGATCCTCGGCGTCCTGCTCGTGCTCTACCCGCGCGCCGGCGCGCTGGCGGTGGTGCTCTGGATCGGCGCCTACGCCCTCGTCTTCGGCGCGCTGCTCGTGGGGCTCGCCATCCGCCTCCGCTCCTGGGGGCGGACCGGCACGCCGCAGGCGGCGCAGCCCCTGGCGTGAGCCTCGCTCGGCGGCGCTCCCCGGCGGCGACGCCGTCCGGCGCGACCGCGCCCGGGGTGGAGCGGTGAGCACGACCACCGGCGCGCGATCGGCGGACAGCGCGCCGCCGTCCGATTCCGGCGCCGGTGGCGCGCGTCGTGCACCCCGGCGGCCCGCTCCGCGGACGCGGGGCGCGGGACGTGATCACCCCCTGCCAGCGGAGTCGCCATGCCGGACGACGGACGTCCCTCGCTACGAGTGCTGGTCTTCGAGGCAAGCTATCGCGAGGCGTCGCTCAACGCGCGCCTCGCGACGCTCGCCGCCTCGGTCGTCGAGCAGAAGGGCGCGACGGTCGACCGCGCCCACATGACCGACTTCGACTGCCCGTCGTACGACCAGGACGTCGAGACGGGGGAGGGCTTCCCGCCGGGCGCCGACCGCTTTCGCGAGCGGCTCGTCGCGGCCGACGCGCTCATCGTCGCGTCGCCGGAGTACAACGCGTCCATGCCGGGTGCTCTCAAGAACCTCATCGACTGGACGTCGCGCTTCCGGCCGCAACCATTCAAGGCCAAGCAAACCCTCGTCATGTCGGCCTCCCCGTCGATGACCGGCGGGAAGGTCGGCCTCTGGGCGCTGCGGGTGCCGCTCGAGCACCTCGGCGCGCGCGTCTATCCCGACATGTTCGCGCTCGCCCAGGCGCATCAGGCGTTCGACGCGCAGGGGCGCATCGCCGATGCGAAGCTCCAGACGTGGTTCGAGAGCAACATCGGGTGCTTCCTCGACCTCGCGGAGGCCGTCACCCACTACCCGGCGCTCAAGGCGCAGTGGGTCGAGTTCCTCGGCGAGCGCCCGGAGGGGGAGACCGAGCGCGAGGAGTCGGAGCCGGCGCACGCGGGAGCGTAGCGAGCTTCCAGGTTGCGCCGGCCGCCGCCCGCCTCGCCCGCGTCACGGGGGTCACAGCGCCGCGCGCACCACGCCCCCGTCCACCCGCAGCGCGGCGCCGTTCGTCGCCGTGGCGCGGCCGCTGCACACGTAGACGATCATCGCCGCGACCTCGTCGGGGGTGGCGAAGCGACGGAGCAGCGACGACGGGCGCGCGGTCTCGAAGAACTCGTGCTCCATGGTCGCGAAGTCCACACCCCGCTCGGCGGCCATCTGCTCGACGAACGTCGACACCCCCTCCGACGCCGTCGGGCCGGGCAGCACGCTGTTGACCGTCACCCGCGTGCCGGCGGTGGTCTCGGCGAGCCCGCGCGCCAGCGCCACCTGCGCCGACTTGGTCACCCCGTAGTGGATCATCTCGGCCGGGATCTGCACGGCCGACTCGCTGGAGACGAAGACGATCCGCCCCCAGTCCCGCTCGCGCATCTTCGGCAGGTAGCGGCGCGACAGCCGCACGCCGCTCATGACGTTCGTCTCGAAGAATCGCCGCCACTCGGCGTCCGCGATGCGCTCGAACGGCGTGGGCGCGAAGATGGAGAGGTTGTTGACGAGCACCTCGACGTCCGGCGCCAGGTCGGCGAGCGCGTCGCAGCCGGCGGCGGTGCTCAGGTCGGCGGCGATGCCGCGCACGTCCGCGTCGGGCAGCGCCTCGCGGATGTGGCGGACGGCGCCCTCCACGCGCTCCCGCCCGCGGCCGTTGACGATCACGCTCGCGCGCTCGGCGGCGAGCAGCCGCGCCGTCGCGAGGCCGATGCCGGCCGTCGAGCCGGTGACCAGCGCGCGCCTCCCCTCGAGCTCGAGATCCACCTGAGCCGCCCGGCGGTCGCGCTCCCTACATCCCCGACGGGAACGTCTCCGGCACCTCCTCGCCGCTCACCCGCACCGGCATGTGCAGCGGGTCGAGCGCGTGCGACTCGTCCACGAAGACGAAGGCGTCGTAGCGGCGCGGCAGGAGGGTCGGGACGTAGTTGCCCCACCGCTCCGCATCCGGGTCGTACACGACACCGATCGCGCGGTGGTCCACCGGCCGGTCGAGGCCGCGGATCCCGCCGTCGTCGGAGCCGTCGAAGCGGAGGAGGAAGTCGCCCGCGCCGGCGCGGTGAAGCAGCTCCTCGAGGGTGCCGGGACGCGCCTGGGGGACGCGCATCCGCTCCATCGGCGCGCCCCACTCCTCGGCGGCGATCACCGTGCCCCGGTGCGTGCCGAAGCCGACGATGAGCACGCCCTCGCGCTCGTGCTCCTGTCGCACGAGCTGGCCGACGTTCACCATGCCGGCGCGCGCCATGTTCGTGAAGCGCGCGTCGCCGACGTGCGTGTTGTGCTCCCAGACGATCGCCTTCGAGCGCGGGCCGTGGTGCGCGACGAGGCGGTCCAGCGTCTCGACCATGTGCGTGTCGCGCACGTTCCACGACGCCGGCCCGCCGCGGACCATCGTGCGGTAGTAGAGCTCCGCGTTGCGCGCCACGAGCGCGTTCTGCTCGGCGTCGAAATACGCGTCGCGGCCGTCCTCGCGATAGCGCGGCGCCCGGCTCCGCAGCGAGCGGAGCATCTCGACGGCCTCGTCCTCGCACGAGGTCGGGACGAGCGCCGTCGCGCGCGCGTACTCCTGCTCGTCGGAGTGGTACGGGTCGAAGCACGAGTAGGCGCGCCGCGCCGCCCGCGCCGCCTCGGGGTCCACCCGCTCGAGGTAGCGCACCACCTCGGCCATCGAGTCCCAGAGCGAGTAGACGTCGAGCCCGTAGAAGCCGACCTGCCGCTCCGGCGGCAGCAGGGTATTGTGGTCGCGCAACCACTCCACCAGCTCGACCACCTCGCGGTTCGCCCACATCCACGTCGGCCAGCGGTCGAAGGCGTGCAGCACCTCCTCGGCGCTCCTGCCCGAGTCGGGGTACCCCTTCACGTAGCGGTTGACGCGGTAGCAGTCCGGCCAGTCCCCCTCCACGCCGAGAAAGGAGAACCCCCTCTCGAGGATCAGCCGCCGCGTGATCGCGGCACGCCACGAGTAGAACTCCGACGTCCCGTGCGTCGCCTCGCCGAGCAGGACGAAGCGCGCGTCGCCCACCGCGTCGAGGAGCGGGTCGAGGTCGTCGGCCGACGCGACGCGATGGGCCGCCCGCCCCAGTCGTTGCGCCAGCAGGTCGCCCGCCTCGTCGGCGCCGTCTCGTCTCGTCTTGAGCGCCATGTTGCCCTCCGGTCGTCGCTCCTCCTGGGCGGCGCACGAAGCGTGCGACGGGGCGCGACGACGCGCGGCTGGCGGGCGCCCCACGCCCGGCGGCGACGGGCTCGTCGGGCGGCGACGGCCTGCGGCCCATCCCGGCGCTTCACGCGCCGCCCGGGCGAGGGCTCGCGCGCCTCGCTGGGTAGCGCCCGGGCGAGCGGCGGTCGAGCCGCCATGACGTTAGGTGCGTGGCGGCTCGCCCCTTGCGGAACAAGGTGACTCACGCAGTGTGCGCCGTCGAACACTGTCCCGTCCGCTCTCGCGCCGAGAAGGCCCGCTTCCGCCAGGAAGGCCCGATTCATGGACGTCCGCATCCTCGTCATCGCCGATCACGCCATGATCGCCGCGCTCCTCGGAGCGCTTGTCGAGCTGGCGGGGTACCGGCCGGCGTTCGCCGATCCCGGGGAGCTGCCGGAAGCGGCGGTGGCGCGGATGCGCCCCGATCTCGTCCTTCTCGACTCGGACCACCCGAGCGCCTCGCGCGAAGCGCTCTACCGCGCCGCCGCCGCCTCGAGCAGCGGGCTCGTGCTGTTCGGCTCCACGCTCAACGCGGACGAGACCGAGCGCTTCGCGGCGTTCCGGGGCGCGAAGTGGCTGAGCCTGCCGATCGGCTATCACGGCTTCGCCGAGCGGATGCGCGAGGCGCTCGGCGCGCCTCCGATGCCGGTGGCGACGCCGCGCGGGTCGGGGCCGGCCGAGGTGGGAACGGAAGCGCGGGCCTGACGGGGACGCGTCCTGGCCCGTCGCCGTCGGTCAGTCGGCGCGCGCGGCGGCCGTCTGGCCTCGCGGGTCGGGGTGGTAGAACTCCTCGATGCAGGCGGTGATGATCTCGTCGAGCAGCTCGTCGCGCCGGTCGCGCGGGCTGCCGTACACTTCCGGGATCGAGCGCCAGGCCGCCTTCAGGGTGACGAGCATCTGCTCGGCGTGCAGACCGGCGCGGCGCGCCTCGCCACACAGCAGGTCCACCAGGCGCCGAACGTCGGCCGGAGCCGCGCCCGTCCTCACGAGCGATTGGAGCGCGCTGCGTAGCGCCACGCAGCCGTGCCGCGATGAGAAACGTGAACCGGTGCCGGCGAGCGGAAGCTCGAACCGGCAACTGTCGGGCGGGAAGACATCCATTGCACTCTCCCGTCGTGCGACGCGTGTGGCACCTCGGCTCGCGACGCGGCGGCGCGTCGTCGACCCATGGCGCAGACTAGCGATGGCCGGCGCCGCCGACAAGCTCATGTCGTGCAACGGAATCGCTACGAAGACGTGTACGGTGCGGTACAGGCCTCGACGGTCCGGCGTTGGCGCCGCGGCGGACGGTGCCGCCGCGGCGCGGATGGTACGCGCCGTCAGCGCACGCGGCGAAGGTGCAGCCCGCGCTCGCGGGCGGCCGAGCTCACGCGCGACCAGCGATCCCAGGCCAGGAGCAGCTCCGCGGACCCACGCATCAACTGGAACTCCGCGCCCCGCTTCTTCCGCTCCGCCGCCTGCAGCGTGGAGAACTTCTTGTGCAGGCTCGTCTCAGCGGTGAGCAGCGCGTCGTCGGCGAGGCCGTCGATCCAGCGGAAGTTGATGGTCTCGGGGAGTCTCATGAGCACTGTCTCCTGGTGATGAGCACCGCGACGGCGCGGTGGAACGAAAAAGGACCCGGGTGGTGATCCAGGTCCCTTGCCGCCCCACTGGTCTGGTCGAGCGCCACTCCGTCTCGGGGCGCGCGTCGCTCTTTTAGCCTAAGCCGCGGGCCAGCCGGGGTCAACCGGCGCGGCGGTTGGCACGGCGCCGCGCGGGTCGACGGACGGCGCGCGGCGCCTCCCCGCGGGCCGCCTCACCACCGGCGCTCCCGACGCTGTAGATTCCTCGTCGGCGCGCACCCGCGCCGCCGCGCCGGTCCGCCTCCAGGGGCCGGCGTCCCAGCCGCAGTCGCCGAGTGACGAGGCCCGAGGCGAGGTCCATGGAAGCGAAACGGAAGCAGCATGGCGGCATCACCCCATTTCCGCCGGGCGGCGTCGCCGCCGAGGCGCGCGCGACCGAGGCGCGCGCGACGCTGGTCGCGTCGCCGGCGCGGCACGACGGCGCGCACGCGTCCGGCGTCGAGCGCAACCCCGGCACGCCGCTCGATCTCGAGCGCGTGCGTGCGCTGCGCGTGAACCGGAGCGCGGTCGAGCGCCGCGCCGCGACGTTGCCGGCGCGGCGCACCGTGAAGAAGGAATGGCAGGCCGCGTGGCTGCTGCGCGCGATCACCTGCATGGACCTCACGACGCTCGCCGGCGACGACACGCCCGGCACCGTGCGCCGCCTCTGCGCCAAGGCGCGCCGCCCGGTGCGCGAGGACATCCTCGACGCGCTCGGCGCGCGCCAGCTCGGCATCACCGTCGGCGCCGTCTGCGTCTACCACGCGCTCGTGCCGGTCGCCGTCGATGCGCTCGACGGCTCCGGGATCCCGGTCGCCGCCGTCTCGACCGGCTTCCCGGCGGGTCTGAGCCCGCTCCCGCAGCGCATCGCCGAGGTGCACGCGTCGGTGGCCGAGGGGGCGCGCGAGATCGACATCGTCATCACGCGCGCCCACGTCCTCACCGGGAACTGGCACGCGCTGTACGACGAGGTGCGCGCCTTCCGCGACGCGTGCGGCGACGCGCACATGAAGGCGATCCTCGCCACCGGCGAGCTGGCGACGCTCGTCAACGTCGCGCGCGCGAGCCTCGTCGCGATGCAGGCCGGCGCCGACTTCATCAAGACGTCCACCGGCAAGGAGTCGGTCAACGCCACGCTCCCCTTCGGGCTCGTGATGACGCGCATGATCCGCGACTACGAGGAGCAGACGGGCTACAAGGTCGGCTTCAAGCCCGCCGGCGGCATCCGCTCCGCCAAGTCCGCGCTCGACTGGCTCGCGCTCATGAAGGAGGAGCTCGGCGACCGCTGGCTGCGTCCCGACCTCTTCCGCTACGGCGCGAGCGGCCTCCTCACCGACGTCGAGCGCCAGCTCGAGCACTTTGTCACCGGACGGTACTCCGCCGCCCACCGCCACCCGATGGTCTGACGATGACGACCGTAGCCGAGATCTTCGAGACCATGGAGTACGGCCCCGCGCCGGAGAGCGACGCGCCGGCGCGCGAGTGGATCGCCGCGCGCGGCGCGACGTTCGGGCACTACGTCGGCGGCCGGTGGCGCGCCGGGAGCGCGACGTTCGACGTCGCCAACCCGGCCACGGGGAAGGCGATCGCCCGCGTGGCGCAGGGGACCCCCGAGGACGTGGACGCGGCAGTGCGGGCGGCGCGCGAGGCGCTCGCCGCCTGGTCGGCGCTCGCCCCGCACGCGCGGGCGCGCCACCTCTACGCCCTCGCGCGCGGCGTCCAGAAGCAGTCGCGCCTCCTCGCCGTGCTCGAGACGATGGACAACGGCAAGTCGATCCGCGAGACGCGCGACATCGACGTCCCGCTCGTCGCCCGCCACTTCTACCACCACGCCGGCTGGGCGCAGCTCATGGAGAGCGAGTTCGCCGGCTACGGGCCGGTGGGCGTCGTCGGGCAGATCATCCCCTGGAACTTCCCGCTGCTCATGCTCGCGTGGAAGGTCGCGCCGGCCCTCGCCGCGGGGAACACCGTCGTCCTCAAGCCCGCCGAGTTCACCCCGCTCACCGCGCTCGCCTTCTGCGAGATCGCCCACGAGGCCGGGCTGCCGCCGGGCGTGCTCAACGTCGTCACTGGCGACGGCGAGACGGGGAAGCTCGTCGTCGCCCACCCGGACGTCGACAAGATCGCCTTCACCGGCTCGACCGAGGTGGGGCGCGCGATCCGCGTCGCCACGGCCGGATCGGGCAAGAAGCTGAGCCTCGAGCTCGGCGGGAAGAGCCCCTTCATCGTCTTCGACGACGCGGACCTCGACAGCGTGGTGGAAGGGGTGGTGGACGCGATCTGGTTCAACCAGGGGCAGGTGTGCTGCGCCGGCTCGCGCCTCCTCGTGCAGGAAGGCGTCGCCGACCGCCTGACGGCGAAGCTGCGCGCGCGCATGGAGAAGCTCCGCCTCGGCTCCCCGCTCGACAAGGCGGTGGACATGGGCGCCATCGTCGCGCCGGTACAGCTCGAGCGCATCCGCGGCCTCGTGCAGCGCGGGGTGGACGAGGGCGCGACGATGTGGCAGCCGTCGTGGGCCTGCCCCGCCGAGGGATGCTTCTACCCGCCCACGCTCTTCACCGACGTGTCGCCGGCGGCGACGATCGCGCAGGTCGAGATCTTCGGCCCCGTCCTCGTCAGCATGACCTTCCGCACGCCCTCCGAGGCGGTGCAGCTCGCGAACAACACCCCCTACGGCCTCGCGGCCAGCGTCTGGAGCGAGAACATCAACCTCGCCCTCGACGTCGCGCCGAAGCTCGAGTGCGGCGTCGTCTGGATCAACTCCACCAACCTCTTCGACGCCGCCGCCGGCTTCGGCGGCTACCGCGAGAGCGGGTTCGGGCGAGAGGGGGGGAGGGAAGGGATGTGGGAGTA
>JBJMNL010000204.1:0-3627 GCA_045804285.1 Gemmatimonadaceae bacterium
ATCGAGGTCGAGGTGGACCGCTACATCGTGTGGCCCGGCCAGGCGCTCGCCTACAAGACCGGGGAGCTGAAGCTCAAGGAGCTGCGCGCCTACGCGCGCCAGGAGCTCGGCGACCGCTTCGACGTCCGCGCCTTCCACGACGCCGTCCTCGGCCAGGGCGCCCTCCCCCTCGACGTGCTCGAGGCACGGATGCGGGAGTGGGTGGCGGAGCGGAAGAAGACGAGGGTGTGAGGAGAGGGCGGTGGGAGGCGATCGGGGTTCGCCGTTGGGGATCGTGAGTTGGCAGTTGGCAGTCGTCAGTCGGCAGTCGGCAGTTGGCAGTCGGCAGTTGGCAGTTGGCAGTTGGCAGTGCGCAGTCTCGCGCGAAACACTGTTGACTGACAACTGACGACTGCCAACTGCCAACTCCCCAGAACCAATTCCCAACCATCTCCCCCGTTGGCCTTTCCCCCGTGGCTTACTCCCTCCGGAGCGCCGCCGCCCTCGCCCGCGCCCGCTCGACCACTGGCCGCAGCTCGGCGTCCGCGTTTGCCCAGAGGTCGGTGACGCGGCCGTAGTGATCGGCGGCCGCGCGCAGGTTTCCCGCGCGCTCCGCGATCTCGGCGAGGCGGAGGTGCGTCGGCGCGAGGTAGATGGCGTCGTAGCGCCCTTCTTGGAGCGACGCGTAGAACGCCGCCGCCTGGTCGTCTCGGCCAGTGGCGTGCAGCGCCTCCGCGCGGATGTAGCGGTCGGGGAGGTGCGAATAGAAGGGCGAGTTGGCGACGCGGTCGATCGACGGCTCCGGACGGAACTGCTCGACGGCGGCGAGGGCGTCGCGGGCGCGGCCGGCGTACCAGGCGCCCTCGGCGCGCACCGCGATAGCGAGGTCGGCGGCGAGCGAGCGCGCGCCGGAGTCCGCCCACGCCGCCCGTGGGGGGAGCGCCGCGGAGGCGGCGCGCTGCAGCTCCTGCCCGGCGCGGGTGACCGCGGCCCCGTCGCGCAGGCGCGCGCTCAGCGCGCCGATCAGGTAGAGGCGCAGCAGCGGGTGCACGCCGTTGTGCACGCGGACCGGCGGCATCGCGCCGGCGGGGAGGGGGCGCTCGTCGAGCGCGTCCCAGGCGAGGAGTCGTTGGCGCAGCGCGCGCAGCGTGTCGTCGGACACCGGCGCGAAGGGAGCCGCCGCGAAGAGCGCGCGCTGCTCGAGCGCGAGCGCCGAGTCGCCCGCGGCGGCGGCGTCGAGCTGACGCTGCGCCTCGCGCCAGCGGCCACTGCCGAAGGCGCACTGGGCGAGGAGCAGGTGGCCGTACGCCTGCGAGGGCGCCGGCCGCTCGCGGTCGGTGAGCAGCGCGGCGATGCGCGCGGCGCCGTCGAGGTTCTCGAGGTAGTTGGCCGTCATCCACGTCGCGTAGACGACGGTGCCGTCGGCCGAGCGCCGGAGCTCGGCCAGCGCGGAGTCCTGGCGCGCGCGCGTCCCCGTCGCGAAGGCGAGCGCCGCGCGCCGGCGCACCCGGAGCGGCCCCTCCGGCAGCGCGCGGAGCAGCGTGTCGTAGTCGGCGAAGCGGCGCTGCTTGGCGGCGATGTCGATCAGGTGGAGCCGCGCGTCGCTCAGGTTCGGGTCGAGCGCCAGGGCGCGCTCGAACATCGGTCGCGCCTCTGCGATCGAGGCGCCGCGGAGCGCGCCGAAGTGGAAGAGCACCTCGCCGAGGTTGTACCACGCCTCGACGTCGTCCGGGTTGCGCCGCAGGATGGCGCGGTAGAGGCGCTCGGCCGCCGTGGACTCGCCCCGGACGTAGGCGAGCAGGGCCTCGAGGAGCGCGCGGTCGTCGTCCGAGAGGCGGCTGTCGAAGCGCACCGCGCGGGCGGCCGACTCGCGCGACGCGTCGAAGCTCGCGTTCCAGTTGGCCGCCGCCGCGCGCCGGTAATAGGCGAGCGCGAAGGCGGAGTCCTCGGCGGTCGCCCGGTCGTAGGCGAGCATCGCCGAGTCGTAGCGGCCGGCGCGGAACTGCGCCTCCCCCTCGAGATACGCCTTGAGCGCAGGGAGGGAGCGCGTCGTCACCGCGGCGAGCCTCGTCAGGCGGCCAGCGGGCCCCCCGAGCCGCCCGGCGAGGAGCTCCGTCGCGAGGCCGTCCACGAGCTCGAACAGCTTCTCCGGGCTGCCCTCCGTGCTCGCCGTGGCCACCGGCCGGTCGGGCCGGCTCCGGTCGTACAGCCCGGCGTGGATGCGCACCGTCCCGCCCGACTCGAGCACCGTGCCGAGGACGAAGAGCCCCGCACCGAGGTGGCCGGCGAGCGCGCTCGCCCGCTGCGGCGTGACCGCCGAGTCGCCGGCGCCTAACGATCCGATGATCGCGTGGGCGTCCACGCCGCGCAGCTCGCCCGCGCCGTCCAGGTCCGTGCTGAGCAGGTCGACCATGCCGTCGCCCAGGTAGGCGATGTCGCGGCTGCCGCGGACGGTGAACGGGAAGACCGCGACCGCCGTCGGGGAGACCGCCACGGCGGGCGCGCGCTCCGCGCTCCACCGCCAGAGCCCCGCGCCGGCGCCGAGCAGGGCGAGAAGAGCGGCGCCGACGGCGGCGGCGCGACGACGCCGGGCGTCGCGCCGCTCGGCCGGGGGCGGCGGCGCGAGCGCCTCGGCGAGCTCCCGCGCCGTCGCGAAGCGCTCGTCCGGCTCGACCGCGAGCGCCCGCTCGACGGCGGCGCTCACCGCCGGCGGCACGTCGTCGCGCAGCCCGGAGAGTGGCGTGAGCCGCTCGTGCCTGAGGTGGCGCTTGACCACGCTCTCGAGACTGGTCTCCGGGTAGGGCGTCGTGCCGGCCAGCATCTCGTAGACGACGACGCCGAGCGAGTAGAGGTCGCTGCGCTGGTCGGGCTCGAGGTCGCCGAGCGCCTGCTCGGGGCTCATGTAGGCCGGCGTCCCCACGGCCAGCCCGGGGCGCGAGATCCGCCCCGCCGACGCGCCTCGGGCGTCGCGCGCGCTCATCTCCCCGGTCGCCGCGCGGATGGCGAGCGCGATGCCGAAGTCGGCGACGAGCGCGTGGTCGCCGGTGAGGAGGATGTTCTCCGGCTTGATGTCGCGGTGCACCACGCCGCGCTCGTGCGCGTACGCGAGCGCGCCGGCGACGTCGCGCGCGATCGCCAGCGCCTCCGGCACGCCGAGGTGCCCCACCCGGTCGAGGCGCTGGCGCAGCGACTCCCCCTCCACGTACGGCATGACGTAGTAGGGCGCGTCCGCCGTCTCACCGGAGTCGTGCAGCGGGAGGATGTGCGGGTGCTGGAACTGCGCGACGAGCCGGATCTCCTGCAGGAAGCGCTCGGTGCCGAGCGAGAGGGCGAGATCGGGGCGGAAGACCTTGATCGCGACCGGCCGGGCATGCTTGTGGTCGATCGCGAGGTACACGGTCGCCCATCCGCCGCGCCCGAGCGCCCGCTGCACGGAGTAGCGAGGGCCTAACGAGGCGTCCAGCGCGGCGATGGTGGCGGTGTCGGTCATGTGATCACCCACCCGCTCCCAGCGCCCCCCAGAGCAGCGGATACGTCGCCATGCTCTGCCCGCGGTACTGCGGGCGGAAGCCGAAGAGGACGACGCGGCCCTCCCCCAGGCGCGCCTCGACGAGCGCGCCCGCGCCGCGCAGCCGCTCGCCGCCGAGG
>JBJMNL010000205.1:0-5306 GCA_045804285.1 Gemmatimonadaceae bacterium
AGCGAGTGAGCTGCACGTCGCGGAGCTCGAAGTGCGAGCGCACGAGCTTGCGGCAGCGTGGACAGGTCGCGAACGCGACGTCCCCTTCTCTCCAGGGCGCTTCCATCGTTCCTCCATCGGTGGCGCGGAGATCGTGACGGGACGTCGTCTCGCCCCCGCGATCACCATACGGCGCGCGCCGGCGAAGGGTTGCAGGCCAGCCGACGGGGCTTGGTAATGCTTGTGTAAGTGCGGCGCGTGGCGCGCGGGGTGCCGCGCTCGGCCGGGTCAATCGGCGCGCCGGTCGCCCCCGACGTCGTCGGCGCGTGACGCGAGGCGCTCGATCGCCGACGGGTCGGTGGCCCAGCGCATGATGCTGTCGGCCGCGTCGAGCAGCGCCTCGCCGGAGAAAAAGGCGCAGCGGCGATCGAGGCCGAGCGCCCGGAAGGCGGGGCGCACGATCTCGCGGCGCACCTTGTCGAGCCGCGCGCGCGGCGCGACGATGTAGAGCGGGAAGCTCAGGTTGGGGGAGAGCGCGGCGAGGTCGGCCATGCGCAGCAGCCCGGAGTACACCGACGTCGTGTGCTCGATCTCGAACGCCGCCGCCACCTCGTTGCCGCCGCGCAGCCAGACGACGTCGATCAGGCTCACGATGCGCTGGGAGTCGGCGGAGAGCCCGAGCGAGGGGAGGCGGCGCGCGCTGAGGTCGCCTAACGCCTGCCCCTCCCACCGCTTCGTCCAGTCGTTGGCGGCGATCCACACCCGGCAGCCGAGCTTCCGCCCGAGCCGCGCCAGCACCCACTGCACGTGCGTGTGCTGCAGCCTCGTGCCGCCGTCCGCGGCGCCCGCCGTCGCGGGCCTCGCCGCGGGCGCCGGGACCGCACGGGCGACGCGGGGCCGCGCTTCGCGGACCGCCGCCGGCGCGCGCGCGACGCCCGGCTCGTAGAAGACGTCGCCGTTCTCCTCCCCGCCGCGCTGCTGGCGCCACCAGCAGAGGTACTCGGTCTCCCACGCCGTCGCGCGCACCGTGGAGGCGACGGCGAGGAACGCGTCGCGGAACAGCACGTAGTCCCGCGCGGGGTCCCCCGACGGCGTGAAGACGTCTCCCTCCTCGCGCAGCGCGCGCCGCGCCGACGGCTGGAAGATCGGCCAGCGCTCCGTGTCCTGCGCGTGCCACCAGACGCTGACGAAGAACCCGGCCCGCGCCGGCTGGAGCGCGCCCCCCGCCGCCGCGCCCTCGCCCGGCCCGGCGGGGCCCGCCGCCACGTCGTGCAGCTCCGCCATGAACGCGGCGAGCCGCGCCCGCGCCTCCTCGGCGTCGCGCGGCAGCTCCAGTGCGCGCCGCAGCGCCGCCGCCACGCGCGCGGGGTCGGGCGTGGCACGGGCGAGCCGGTTGAGGAACATCGCCCCCGACGCGCCGCGCAGCCCGAAGGCGTCCCAGTCGGTGCGCGTGCGCCGGTCGACGGTCGCGCGCAGCTCCTCGAGCTCCGCCTCGCCGCTCGCGAAGCGGCGCAGCAGGTCGCGCATCCCGGGGAGCGCGCGCCGCCGGCGCTCCTCCCAGATGCGGCACTCCGCGAGCGCCTCGGGGTCGCGCAGGAGCTGCTGCCAGAGCAGCCGCCAGCTCTCGGCCTGCAGGCCGGTGAGCACGCGCGCGGGCGCCCGCGCCGCGTCCGGCTCGCGCGCCCCGCGCACGCCCGACGCCGCGGATGCGTTCCGTCGCGGGGTCCCGGGATCAGGGTGCACGGCAGCGCTCGCGGAGTGTGGGGCCCTGGCGGCCCCGATCGCCGCCCGAGTCACGCACGATGCATGCTCGGCGCCGAGCTCGCCGCCGCGCGGCGGGGCGCTTCGGCGGGCGCTCCCGGCGGAATCGCCGCGCCCGCGGCGCCGGCCGGCTCCCGCGCTCTACGCGCCGGGCGATCCCGCGGCCGCCCGGCTACGGCTGGCCGCTCGTGCGCTCGCGTGCCGCGGGAAGGCACTCCTCGCGCTTCGGGGCGTTCGGCTTGACGGTGATGCTCTTGGCCGGGATGCCGACGTTCACGTGGTAGGGACGCACGTCCTTCGTCGCCACCGCCATCGCGCCGACCATCCCCTGCTCCTGGACGCGCACGCCGGCGAGGAGCGTCGCGTGGTAGGTCACGCGCACGCCGTCGTCGAGCCGCGTCACCGCGTTCGTCACGTCCTTCTGCTCGACGATGCTGTGCGTGTGGCTGTAGACGTTCGCGTAGTCGCTGATCGAGACGCCGTTGCCGAGCACGATCCCGCCGCGGTCGTCGAGCAGCACGTGCCGGTGGACGACGACGTCGTCGCCGACCTCCATGTTGTAGCCGAACGAGAACTCGACGTGCTGGAACGCCTTGAAGTTCGCCCCGCAGCGCCGGAAGATGTGCGGCGCGAGCAGGCGGCGCAGGCGCACGCCGAGCTCCACGTGCTGCCCGCCCAGCGGCGAACGGTCGAACGAGTACCAGAGCCAGAGCAGCGGCTTGACGCGCTGGAACTTGGCGTCGTCGCACTCCGCATAGTACTCGGGCTCGAGCGTCACGTTGCGGGGGTCGAGCGTCGAGAGGGCGAGCCGCGTCCCGATCGGGAGCGACTCGTCGTTCACGGCCTCCTCCCAGTTCGCCGCGAACTGCGGGTAGCACAGCTCGGCCAGCGTCCGGCGGCAGAGCAGCCCGCGGTCGGTGGCCGGATCGGCGAGCTCGCCGGCGAGCCGCTCGAGCCATGCCTCGGCGAGCCGGGCGTTCGGGCGGGCGGGGAGCTGACGGAGCGGGAGCAGGGGCATGGGTCGTTGTCGTGAGCGTACGGTGGGCGGGGACGGCGTCCACCCGAGGTGATGTGGCCGCGCCCGGGATTCGCGGCGCTACGGCCTCGCCGGCGCCGCGGCGCTCGCCGCCGCGCGCGAGCGTACGAGCGCGCGCTCGCGCTCGATGCGCCGCAGCGCCATGGACCAGGCGTCGGGGTCGCTCACCGACTCGACGCGGACGGTGAGCGGCTGGCTGACGTCGAGCGCGCCGTCGAACAGGTAGAGCGCGGTCTGCGTCTCGCGCTGCCGCAGGCGGTTCTCGCCGAAGCCCGCCGTCACCGGCAGGACGTCGAGCGGGCGGAAGTCGCGGCCGGCGCTGGTCAGCGACAGCTCGTTCGGGCTGAAGCGCGCCTCCGGGGCGAGGCCGTAGTAGGACACGTACCAGAGCCGGACCTGCTGGAGGCCGAAACGCCGGGCCAGCGCGGTCACCTGGGCGCGCCGCGACTCCTGCAGGTCGCGCAGCGCGCGGTACGAGTCGGGGGAGAGCAGGCGGATCACCCCCTCGTCGAGCGGCATCGCCTTCACCAGCACCCCCGTCAGCCGGAGCTGCACCGCGATGTCGTCCTGCCGGAGCGTCCCGTAGCCCGGCGGCACGAGCGCGGACGCCTGCGCGGCGTCGGGCGTGGCGTGGGCGCCTCGCGACGCCGGCGCGGGGGGAGGGGGCGGCGCCGCGCCGGCCGAGGACCCGCCGCCGCCCGCGCACGCCGCGAGAAGCGCGGGCAGCGCGAGCATGGGGGCGAGCAGCGCGGTCGCGTGCAGCGTCGCGGTCGAGTGGCGTCGGGGCGCGGTCACGATGCTCTCCACGGGGGTTGGGCGACGATGTCGACGACGGCCGCTGCGAGCTCGTCGCGCCCCTCGCTCGTCACGGCGCTGAACGGGATGACCTGCTCCGGGTCGAGCGACAGCGACGACGCGACCTCCCGTACCCGCGTGCCGCGCTCGCGCGGCGCGAGCTTGTCCACCTTGGTCAGGGCGATCACCGTCGGCACGCCGAGCTCCGCCAGGAAGTCCAGCATCTCCAGGTCGTCGCCGGTGGGCTCGCGGCGCACGTCGAGGAGCTGCACGATGCCGCGCAGCTCGGGGCTGTGCCGCAGGTAGCCCTCGATCAGCGGACGCCAGGCGGCCTTCCGCTCCTTCGAGACGCGCGCGTAGCCGTAGCCGGGCAGGTCCACGAGCACGAAACGGTCGTTGACGCGGAAGAAGTTCACCTCGCGGGTGCGGCCCGGCGTGTTGCTGACGCGCGCGAACTTCTTGCGATGCAGGAGCCGGTTGATGAGCGACGACTTGCCGACGTTCGACCGACCGGCGAAGGCGACCTCGGGGAGCGTCGCCTCGGGGCGCCACCCCCCCACCTCCGCCATGCCGCCCATGAACTCGAGCGATCGGACGACGAGCGGATCGCCGGCGGGCCGCGCCTGGCCTTCGCGCTCCCCCTCGTCGGTTGGGGGCGTGCCAGGCGGCTGGTCGGAAGCTGCTGCCATGCGCGGGTCAGTGGGCGGTGGGGGAGGGCTCGGCCACGGCGGCCGCGAGGGTGCCGGGCGCGACGAGCGCCGGCGTCGCCGCCGGCTGGGGGCGCAGCACGAGGCGCAGGACCTCGTCCATCGTCCGCACGGGGTGGAAGCGGACGGCGGCGCGCACCTCTTCGGGGAGCTCGTCGAGATCGCGCGCGTTGCCGTGCGGGATCACGACGTCGGCCACGCCGTCGCGGTGCGCGGCCACCGACTTCTCCTTGAGCCCGCCGACGGGGAGCACGCGTCCGCGGAGGGTGATCTCCCCCGTCATCGCCACGCCGCCGCGGAGTGGCGTCCCGGTGAGGGCGCTGACGATCGCCGAGGCGATGGCGATGCCGGCCGACGGCCCGTCCTTCGGCGTCGCGCCGGCGGGGATGTGGACGTGGACGTCCTTCGTGCGATAGAAGTCGCGCTCGATCCCGAGCGCCGCCGCCCGCGCGCGGGCGTAGCTCATGGCGGCGCTCGCCGACTCCTTCATCACGTCGCCGAGCGTCCCCGTGAGCTGCAGCTTGCCGCGCCCGTCGACGACGCTGACCTCGATCTCGAGCGTCTCGCCGCCCACCGACGTGTAGGCGAGTCCCGTCGCGACGCCGACCCGGTCCTCGAGCGACCGCTCGTCGGGGTCGAAGGGGGCGGGGCCGAGGAGGGCGGGGAGGTCGGAGGCGCGGACGATGAGCGGCGCCGTCGCGGCCGTCGGACCCTCGGTCACCCGGCCTTCGGTCACCCGGCCTTCGGCCACCCGGCCCTCGGCCATCCGGCCTTCGGCCATCCGCCGGGCCAGCTTCCGCGCCACGCGTCCGATCCTCCGCTCCAGCTCGCGCACCCCCGCCTCGCGCGTGTAGCCGCGCAGGAGACGCGGGAGGGCGTCCGGCTCCCATTGCACCGCGGCCGGGTCGAGGCCGTTCTTCTGGAGTTGCCGGGGAACCAGGTGGCGGCGGGCGATCGCGAGCTTCTCCTGGTCGAGGTAGCCGGCGAGGCGGATCACCTCCATCCGGTCGCGCAGCGCCTCGGGGATC
>JBJMNL010000206.1:0-30443 GCA_045804285.1 Gemmatimonadaceae bacterium
GCGACGAAGGCCGTCCAGCCGGGGCCCGGCAGGCGGATGATCTGCTCCGGCTCGGCGGTGACGGGGCTCGTGACGATCGCCTCGCGCTCGCGGGTCGGCGCGTCGGGGAGAAAGCCGCGCCCGGCCTGCGCGGCGTCCGCGAGCCCTTCCTGCTCCCACAGTGGATAACGGGAGGTGATCGGGACGAGACTGCGCAGCCCATAGTTCGACAGGCCGGCGAGCCACTCGAGCGACGGCGCGTTCCACGGATTGCGTCCGGCCTTCTCTCCCGTCCGCAGGTGCCGCACGAAGTCGTAGACGACGACGAGCACCCCCGCCGCGAACACGAACGAGAACACCGAGCTGACGAGGTTGAGCGTGTTCCACCCAAGCTCGCTGGAGTACGTGTAGATGCGCCGCGGCATCCCGAGCAGCCCCGTCCAGTGCATCGGCAGGAAGGCAGCGTTGAATCCGACGAACATGAGCCAGAACGCCCACTGCCCGAGCCGCTCGGAGAGCAGGCGCCCGGTCACGATCGGTGTCCAGTAGTAGACCGCCGCGAAGAGCGGGAAGAGCATCCCGCCGATGAGCACGTAGTGGAAGTGCGCGACGACGAAGTAGCTGTCGTGCACCTGCCAATCGTATGGCACGGCCGCGACCATCACGCCGGTCACCCCACCGATCGTGAAGGTGCACAGGAAGCCGAGGAGGAAGAGCATCGGCGTGCGTAGCACCGGCCGGCCGTCCCAGAGCGTCGCGAGCCAGGCGAAGACCTGGACGCCCATCGGGATCGCGATCGCGGAGCTCGCCGCCGAGAAGAACGAGAGTGACAGGAGCGGGAGGCCCGTGGCGAACATGTGGTGTACCCAGAGCCCGAAGCTCAGAAAGCCGACCGCCATCGCCGCCAGCGCGACCCAGTCGTAGCCGACGAGTCGCGTGCGGGCGAAGGTCGGCAGCATCATCGACACCATGCCGGCCGCCGGCAGGAAGATGATGTAGACCTCGGGGTGGCCGAAGAGCCAGAACAGGTGCTGCCAGAGCAGCGGGTCGCCGCCTTTGGTGGCGTCGTAGAACGGCATCCCGAACGCCCGCTCCAGCTCGAGCAGGGTGTCGGCCGCGATCACCGTCGGCATGCCGATCATGATCATGCCGGCGGTGACCAACATGTACCAACCGAAGATCGGCATCCTGCCCAGCGTCATCCCTGGCGCCCGCGTCTTGAGGATGCCGACGATGAGCTCCACGGCTGCCGCCACCGCGGAGATCTCGACGAAGCCGAGTCCGAGGATCCAGACGTCCGTGTTGATCCCCGGCGAGTATCTTGCGCCCGTGAGGGGCGGGTACATGAACCAGCCGCCGTCTGGCGCCACGCCGAAAAAGAGACTGGCGAACACCATCACGCCGCCGAGGGCGTAGGACCAGAAGCCCAGCGCCGAGAGCCGCGGGAAGGGCATGTCGCGCGCGCCGACCATGCTCGGCAGAAGCAACACGGCGGCCGCCTCGACGATCGGCACCGCGAAGAGGAACATCATCACGGTGCCGTGCATCGTGAAGAACTGGTTGTACGTCTCGGCGTCGAGGACGGTCATGCCCGGAAAGGCGAGCTGCAGCCGCATGACCAGCGCGAGCACGCCGGCACCAAGAAAGAAGAGAAACCCCGTGGCGATGTAGAGGACGCCGATGCTGGTGTTGTTGACCTCCTTGAGGCGCCCGAAGCGCCGCGGCATCGCCCACGCGGCCTCGAGCCGCTCGGTGGCTTCCGGCCCGGTCGCTTGCGGGTAGAGCACGCCGTCGTGGCCAGACGTCGGCTCGCGGACCGGCCGCGTCGTCGGGCCCTCGAGCGGGGCCGTCACTTGAGCGACGCCAGGTACTCGGCGAGCGCACGCAGCTGCGGGCCTTCGAGCTGGTCGTAGGACGGCATGGCGTTGCCGGGCTTGAGCTGTTGGGCGCTCGAGATCCAGCCGGCGATGTTGCCGATGCCGCCGGGGAGGGCGCCGGCGCCGATCATACGCCGCGCGCCGACCTGCGTGAGGTCCGGACCGAGCCGGCCCGTGCTCACCCCGCGCACGGCGTGGCAGGCGGCGCAGCCTAGGCTATCGAAGAGATCCCGCCCCGCGCGGAGCTGCGGCGCCGCCGGCTCGCGGGTGGGTCGCGCCAGCCGGCCCAACCACGCATCGAACTCGGCGCGCGGCAGGACGATCACGTCGAACGCCATGAGCGCGTGCTGCCGGCCGCAGTACTCCGCGCACTGGCCGCGGTAGACGCCGGGCCGGCTGGCCTGGATCACCATGCGGTTCACGCGCCCCGGGATCATGTCGGTCTTGCCGGCGAGGTTCGGCACCCAGAAGCTGTGGATGACGTCGTTCGTGCGCAGGAACAGCTCGACGGGCTCCCCCACCGGCAGACGCAGCTCGTTGGCCGAGGTGGACGGCGGCAGCGCGGCCGTCGGCGCCGAGCCCGCGCGGCGGTACGTCAGCTCCCACCAGAATTGATGGCCGGTGACGTCGACCGAGAGCCGGTCCGCCCTCGTCGAGGCGCGGGTCTCGTGACCGACGGTCATCGCGTAGGGCACGAGCGCGGTCAGCATGACGAGAGGCAGCGCGGCGCCCCCCCAGAGAAAGACGCGGCGATCGACGGGCCGCTCGCGCCGACGCAGAAAGGGCACGAGCATCAGCGCCGTCACGAGTAGCACGACGAGCGTCGCGCCGACGTACATCACGTTGCCGAGCCGGTCGATCGACGCAGCGGACGGACCGGCGGGGTCCAGTGCCGACTGCCGTCCGGCACAGCCCGCGGCCAGTGCGGCGAGCGACGCGGCCCGCCGCGTGGCCGGCCAGAAGACGCCCCACCGCCCATCACCGTGCATGCGACGGCTCCAGCTTGTAGAGGTAGGCCGCGATGTCGCGCGCCTCGTCGAGACTGACCCGGGTGTCCGGCATCCCGGTCCGGGGCACGAGCGCCGGCGGGTTCTGCAGGAACGCGACGAGCACGTCGGGCGTGTTCGGCAGCTGTCCGGCGATGAAGCCACGCCGGGCCATGCCGTCCAGTGGCGGGCCGACGACGCCCCGTGGCGCTCGCACCCCCGGAATGGCGTGGCAGGCCGCGCAGCCATGCGCGCCGCTCGCGAGGATGGCGTGCCCGCGCGCCGCATCGCCGGCGTACACCCGCCGGCTCACCAGCGGCGCCGGCTCGGCGCGGTCGCAGCCGGCGGCTCCCGTACAGCCGATTGCGGCGGCGAGCACCAGGACGCGCACGATGTGGACGTGGCTCATGGCGCGAGTCCGCCGATGTAGGCCGACACCGCCCGGATGCCCTCGTCGGTCATCCGTCGCGACACTGTGCCCATGACGCCACCGATGTCGTTGCGCCGCGTTCCGGCACGCCAGAGTCGGAGCTGCGCATCGACATACGAGGCGGGTTGGACGACCGCGGCAAAGAGGGGGTGTGTTCCCCGGCCATCCGGCCCGTGACAGCTCGCGCAAGGCTGGACGCCGCGCTCGGGCACCCCTCGCGCATACAGGAGCGCACCACGACGGGCGAGCGACCCTCCGGCCGCGCGCGGCCGGAGCGGCGGCAACCGGGCTGGCAGCGCGGCGTAGTACTGGGCGGCGGCCTGTCCGTCGGTCGAATCGAGTTGCCGGGCGATGGGGCCCATCACCGCGCTCGGACGCGCTGCCGAGCGAAAATCCCGCATCTGCTTGGCGAAATAGCGCGCGTCGAGGCCGGCGAGCCGCGGAAAGGCGGCCGCGGCATCGCCCTGCCCCTGGAGCCCATGACAGCGGAAGCACGCCGTGTTCGCCGGCCCCGCTCCGCCGCCGACGGCGAGGAGCTGGCCGCGCGCCGCGAGGGCCGACGCCCTGGTGGAGTCGGCAGGCGTGGGCGCACCGGCCTGCCACGCGCCGGCGCGTGCCGTGGCGATGTGCCGACTCGTGATCGTGGCGGCGGCGGGATCGCCGAAGTGCGCCACGATGAAGTTGGCGAGCGTGGCCAGCTCGTCGTCCGTCAGGCCGGCAGGATCCCCGTTCCGGCCGTCGAAGCTCGGCATCATCACCAGTCGGCCACTGTCCTGGCGCTGCACGCCGAAGACCAGCGTGGCCAGCAGGTTGTACGGGGCCCGGCGCCCCACGGCGGAGTTGTGGAAGAGCGATGGGTACATGCGGTCCCGCGTGCCCGAGCCGTCGGCGGCGTGGCAGCTCGCGCAGGCGCCGCTGTACAGGCGGTCGCCTGAGAGCGCCGAATCCGGTGCGCGGTAGGACGCACCCCGCAGCCACCGGTTGATGGCCAACGGCGCGCCTCGTACCGTGGCGGCGACCTGGTCGGCCGGATCGCGGTGGGTGGGCTGGCGAGCGAGCCAGGCGACGAGCGCGCGCACGTCGTCGTCCGAGCTGTCGCGCAGCGCCTCGACCGCGGCGGCCATCGGGCCGTCCGCCTGCGCCCGGCCGGGCGCTCCGCCCTGGCGCAGGTAGCGGTACACGTCCTCGCGCGGCCAGGCGCCGATCCCGCTCACCGGGTCGGGGGTGATGTTCGGCGCGAGCCACGGGCCCATGAGCTGACCCGACAGCGGCGGCCCGCCACCGGGCGTGTGGCACCCGGCGCACCCGTGGGCGGCGGCGAGCGCCTGCCCGCGCGCCTGCAGCGCCTGCTCGGCCGGGACCGCCCGCCCGTGCACGACATAGACAAGTCCGGCGACGATCACCACGACGCCGACCAGCATCGCCACACGGACACTGCGTCCGGTCCGCCCGGCCGCGGCCATCGCGTTACAGCTCCGACTGGATCTGCGCCGCGGCGCGCAGGGCGAGGGCCACCGCGGTCAGCGTCGAGTTCACGGTGGCCGTGGTCGGCATCACGCCGGTGCTGGCCAGGAACAGGTTGGGGTGATCGTGCGCGCGCGAGTTGGCATCCACGACCGAGGTCGCCGGGTCGTTGCCCATGAGCAGCGTGCCGGTCATGTGATTGTTGCCCTCGAACTCGTTGCCGTAGTGCACCTCGGTCGCGCCCATCAGCCGGCCGACGCGGGCGAAGTACTGCCCCGCCACGGCGGCTGCGCGCCGCACGTAGTCGTCGATCGCGTAGTGGATCTCGGGCTTGGGAATGCCGAGCGCGTCCCGCTCGGTCGCGCTCGGGACGACGCAGTTCCCCTTCGCCGGCATCTGTTCGAGGAACGTCGCCATCGTGACCCGCCTCGACACCCGGTCCCGGATCTGCCGGTCGAGCGCATCCCCGGTGTAGCCCTCGGCGATCAGCTCACGCGCGACCGCCCGGTAGGGTGACGCGTTCGAGAAGTTGAGCTTGATGGCGGCGTGGTGCGCGCGAAACGGTCCATCGCGCAGGTCGTTCAGACAGGAGAGGCGCATTGGCCCTCGCCCCGGCCAGAGCGGCTCCTTGCCGTAGAAGTAGGCGCTCGTGCCGACGTGGTCGCACAGGTTGCAGCCGACGAGCCCTGAGCTGTTGCCGACGCCCTGCGGGAAGCGGTCCGAGGTCGAGATCAGCATCAGCTTCGGTGTCTCGATGCCGTTCGCGGCCAGCACGAAGTACTTGCCCGTGACGCGGTGCGACTGGCCGTTCGGCTCCTTGTAGTGGACGGCCTGAATGACGCCCCGCGCGTCGGCCTCGACGTAGTAGACCACCGCGTTCGCGAGCACCGTGGCGCCCGCGGCCTCGGCCTTCCGCACCGCCGCGGCGCCCGTGAACTGGGCGTCGATCGGGCAGATCGGTGAGCAGTTGTTGTTGCCGCAGCAGGTCGGCCGGCCGTCGTAGGGGCGCGTGTTTCGCGCCTGCGGCTCCGACACGAGGTGGAGCCCGTCTTCGGCGAGGATCTCCTTGATCCGCCGGTCGTAGTACGACAGCGGCTGCGCGGCCATCGGGTAGGGCTTCGACCGCGGCGACCCGAGCGACCCGTCGTCGGGGCCGGCAACGCCCATCTCGACTTCCGCTTCGTAGTACCACGGCTCGAGCGTGTCGTACGTGATTGGCCAATCGACGCCGACGCCATAGAGCGACCTGACCTTGAAGTCGTTCGGCAGGAAGCGCCATGCCTGGCCGGTCCAGTGCCACGTCGTGCCCCCGACGGCGCGGATGTAGCCGGCGTCGTAGGGCGCCGGACCCTTCTGCTGGAGGTAGTCGTTGTCGGGCGACGACTGCGGGTGGGGCGCGTGCGCCGTCGGCGGGTAGGGCGCCATGTTGTCGTCCTTGTACGGCGTGTCGCGAAATCGCTCCACGACCTGCCACAGCGCGAGCCGCGGGCCGGCCTCGAGCACGAGGACCGACGCGCCGGCCCCGGCGAGCCGTCGGGCCATGAGAGCGCCGACGATCCCGGCTCCGACGATGACGACGTCCGCCGACCGCTGGGCGCCGACGGCGGGCGACTGGGCGGCCACGAGCGACGGAATGACGTGGTCAGGCCGCGGGCTGCTCGAGGGCGCTCCCCGGAGCGCCGGCAGTTGGTCGCGGCCCATCAGGAATCGGCCGTCAGGCCCTGGCCGGCCGCACGGCCGACGGGGGATCGGCCCAGTAGCCGGGCGCCTCGCGGCAGAAAGTCTGCATCACGACCTGGTCGGCGACGGGCCGGTACGCGAGGATCGCCTCGAAGGCGATGCACTGCGCGTCGAATTCGTCACCCACCACTCCCAGATACCAGCCACGGAGGATGCGCTGGGCGGCCGTGCGCTCGGCCTCGGGCGCGTGCGCGAGGGGGATGGCGACCGTACGGTCTCCCGCCGACAGGCGCGCGTCGAGCGATGCGACGGCGCGCGACAGATCCGGATACGCCCGGGTCAGGGCGGCGTGCAGCCGGGCGCCGAGGGCGGGATCGAGCTCGCTCTTTCCCGTCAGCCGCCGGGACACGGCCATGAAGGCGTCGAGGCTGGGCGAGGCACCCTGGGCCGACCCCGCACGCTGAAGGGCCAGCGCGCCCACCGCCGCAGCGGCGGCGAGCTTCGCGGTCGCCGCGAGCATCGTTCGGCGCGAGATCCCGGGCGCGCCAGGGTGTTCCTGCGGTGAATGACGAAGACGCCGGCTCATCGCATTCCCTCGGCGCCGATGGGCATGGAAGCTCCGGACACCGAGCTCCTCCATCACGCGGGTACGCCCCGGATGCGATACTGGAGTGGCGAGCCGCACCGTCGCTTGCACCGCGAGCCAGCACAGCGGGGCTGCTACACTGCACCTCCCGGGCAGGCCTGTCAACAAGCGCGTCTCGCGCACCGTGACCCCGCATCGCGCTCGTCACCACGCACCGACGCATCATCCGTCGCCCGGGATCGGGGAACCCTCCTTGCGGGGCGTCGCTAGCCCGCGAGCGGACACCTGCCCCGGAGACAGCGATCGGCCCGGCACCCGATGGGCGCCCGCGGCTGGCATGACGGAGGAGGTCGGCAGTATGAGGCCCCGTTCCAGGCTCGTCACCACGTCCGCGGCGACGACGGCCGCCCTGCTTGCGTCGCTCGCTGCATTCTCGAACGGAATGAGCCGGTCGAGTCCGATACCGATCCCGCTGGTACCCGACTCGATGCCGGCCATCGGCACGGTCGACGAGCGCTATCTGTCGTACAACGTCGAGATGGCCGAGGTGATCGGCGGCAAGTTCTGGAAGCCGTACACCCCGGAGAGCATCGCGGCCATGCGAGCGAAGGCGCAGGCCGCGGCGGCGTCCGTATCGGGTGGCCCGGGCGTGCAGCTCGGCCAGGACACGACGATGTACCAGGCGCGCCCGCCGATCGACCTCGCCAGCGCGCGCCTGCGCACGCTGGCCGCGGCGCTCGGGCCGGCCTACGTGCGTGTGAGCGGGTCGTGGGCGAGCTCCGTCTACTTCCACGATTCCGACGCGCCCGCACCCAGGACGGCGCCCAAAGGGTTCGACGGCGTGCTGACGCGCGCGCAGTGGCGAGGCGTCGTCGGCTTCGCGCGCGCCGCGAACGCGGGGCTCACGACGTCGTTCGCGATCACCCCGGGCGTGCGCGACGCGGCCGGCGTGTGGACGCCGGTGCAGGCACGGAAGCTCGTCGCCTACACGAAAGCCATCGGAGGACAGATCGCCGCCGCGGAGTTCTTCAACGAGCCGGACATGCCCACCTACGTCGGCGCGCCGAAAGGATACGACGCCGCGGCGTACGCGCGGGACCACGCCGTCTTCGTGCGGTTCGCGCGGGCCGCCGCGCCTGGCATGAGGATCGTCGGCCCCAGCTCGGTCGGCGAGGGGGTGCTCATGCCGCTGATGGGCGGCGTCGGCGCCATTCCCGGATACGTCAAGACCACGGACATGCTCGCCGCCGCACCGCGGCCTTCTGTCGACGTCTTCTCGTACCATTTCTACCCCGCGGCATCCATCCGCTGCGCCGCCATGGGCCCGGGGGCGCAGACGACGCCCGAGGCCGCGCTCTCCGAGGAGTGGCTCTCGCGCGCGGACCGGAGCTTCGCGTACTACGTCGCGGGAATCCGCGATCGATTCCAACCGAGCAAGCCGGTATGGATCACGGAGCTCGCCGACGCGGCGTGCGGCGGCAACCCGTGGGCGTCCACGTTTCTCGACACCTTCCGCTTCGTCGACGACCTCGGCCGGCTGGCCAAGCACAGCGTGAGCGCCCTCTTCCACAACACGCTCGCGTCGAGCGAATACGGCCTCCTCGACCAGGCCACGTTCGCGCCGCGGCCGAACTACTGGGCCGCGCTGCTGTGGCGCCGCCTCATGGGGACGACGGTCCTCGACGCCGGCCCGTCGCGGCCGGGACTGCACCTCTACGCGCAATGCCTGCGCGGGCACCCCGGAGGCGTGACGCTCGTGGCGATCAACACCAGCCGCACCGAACCCGCCTCGCTGGACGTACCGATGGCGGCGGAGCGCTACACGCTGACCGCGCCGACGCTCGAGGACACGCACGTCCAACTGAACGGCCGGGAGCTCGCCCTGGGCGCCGGCGACGCGATCCCCGCGCTGGAGGGCGCACGGGTGCCGGCGGGCCGCGTCGCGCTCGCGCCGGTGAGCATCACCTTTCTCACGATGTCCAATGCGCGCGACGCGGCCTGCCGGTGACATGCGCCGCCGCGATGGGGGAGAGTGTGACCGCGACGCGTGCACCAGCGATGTGGCCGGACGGGGTGGGACGAAGACCTCCTGCTGCGCCGCGGGGGCGTGACGGCGCTGGTCCTGTTCATCGATGACGCGCTCCACCGCCTCGAGCGGGATCTCGATCTGGAAGAAGCGCTGCTGGCCACCGTCGAATCACGGCGTGAGCCGTCATCAAGGCCGGCGCGGTGAGTCGGACGTGAGACGCCACATCGCATCCAGTACGGGAGCCGCCTCCCGCCCGCACCACTCGCGCCCAAGTGCCCGCGTACCCCTAACGCAGCCCACTAAGTACAGAGGCAGAACACATGCGGAGTGTGTAGGACCCATCTGGAGGGGCCTATGCCCCCATTCGCATCGACCGGCCCAGCACCGATGAGTTTCGACCCCGCGCGCCGTCAAATGGGGTGACCACACGATTCCCCAGCCAGAGAATACGATGACGACGCTGCGACCGACCGACGACGTGCGACGCCGGAACCATGGCGAATGGTGCGAGCGCAACGCCGACGCGCCCGCGGCCGCGCTCTTCACGCTCGTCATGGTCCACCGCCGGCAGCTCGGGACGATCGTCACCCGCGGCGTGAGCACGGCCGGCGACGGCGCCGCGCGGCTGATCGACGACCACCTGGCGGCGCTGGCGGAGGGCGTCGGTGCGCCGGCGGGCGGGGAGCCGACGCGCATGTCGTGGCTCGAGTTCGCGCTGAACCCCTTTCCCGACCTCTTCGCCATGCCGCCGGGCGGGGTGAGCGCCAAGGGGAAGGACGCGTTGCTCCGCAAGCGGCTCACCGACGGCCAGATCGACGTCGTGTACGACTGGCTGACGCGCACCGATCACGTGATGGGCGGCGTCCTGGGGATGGCGACGTACGGCGGCCGGGTCAACGGCGTGGCGCCCGACGCGACCGCGTCGGCGCAGCGCGACTCGATCCTCGACGTCGCCTGCCACGCGCGGTGGCTCGATCCGCGCGAGGCGGAGCGCGACCTGGCGTGGGTGCGCGGATTCTACCGCGACCTGTTCGCGGAGAGCGGCGGCGTGCCGGTGCCGGGGGAGCGGTGCGACGGCGCGTTCATCAACCACCCCGACGTCGACCTCGCCGATCCGGCGCTCAACACGTCCGGCGTGCCCTGGCACACGCTCTACTACAAGGCCAACTATCCGCGCCTGCAGCGAGTCAAGGCGCGATGGGATCCCCTCGACGTCTTCCGGCACGCGCTGTCCGTCCGGGCGGAATGACGTCGCGGGACTGACCGCCGTCTTCCGCCAGGCCCCCGCGGGCGGCCACGTCGACTTCGTCGAGGAGCCGCCCGGCGCCGATTCGCAGCGGGAGACGCTGGAGGCGGCGCGCGCCACGCGCCGCGCAGGCGCCGCCGGGATCGCGGCTTCGCGCCGCGGACGGAATGCCCATTTCGTTACCCGCTGTTGGACGTGAGGGGCCCGGCCGCGCCGGCCGCTGCGCGAGGACTCCCGCCCGCCTCCGACCCCCCAGCCTACGAGGCGGCGATGCGGGCGAGGCCGGGCTGATCCCGGACCAGGTAGCGCCCGCGCGCCGGGCTCGCGAGGAGACCGGCCTCGCGGAATCGACGGAGCGCGCGCACGAGGACCTCGCGGACCGTGCCCAGCTCCTCCGCCGCCTCCGCCTGCGTCGCCGCGAGCGCGAACGGCTCCCCTACCGCCGCGGCGTGGCGGGCGAGGATGAGCTCCGCCAGGCGCTGCTCGACCGTCCGCGCGGTCTGCTGGTCCAGCCGCTCGATGAGCCGGCGCACGCGCCCGGCGAGTCGTCCGAGCCAGCGGAACGCCAGCTCGGGGTCGGCGGCGACGGCCCGGGCGAGCGTCGGGCGGTCGAGCAGGAGGCACATGGTCGGCTCGGTCGCGATCGCCGTCGCCGGGTACCGCCCGCCGCCGAAGAAGGGCACCTCGCCGAGCGTGCCGCCCGGCCCCTCGGTGTGCACGCCGTACTGCCGCCCGCCGGGGGCGCGCACGACCCGCACGCGACCGGTGAGGACGACCGCGAGCCCCTGCGCGCTGGCCCCGGCGACCCACAGCGTCTGGCCGCGGCGGAAGCGACGCCGCGGCGCCGCCGCCAGGATCCGGCGGGCCCCCGGGGTGAGGTGCCGGAAGAGCGGCAGGTCCGGGAGCACCGTATCGGCAGGCGTCGGCATGGGATGGAACCTCGGTTCCTTCGCGCGCATGGGCAAGGCGCCAGCTTGCGTCGCATCAGGTTGCGTCGGTGTCGGGCCGCTCGCGCGCTGGGCTCCTGCTTCCTCACCCAAGGACCGTGACCATCATGCGACGATTCACCTCACTCCGCTCCCGCGTCGGGCGTTTCGTGCTCCCGGCCGTCCTGCCGGCCTTCCTCGCGCTCCCGCCGGCGAGCGCGGGCGCGCAGACGGCGTCCCCCGCGCCCCCGACGCGCCACCCGCCGAGGCCCCGCGCGACACGGGGCGCCGGCGGGAGCGCCGACAGCGCGTTCGCGGCGGTGCAGGCGCGCGGCGCCGACGCGCGCGGGATGGGCGTCGATCAGTCCACGTCGGTCCACCAGTTCGATGCGCTGCCGGACGGCGGTCGCATCGTGCTGCAACGCGCGGTCGACGACTCGGTCGGGGTGGCGCAGATCAGGCGGCACCTGCGGGCCATCGCCGCGGCGTTCGCCGCGGGCGACTTCCGCACGCCGGCGTTCGTGCACATGCAGCAGGTCCCAGGGACCGCGGTGATGGCGGCGAAGCGCGGCGCGGTCACCTACGTCGCTCGCGACCTGCCGCACGGCGGCGAGGTGCGCATCACCACGCGCGACCCCGAGGCCCTCGCGGCGGTGCACGAGTTCATCGCCTTCCAGCGTCACGACCACCGAGCGAGTGGGGTCGGCACCCCCCGGCACGCGCACGGCGACCGTCAGCATCCGCCGCCGTGAGCAAGGGCGTGAGCAAGCGAACGCGCCGCGCCGCTCGAGATTCCCCGCCAGTTCGAGCGAGGCCGCGCACTGGCACGCGTCTGCGGCGGGCGGCACGCAGGCGATGCGCACGGGGGGCTCTGATCAAGTAAACGCGGCGGGTGCAGATCCCGGGCGCGCCTCAGCTCACTTCCCCTGCCACTCGCCCCGCATGCCAGATCGCCCTGGCCATCACCACCGCCACCGCTTCCCCGCCGCGGTCATCGCACACGCCGTGTGGCTCTACCACCGCTGTGCCCTCAATACTGTTCACTGACAGATGCGGACGATGCTGTAGAGCAGGATTGTACGTCATGAAGCGTGCATACGATCGAAGGGTGCCAGCTTGCTCACACTGCCCAAGGTCCTCGGGAGAACGAGCGCTGCATCGCATCATGAAAGTGTCTCTGGCGACAAGAACTCTATCTAAATAGATCGCTACTTGATACGTGCCAGCCATCCATCCGCTGGTGTTGAATGCGTAGAACGCGTTGTCTTCAAAGGTACCCGACGGATGGATCGTTCGGGTCTCTTCTGCGAGGACTCGGCCAGTCTGGTCGTACCATCGCGCTATGAGACTCGCTCCCGGGTAGGGCCTGGACCCCTGTGTCCGCACTGCCACAGCGACGGTATCGAAGGCTGTGAGGCACGCGCCGGGAAAGGTGCGCGGACGCGCACCCGTGACCCGCTCGACATGACGCAGGAGCTGTTCGGCCGCGCCTTCAGCCAGTCGCCAGCACGCGGCCTGGGCCCTGAGGCGCCTACGCGAGCGTGCATCGCTACGGCGTCGCCGATGCGGCGCGCTCGCTGAGCCGAGCGGCCGGCACGAGCGCGATTCTGGCCCGCCGCCTGACGAGCCGCCGTATGCGGCACCGCGCTACGGCGAGTCGACCACGATGCGGACCGACTGCGCCTCCCCGGTCGCGGGATGCGCCCGCACGACGTGCGCACCCGGCGTGAGCGGCCAGCGCTCGCGCGGCCACGGCCGCTCGTCCACGAACCAGCGCACTCGCTCCGCACCGCGCCCCGCGGCGCGCAGCGCGATCGTCGCGTAGGCGCCCGGCACGCCGGCCGGTACCGCATACCGGTCGCCGTCGAGCGGCGACACGATGCGGAAGTGGCCCTCGCGCGCGGGGGGCCCCGCCGGTGCCACCCCCGCGAGCATCGCACGCGCGGTCGCCTCGTCCTCCGCCCCGACCCCGGCCGCCGGGTGCAGTGCGCTCGCCGCCCAAGCGGCGTACTCGTCGGGAAGCCGCACGCGCCCGCCGCGCTCCCAGTCGTCCGGCGCGTGCGGCTCGGTCCCAGGCGCGAACCATTCCGTCAGTCGTTCGCACTCGTCGGTCGCGCGCATCCCGGAGAGGCGGCATACCGGCACGGCCACCGCGCCTGCCTCCGCGGGCGTCGTCAGCGTCCCCGGCGGGTACCGGCGCGCGGCGAGCATCATCGCTCGGTGCAGCAGCGGACCGGCGCCACTCACGCCGCTCACCCCCTCCATCGGCCGGCCGCTGAAGTTGCCCGCCCAGACCGCGACAGTGAGGCGCCGCGACGTGCCCACCGCCCAGTTGTCAGTGAAGTGGCGGCTCGTGCCGGTCTTGACCGCCACCGGGAAGGGGAAGTCGAACGGCGTCGCGCGGCCGAAGCCCGGGATGCGCGCGGCGGGGTCGCTCAGTATGTCGAGCACGATCGCGCTCGCGAGCGGGCTCACGACGCGGCGCGAGGTCGTCTCTTGCAGGGCTCCCCTGTCCGGCAAGGCGCGCCACGTCCACGGGCGCCACACGCCGCCGTTGGCTAGCGCGCGGTACGCGTTCGCCAGCTCGATCAGCGTCACGTCGCCGTTGCCGAGCGCCAGGCCGAGCCCGTAGTGCTCGGCGTCGCGCTCGAGCGAGGTGAAGCCCGCCAGTCGCAGGGTGTGCAGCAGGCTGGGCGTGCCGAGTCGCTCGGCCAGCTCCACCGCGGGCACGTTGTACGAGCTCGCGAGCGCCTCGCGCGCGCGCACGGGCCCGCGAAAGCGACGGTCGTAGTTGCGCGGCTGGTAGCCGCCCGTCGCGGTCGCGTAAGTCTTCGGAACGTCGGGCAGCACGGTCGCGGCGGTGTAGCCGCGGTCCAGCGCGAGGGCGTAGAGAAACGGCTTGAGCGCCGACCCGGGCTGGCGTGTCGACACCACCATGTCCGTCTGTCCGTCGTCCGCGCTCCAGAAGTCGGGGGAGCCCACCCATGCGAGGGTCTCACCCGTCTCGTTGTCCAGCACGACCAGCGCCGCCTGCTCCACCCCTCGGTCGGCCAGCACGGCCACGGTGTGGCGCACCTCGGCTTCCAGCTCAGTCTGCAGCCCGAGGTCGAGCGACGTGTGCAGGGTGGCGCCGGCGGCGACACCAGCGTCGCCGTGCCAGCCGATCACGCGCGTCGTGAAGTGCGGCGCGAGGAACGCGGGCGCGCCCCCCCGTGGAGCGAGCGGCTCCGCGCGCGCGCGCGCCGCATCCTCGCGCGAGGCGTAGCCGAGCCGCTCCATGCGCGCGAGCGCGGTGGCCCGGCGCGCGCGGGCCCGGCGCGGCGAGACGTGGGGGTTGTCGCGCGAGGGCGCGCTCGCGATCCCGGCGAGCAGCGCCGCGTCGCCGATGCTCGTCTCCGAGGCTGAGGTGCGCAGGTAGAGCGACGAGGCGGCGCCGACGCCGACCGTCGCCTGCCCCAGCTGCACGCGGTTGAGATACTGCTCGAGGATCTGCTGCTTGCTCAGGTGGCGCTCGATCCGCAGCGCCCACAGCGCCTGCGCGAGCTTGCCGCCCCAGTCGCGCTCGGCGGGCCGCACGAGCCGCGCGAGCTGCATCGTGATCGTGGAGGCACCCGACACGACGCGTCCGGCGCGCGCGCCGTCCCACGCCGCGCGAGCAACCGCGCGCAGGTCCACGCCGGCGTGCTCCCAGAAGCGCCGGTCCTCGGTCGCGACGAAGGCGTTGATGAGGTCAGGGTCCAGCTCGTCGTACGGCACCCAGCGCGCCCGGTCGCCGCCCGCCGCGCGGGTGGAGCGGAGCGCGAGGCCGTGCCGGTCCTCGATCGTCACGCCCTGCCCCGTCCCGTCGTGCGACACGAGCGACGCCGGCAGTGGCAGGCTCACCCACGCCGCGAGTGCCGCGACGGGCGCGAGCGTCAGGGCGCAGATCGCCGCGACCCTGCGCCGACGGCGCCGCCAGCGCCGCGCCGAAGCCGGGTCCGTCATCCCGCGTTCCTCCACGCCATCGCTCACTGCGTCTTCTGCCTCACCTCGAAGGTGCCCCCGTCGCTGCGGCCGGACACGGCGGGGTTGTACATCTCCTCCGCGTGCGCGGGCGGCTTCACGAAGGTGCCCGCGGTCGTCGCCCGCGCGACGTACGCCGCGGTGTAGGTGCCCGGCCAGAGGTAGGACGCGGAGTAGACCACGCGGTCGTCGCGGAGCTCGCGGTGGTCGAAGGGCGACCACCAGCCCGAGTCCCAGGAGCCGTAGCCCCAGCGCGGCGCGTCGTCGTCCGACTCCTCCTCCTCGTGATCCGATTCCTCGTGATCCGATTCCTCGGCGCCGGCCTTCGCGCCCGGCCCCGGCATCGCCGACGCGGTGCGCAGGCTCAGGTCCACCGCCTCGAGCCCCGCGGGGAGCGGGTCGTCGAGCACGAGGAAATAGCGCGTCGCCGGCACCGTGATCCGGAGCCGGACGCGCACGAGATCCCCCTCCGCCACGCTCGTCACGGGCGCACCGGTGTCGAAGCGCTCGTACCAGCGCTCCACCCGGATGCCGCGGTCCACCGGCGTGACCGGCGCCGCCACCGGCACCTCGGTCACAGTCAGATAGTAGAAGACGGCGCCCGTCCCCGGGCCCGCCGAGAGCGACAGCCGCAGCGTGCGCGCGCCCGCCCCGCCCTCCATGAGCTCCGCCAGCGCGACGGTCGTGTCGCGCCCGGCGCCGGCGCCCGTCGCGCCCTGGAGCACGACGCGCGAGCCCGCGCTCACGCGCATGGTGCGCTCACCCGCGGCCCGGCGCTCGCGGTCGTAGCGCTCGAGCGCCGTCACGGCCGACGCGTAGTCCTGCGTGTTCCACAGCCACCCCGTCCGGTCCGCGCGCCCCTGCTGGGCGAGCGTCTCGACGAGCGGCCCGACGAGCGCGTGTCCCGGGTCCACGGCGAGGGTCGCCATGAGGATGCGCGCGTACGGGCGGATGTCCGAAGAGAAGTAGAACGGCGCGCGCGTCGTGTCGGCGAGCACCGCGCGCGTGCCCTCGACGCGGACGAGCGCCCACGTCGGCTCCATCAGCCGGCGCGCCTCGGCCGTCTGCCGCCGCCGGGCGAGCGTCTCCGCCAGGCGGGCGCGGTCCTCGAGCGTGAGCTGCGCGGCGGAGCGGAGCAGCTCGTTCTCCCCGGCGACCTCGGGGCGTCCGAGACGGCTCAGGAAGTCCGCGGCGGCCACCTGGTCCCGGAGCCGCGTCTCGCGCCGATCCTGCCAGTACGCCACCGCGGTCACGGTGGCGGTGCCCTCGCCGCGCAGGTTCTGCCGGAGGTAGGTCTCCAGCCGGGACAGCACGAGAGTATCCACGGTGACCCCCGCGAGCCGCGCGTCCAGCAGCGTGATGCCGGCGTACGCACTGAGCCACGGCGTCGTCCAGTCACTGGGCGACCAGTAGCCGATGCCGCCGTCCTCGCGCTGCCGGCGGCTCAGCATGTCGACCGCCCGCTCGATGTCGCCCCGCGCGTCGCTCCGGAGCACGATCTGGGCGCCGGCGCGCTGCGCGCGGTAGAGGGCGATCAGCGGCAGCGCCGTGCTGATCACCTGCTCCGTGCAGTAGTACGGGTAGACATGCAGCGAGGCGCCGATGCCGCGGACGGTCGCGAGCGGCGACGTGCCCACGTTGAGCGAGAGCCGGGAGCGGGCGAGGTCCAGCCCCTCGGGGAGCGAGAGCTCGACGGTGGCCGAATCGCGGAGCACTCCGGCGACCGTCTGCGCCTGCGGGTGGTGGTCGGGGCGCACGGGGAGCGTGACGCGCACGGCGTCCGCGTTCGTCCCGTCGGTGACGTCGAAGCGGAAGGTCGCGCTGTCGGTGCGCTGCGCCGTGAACGGGAAGCGCACCTCCGTGCCGCGCGACGCGGCGAGGGTGACTTCGCGCTCGTTGCTGCCGCGCAGGCGCACGCCGGTCGCCTCGGCGGTGACCTTCACCCTCGCCTCCGTTCCGTCGCGACGGTTGATCGCCGCGCCGGCGGTGAAGGCGTCGGCGGGGCGCACGAAGCGCGGCAGCGCCTGGCGCGCGACGAGCGGCCGCGTGACGAGCAGCGACGACTCGCCCTTGCCGTAGCGGTCGCCGGCGGTGACGGCGACGGCCATGAGGCGGAAGGTCGTGAGATTGTCGGGCAGCTTCGCGACGGCGACGGCGTCCCCGTTCGCGTCGGTGACCACGGTGCCGATGAAGAAGGCGGTGGTCTGGAAGCGCGAGCGGAGCACGTCGGCGCCGGCCGCCCCGCCGCCACCGCCCGGCTCGCGCCGGCCCTTCACCCCCTCGGGCACCTGCGGCGCGACCGCGGTGAGGTTGCTCGCGAGGCGCATCCCGAGCCCGCGAGCGCGGTAGATCAGATCGATCGGATCGGGGGTCTTGTAGCCAGTCAGCGCGAGGACGCCCTCGTCCACCGCCCAGAGCGCGACCTCGCTCCGCGCGCCGCGGCCGCGCGCGTCGCGTACGGCCACCCGCACGCGCGCGGAGTCCGCCGGCCGGTACCCGGCGCGCTCCGGGGCGAGCGTGACCGCGAGGCGCTTCACCTCCGGCGTCACGCGCAGCTCGGCATAGCCGACGCGGATCGTCGGCCGGCCGGGGTCGTCGGCCGGCCCGGGCTTCGCGCTCCGGCCGCGCGCGACGATGATCGAGACGTAGGCGTTCGGCGCGTACGCCTCGGTGATCGGGAGCTTGAGCGTCGTCGAGCCCGACGTGAGGCGCATGCGACGCTGCGAGATGATCCCCTCGCGCTCCACCGTCACCCAGGCCTCGGCGTCCGTAAACGGCGACGCCAGCAGCACCGTGGCGGTGTCACCCACGGCGTAGCGCTTCTTGTCGGGCACGACGTCCATCTTGAACTGCGTCTCGTCGCTCCACGGCACCCAGCCGGCACCCGCCGCCCACCGCTCGAGGCTCGTCGTCGCGCGCCGGCCGTTCGCGTCGGTGGCGGTAAAGCGCACGATGTACATCCCGCCCTTGGTCGGCGTGAACTGGCACGTCTCCCCGTCGCCAGCGGTCGTCACCGTGCAGCGCGCGACGGTGTCGGACACCCACTCGCCGACCGTCTCCTCGACGCCGCCGCGCTCGCGGCGCACCTGGTGCCACTCGCGCCGCACGAGCGCGCCCCGGACGCGGACGCCGTCCACGCGCTCGCCCGACGGTCGCACCGCCATCACGGCGATCGACCGGGTCGAGCCGGTCTTCCAGAAGTAGTCGTCGCCGAGGGGCCGCGCGGCGACGTAGAAGGCGGCGGGGTGCACGATCGTCGCGGCGCTCGTGCTCACCACTTGGCGGTTCACGTCGGTCACCGCGGCCTCGACGACCACCCGCGTCGGCCGCCCGCGCGTCGGCTCGGGCAGCGCGAGGGTGAGCGTACGTTCGCCGAGCGCGTCGAGCGTGTCGGTGCGCGTATCGAAGACCTCGTCGCCCGACTCGCTCTCGCCGTCCTCGTCCCACCACGACGCGCCGTCGCCGACGTACCAGCCGTCGGTGCCGGGCACCTCGAACTCCCACGGGCCCAGCGCGCGCTTGCGGGCCATCCACTGGATCCCGGCGCGCCCCATCTTCGCGCCGAACAGGTAGCGCGCCTGCGCCGTCGCCGTCAGGCGGTCGCCGGGGAACCTCGGCCCGCTGTCGGCGCGCAGCTCCACGAGGAACTCGGGCGGGCGGTACTCGGCGACGCGATAGGAGGTGTTGGCGACGGAGCGCCACTTCCCCTGCCGCTTCACCTGGATGGCGAGCGCGTACGTGCCGACGGGAGCACCCTGCGGCAGCTCGAGCGACTGGTCCGCCGTGCCGAACGCCGAGAGCGGCACCGTGCGCTGGCGCAGCACGCCACATTCACGTCCCTCGTCGCACGCCTCGTCCTCGCGGGCGCGGAAGATCCACTTCACCGAGTCCCCCCGCGCCGGCACACGCAGGGCGCCGAGCGGGCCGTCGCGGACGATCGCCTTGGCGTGGACGCGCTCTCCCGGGCGGTAGATGCCGCGCTCCGTGAACACCGCGCCCGCGACGGGGAGGCGCTCGTCGCCCCACGCCGAGCCGACGTCGAAGCGCCAGGGCGAGAGGTCCGGGTCCCACCTGTTGAGCGCGGCCACCCCACGGTCGGCGCCGAGCGTGGCGCTGACGTAGCCCTCGATCTGCCGGTACCCGTCCTCGTGGTCGGCGTCGCCGACGGCGCGCGTGCGCCACGCGAGGCGCGCGAGGCCGCGCGCGTCGGTGAGCGCGGTGGCGAGGAGCCGCCCGTCGTCGTCGTGGAGCCGCACCGTCGCGCCGGCGCGCGGCAGGCCGTCGCTGACGCCCGTCACCCACACCGCGCCCTCGGCGGCGCCGACGCGCGCGTGCACCGCGAGGTCGGTCACCTGCACGAGCGCGATCGGGTTGTCGCCGCCGACCAGCCGGGTGCCGGCGCGACCCACGATCTTCACGGCGAGCAGCGACCCGGTGCGCCCCACTTGCCCCGGGCGAAGCGAAGCATCCTCCGCGAAGAGCGGCACGTTCGTGGACGCGACGCGGTCGGGCACGTTGCGCACGGGGACGCGCCGCAGCGTCGCGCCCCGCGCGAGCCGACTCCAGATGCTGTCCTGACGCCAGCCGACGCGCGCGAGCACGGCGGCCTCGAGGCTGTCCGGCACGGGCGCGACGAGCGCGACGAGCGTGTCCACGTTGATGTGCTGCGTGGAGAGCGCGCCAAAGTCGCGCTCGACGACCAGGCTGCCGAACGCGTAGTTCACGGCCGAGCCGTAGCCGGTGGTCCTGTAGCCGAGCGCGGGGTTCCCGCGCACCGGCTGCCCGAAGACGTCGCGCATCGCCGTGTCGGCGACGAGCGCGTAGCCGGTGTGCGGGTGCAGGCGTGCCTCGAGGGTCCACCGCGTGGACTCCTCCGCCGTGTCGCGCACGACGAAGGGCGTCTCGGGGAGGAGCTTCATGCGGCGCTGGACCTCGGCGCCTTTCACGGGAGTGCTGAACTCCACCGTGACCGGGCCGACGGGGCACGCCTCGCTCTCGCCCGCGCAGGTGAGCTTCACGAGGCGCAGCTCGCCGTAGGTGACGAAGGGCCAGCGCACGTTGTCGCGCGAGGCGTCGGCGGCGAGCTCCTTGGGCGCCACGAGGTCAGCCGCGCAGCCGCGCGGCAAGGGGGCCTGCGGGACGAGCTGCACGACGCGGCGGAGTGTGTCGTCGCCGCGCGCCATGCGCTCGTCGCCGCTCTGACGGAGGCGCCAGTCGTCGCCGTCGCCGAGCGGACGCTGGCCGGTGGCGTGGAGTGGGACGACGCGCTGCGGAGTGCACGAGGCGGCGAACTCGAGGAACACGGCCGAGGAGAGGCGCGCGAGGTCCACCGGGGCGCTGTAGACGAGCGCGAACCGCTGGTCGGGGGCGACGCGCACGCCGCTGTGCGGCGCGCCGAGGCCGACGGGGGTGCCCGTGAGGAGCGTGGGCCCCCGCACGCGGAAGGTGAAGCGATGGGGCTCGGCGAGGGAGCTGCCGTCCATCGCCGCGAAGCCGTTCGCGACGGTGACGGTGTAGGTCGTGGCCGACGCCAGCGGGGCGCTCGGGACGAGGCGGATCGTCACCGGGTCGCGCCATTCGAGGCGCCCCGGGACGGCTGGCGTCACAGTGAGGATCTTCCCCGGGTCCACGCTCCGGTCGAGCGAGCCGGCGACCGGGCGGTCGAAGGTGACGCTGATCGTGGCGGAGGGGCCGGCGTCGGCGCCCGGCGTAGAGCGGATGACGCGCAGCGGGGAGGCGCCCTGCGCCGTCGCTACCTGCGTGGCGAGCAGGAGGAGGGCGGGGAGCGACGCGAAGCGGAGGGCGCGCATGGGCCGGGGCGCTCGGGAGGGACGCTCTGGTGCGCGACGGCGTGGACATCGTCACGTGCCGACGCGGGGTCGATATCAGGACGAGCGAGTGGCGACAGGGGAATCCCGCGGCGCGCGTCCGCTCGTCTCGGCATCGTCAGTACGGTGCAGTCGGGGGCAGGGACCCGCCACCCCGGGGGTAGCCGGCCTCCCGGAGCAAGTCCTCGCGCGACAACACCTTGGACGAGGGCGGAGCGGTCAGCAGGGCCGTCGACCGCCCAGCGCAGCAGCGGCGGCCGCACTCGACGCGCTCGCGGCCGCGGCGCGCCCGCCCAGCTCACGGGCGGCGCTCTCGGCAGCCCCTCAGGTCATGCAACCCGCAGCCTGAGGCTCCAACGTTCCGCGTCGCCAGCAAATCCGGGGCGGTTCAGTCTCAGGACTGCAAATCCTCCTGCTGGATCCGCCCCGTCTACTTGGGGCTGTTCGTCAGCCCGACGGCGGTCACGCCGATCCGCGGCGGGCGTAGACGGCGACGGTCCAGACGAGCGTCCGTCTGGCGGATCGCCGCTCAAAGCCGTGACCGGCCAGGCGCGCCTCGATCGCCGCGGGCGGGTGCACGTAGGAGCGAAAGTCCGTGCGGCGGACGCGAAGGAAGGCATTGGTGACCGCGGCGCCCGTGCGCACCCACCACGCATCGCGCGGGTAGACCGCACCGTAGAGCCGCTGCGCCCGCTCCGCCGACCGGTCGACCAGCCGCTCCATGTCCGGATAGCAGCACATCACCCTGTCGAGGGTGACGACGTCCGCGGCGCCGACCTCGTCCGCGACCGCCACGAAGTCGCCGCGCACGAATCGCACGCGCCCGACGTGACCGCGCCGCGCCGCCTCGTGGCTCGCCGCGTCGAGGTATGCCGGCGAGATGTCGACGTGCACGGCGTCGCCCGCGCCGGCATCGAGGAGCTCGTGGTGCACGGCTCCGACCCCGCCGCCGACGTCGAGGAGCGAGGCCCCCGAGACACCCTCCGCTCGCAACGCCTCGATCAGCAGCTTCGTGGTTCGGATCGGCCCGCGGCGGCGGAGCCGCCGCAGCTCCTTGCGCGCTCTCTTGTCGCCGAACTCGCGCTCGATCCCCTCGCACTGGCAGCAGCTCACCACTGGACTCGCTCCTAAGGGTCCTCGATGAACGTTCGCTCGCTCGGCCCGGGCGTCAATGGCGCGACGGCGCCTTCAGCGCCTCCCCTCCCCCACCGCATGCTCCAGCTCCCCGGACAGACCATCGACGTGAAGGTGAACTGGGCTCCTGGGACCCACTACTTCCAGTGCGACCCGCACGCGGCGCTCGGCATGGTCGGGCACGTGAAGGTCGAGTCGTAGCGCCGGAGACGGCGGCGGGAGCATCAGGCGGCGCCAAGTCACCCGCTGCTCCCGCTCCTCGGCCGCGAGGGCGGCGGGCGATGGCCGTTCGACCGCGGTCACCGGGCGGGGCCTCACCCTTGACGTCATGTAAACGAGTTGTAACGTTGACCCTCGGCCGATGCCGGCCTCTACGTTGCGCTGCCGCCCCACCCGCTCGACGTCCGAGCCCTGTCGAGGAGAGATGCGGGAATGCGTGCGTTCTGTCTCCGCCGTAACGCCAGCCGGCTGCTGCTCCTGTTCACCTCGCTCGCCGCGCCCGCGGCACTCGCCGCACAGGGCGTCACCACGTCGGCGATGAACGGCATCGTCACGGGCGAGGACGGCGCGCCGCTCGCGGGCGCCACCGTCACCGCCGTGCACGTGTCGAGCGGCACGCTGTACCGCGCGACCGTCCGCTCCGGCGGGACGTACAGCATTCCCAACATGCGCGTCGGCGGACCGTACCGCGTGAGCGCGAGAATGGTCGGCTACCAGCCGCGGACGGAGGAGGACGTCTTCCTCAGCCTCGGGCAGACGCTGCGGCTCGACTTCCGGCTCCCGCGGCAGGCGGTACAGCTGCAAGGGGTCGACGTCGTCGCCGACCGGGATCCGGTGCGCAACAGCGGCCGCACCGGCGCGGCCACGATCGTCAGCCCGGAGGAGACGGCGCTCCTCCCCTCGGTGAAGCGGAGCACCCGCGACCTGACGCGCGTCGACCCGCGCAGCGACGGCAACTTCAGCTTCGGCGGCCGCAACTGGCTGTACAACAACCTCTCCGTCGACGGCTCGTACTTCAACAACCCGTACGGCCTCGACGACCCGGCGCCCGGCGGGCAGGCGAACGCCGAGCCCGTGCCGTACGACGCCGTGGAGCAGGTGCAGGTGGCCATCGCCCCCTTCGACGTGCGCCAGGGAGGGTTCACCGGCGCGAACGTCAACACCGTGACGAAGAGCGGGACGAACGAGCTGCGTGGCTCCGTCTACACCTTCGTGCGCAACGACGCCCTGCAGGGGAACGAGGTGAGCGGCTCCAAGGTCGTCGCCGACCCGAGCCTCCGCTTCGTCCAGTCGGGCGTCGCGGCCAGCGGCCCGATCATCCGGGACAAGCTCTTCGTCTACGCCAACGCGGAGATCGAGCGGACCGACGACCCGGGCTCGAACTTCGTCGCCAGCCGCAGCAACAGTGGACTCGGCATCTCGCGCGTCCAGGCGCAGATCATGGACTCGATCCGCACCCGGATGATCCAGGCGTACGACTACGATCCGGGTTCGTACGAGGGGTACATCAACAAGACCGACAACAACAAGCTGCTCCTCAAGCTCGACTGGAACGTCAACGCCGACAACAACGTGTCGTTCCGGTACAACGGACTGGATGCCATGCGCGACCTGCCGCCGCATCCGTTCGTGCTCAGCTTCGGCAACACCGGGCGCGGTCCCAACGAGAGCAGCCTGCCGTTCCAGAAGTCGGGCTACGCCATCCACAACAAGCTGCACTCGTTCGCGCTCGAGGCGAACAGCCGCGGGAGCCGCTTCGCCAACCGCTTCTTCGCGAGCTACAACCGCTTCCGCGACTTTCGCGAGCCGTTCAGCGAGCCCTTCCCGACGATCGAGATCGGCGAGGGGGGGGTCACCTACACGACGCTCGGGCACGAGCCGTTCTCGATCCACAACATTCTCGATCAGGACGTGTGGCAGCTCACCGACAACGTGAGCGTCTACCGGGGACGGCACACGTTCACGTTCGGCTCGAACTTCGAGTCGTTCTCGTTCTTCAACGCGTTCAACATCTTCCGCAACGGCGTCTTCTTCCTCCCCTACACCACCGGAATCGGAACGACGTTCGCGTCGCTGGACGACTTCTTCGCCGCGACGGACCCGAGCAACCCGAACCAGATCGACTTCCGCAAGCTGATCGGGACCGGGCCGTACAAGGGCGAGGAGGTCAACGTCGGCCAGCTCTCGCTCTACGCGCAGGACGAGCTCCTCGTGACCGATCGCCTGGGCCTCACCTACGGGGTGCGCGCGGACTTCCCGATCTACCTCACCCATCCGGTGGACAACCCGTTCTCGCGCTCGCTCTCGGCGCTCGACGAGCATCGCCAGCCGGAGACGGTCGACCAGAGTCGCCTCCCGGGCACGCGCCCACTCTTCTCCCCGCGCGTCGGCTTCAACTGGAACGCCGTGGGCGACCGGCAGACGCAGCTTCGCGGCGGCACGGGGGTCTTCACCGGGCGCGTCCCCTTCGTGTGGATCGGCAACGTGATCTCCAACCCCGGCGCGAACCCCAAGCTCTACCCCGCCGCCCCGCCGGTCCCGACGCGCAAGGGCGCGGTGCTGCAGCAGTCGTTCGACCTCAACGCGATGTCGCCCGACTTCAAGTGGCCGCAGGTGTGGACCACTGATCTCGCGGTCGACCAGCAGCTCCCCTGGAGCATGCTGGGTACGCTCGAGCTGCTCTACGGCAAGGACCTGAACGGCGTCTACATGCGCAACGCCGACCTGGTGGCACCGGTGAGAAATCTCCCGGCGCCCGATGGCCGGCCGTACTACGGCGGGTTCGGGAACAACGAGCTGAACTCCGATGGCGGCGCCGGGATCTACGTCATCGACAACACGAGCGAGGGCTACTCGTTCAACCTGACGACGCAGCTGCGGAAGCGCTTCGGCAGGCGCGCGAGCGCGATGGTCGGCCACAGCTTCACGGACGCGAAGAACGCGCTCAAGTCCACCGAGATCGCGAGCGTGCTCTGGCAGAACCAGCCCGTGCGGGGCGACCCGAACAACCCGGAGCTGAGCTGGTCGGAGTTCGGGCAGCGGCACCGCTTCATCGGCGAGGCCACGTACTCGAAGGAGTGGTCCGCCGCGATGAAGACGCAGGTCGGCGTCTTCATGGAGCTCGGACAGGGGAACCGCTTCGCCGGCGCCGGCGGCAACCGCTACTCCTACATCTACTCCGGCGACGTCAACGGTGACGGCCAGGCGGGGAATGATCTGATCCTCATCCCCCGCGACGCCAGCGAGATCCAGTTCGACACGTACGTCGACGCCGGCGGCAACACGCTGACGCCGCAGGAGCAGTGGACGCGGCTGAACGCCTTCATCGAGCAGGATCACTACCTGCGCACGCACCGCGGGCGGATCGCCGAGCGCTTCGGCGCGCTGAACCCGTGGTACAGCGACGCCGACCTGCGCGTGCTGCACGACTTCGCCGTGCGCGCAGGCGGGCGCCGGCAGGCGCTCCAGCTGAGCCTCGACGTGCTGAACGTCGGCAACCTGCTCAACTCGAGCTGGGGCGTGCGCAGGGTCGCGAACGCCTCCGCCACCTCGCCGCTGCGCCTGACCAGGTTCGACGCCGCCGGCGCGCCGGTGTTCAACTTCACCGGCCCCTCGCACACGTTCATCGACGACCCGAGCCTGCTCTCGCGCTGGCGCGCGCAGGTGGGACTCCGCTACCTGTTCAACTAGAGTAGAGCGACTCTCGCCTCACCGAACGGCAGGAATCACAGCGGTCACGGAGGGGCACGGAGGGGCACGGAGGATGAGCTCCGTGCCCCTCCGTGACCGCTGTAACCGCTGTGGTAAGCGCAGTCGAGGAGTGCTTCCATGGCCTCACCGCGCCGCGCCGGCCTCCGGTGAGAGCGCGTGCCGCATGGCGCCGAGGAGCGAGGCCCCCCTCCGGGCGCGCGATCACGGGCACCGGCACCCGAGCGAGCATCGGTGAGAGCCGCCCCTTCCGGCGGAATCGATCGAGGAAGGATTCCCGGGCGAGCAGCGGGAGGACCCGGCGCGGCAGGCCGCCGGCGCTCTCGCTGTCACGAAGTGGGACAGGCGGCGCGGCCAGGTGTTGCGGCCCGCACGCCGAGGCACTGAATTGTCATCGTACGCGCCGCCGCGTGACAACCTCCGCACGCGCCCTGGCACCGCTCCGGGAGCGAGCAGCATGCGATCGACGCCCCCACCGAACTCGCCACGCCAGGACGGCCGGATCGGCTTCCGGCGCGATGCGCTCCGAGGTGACCTCTCCGAGCGTGACTACCTCGTCCGACACGCCCTTCCCACCACGAACGCGAAAGGTCGGCGAGGCGAGCGAGCAGGCTCGAAGGTATGAATGCGGTCGTCCCTCCAGCGGGTGCACGGGGGCACAAGAGGAGCAAGCGATGCAGGAGCAATTGCGAGCTCGTCTGGCCCTTTTGAAGAGGGAGCTCGAGGTGGGGCAAGTCGAGCTCGAGAAGGTCGAGCAGCGACGGACGTACCTGCGCGAGACGATGATGCGGATCGGCGGCGCGATCCAGCTGCTTAAGGAGCTGCTGTCTGAACGACCGGCTGAGCGGGACGGGACCGCCGGTGAACTGCCGCCGCCGACGGCCCGAACCAATGGAGCGAACGTGTAGGCGTGTCGGATACCGTGGTCCGCATCGAGCAACACCCCACACGGAACGGCATCCCCCCGATACGCCTCATGGACGTCCGACGCGGTCCTAGACGGGACAGGAGAGCCAACGATGCCATGGGAGCTCACAGGCAACATCGGCACAAACCCGGGCGCCAACTACCTCGGGACGACGGACGGGCAGCCACTGGCGATCAGGACGACGGCCGTGGAGGCGATCCGCGTCGCGCCTAACGGTAGCGTCGGGGTCGGGACGACCGCCCCCAAGGCACGACTTCACGTCGAGGGCGGGGACATTCTCTGGGGGAACGACAGTCGGCTCGCCCGCGACCAGGGGGGGAGCATCGAGCTCGGTGGGGACCCCGGAACGCCAGGCACCGGGACGCCCTACATCGACTTCCACTTCTCGGGCCTCGCCCAGGACTTCAACACGCGCATCATCAACGACGCCGACGGGCAGTTGACGGTGGCGGCTGGCACCTTCCGGGCCCTGGGCAACGTCACCGTCGCGGGCGACGTCATTCTCTTTCAGGCGGACGTGGCCGAGCAGTTCCCCCTCGCCGAGGACGAGGCGGCGGAGCCGGGCACGGTGATGGTGTTCGATGACGGCGGCGAGCTACGTGAGTGCACGAACGCCTACGACAGGCGGGTCGCCGGTGTCGTCTCCGGCGCGGGCGATCAGAGACCCGCCATTGTGCTCGACAGGAAGGATGGTCAGGCGCATCGGGCGACTCTGGCGCTCGTCGGTAAGGTATTCTGCAAGGTCGACGCGGTGGCCGGCGCGATCGAGGTGGGTGACCTCCTCACCACGTCGGCGACGTCCGGGCACGCCATGAAGGCTGGCGACCCGCGTCAGGCGTTCGGCGCGGTCATCGGCAAGGCGTTGCGCCCGTTGGGCACGGGGCGAGGTCTCATTCCCATCCTGGTGGCGCTACAGTGATCGCTGCCGCGTCCGTCCCGAGGTGACCGTCCGCGGCAGCGCGACAGCCGCCAGACGGCACGTTCGGAGGAGGAATTTCCCTTGGCGTCCTCCCTCTCTCTCCGGAGCTGTCTGAAGAACCGGGGCATCGACCCGCGCGGTGGCATTCGAGCCGCCATGACCCGTGCCGGGGTGTCGCGCCTGAGCGCGCTGTGCGGCGGTCCGGTCCTGTTCGTGCGACGTGAAGCCTGGGCGCTCCAGGGGGCGCTCCCGTTCGACGCGATCACGCTCGCCTACGCCCGGGCGATACGGGCGATGCAGGCACGGCCGGCGTCCGACCCCACGAGCTGGACGTACCAGGCCGCGATGCACGGGTCGTACGCGGCGCCACCGCCGGGCGCCACGTGGAATGCCTGCCAGCACCGGAGCTGGTTCTTCCTGCCCTGGCACCGCATGTACCTGTACTACTTCGAGCGCATCGTCCGAAAGGCGGTCGTCGACGTGGGAGGCCCGGCGGACTTCGCGCTGCCGTACTGGAACTACGACACGCCTGCTCCCGGCAACACGCTGCCGCCGGCGTTCGTGACACCGACGCTCCCCGACGGCACCGCCAATCCGCTGTTCCTGCCGCCGCCGCGGCGAAGCGCGGCTCTCATGGGCGGAGGGCAGGTCCCGAGCACCGCGACCTCGAGCACGGCCGCGATGTCGCTCTCGAACTTCTCCGCGGCCGCCGGCTTTCCGAGCTTCGGAGGCGGCAGGGCGGGTCCGGTCCACATCGGCAATGCCATTGGTGCGCTGGAATCGACGCCGCACAACGTCATGCACTCCCTGATCGGCGGCGGAGCTCAGGGCGGCGGTCCGTGTCAGGACGGCTTGATGGCGGACGCGAACTGCGCGGCGCTCGACCCCATCTTCTGGCTACACCACGCGAACATCGACCGGCTGTGGAGCAGGTGGCTCGGGCTCGGGGGGGGCCGCGCGAACCCCGGCGATGCGGCGTGGCTCACGCAGACGTTCGTCTTCTTCGACGAGACCGGCGCTCGGGTGACGCTCTCGGGCGCCGACGTGGTTGACGCCGCCGCCCAGCTGGGCTACGTGTATGATGATGTACCCGTACCGTCCCCGAGGATACTGATCATGGCCTCGGTACCGCCGCCACGTCCCCCCGAGCTCGCCGCCGCGAGCGAGGAGCCGCTCGAGCTCGTGGGCACCCGCGCATCCGTGCAGTTGACGGTGCCGAGGAGCGCACGCAGCATGGTCGCGGCCGCAGGCGACGCCGAAAGCCGCGTGCTGGTCAGCGTCGACGACATCGAGGCGGAGCGTGACCCCGGCGTCGCGTACGCCCTGTACCTCGACGTGCGCGGGGACCCGGGCCAGGAGCGCCGCCAGCATGTCGGCAACGTCTCGCTCTTCGGGATCGAGTCGGCGGACGATCCGGACCGGGCGCACGAGGGCGCGCCCGGATTCCGGTACGTCTTCGACGCGACCGATGCGGTCAGGAGGCTCAGGGATCAGCACCTCTGGGACCCGGACTCGGTGACGGTCACGTTCGAGCCGATCCGGATACTGCCTCCGCCGGGCGCAGCGCCGGCGCCGGAGGCAGAGGCCGAGGCGGCGGCTCCTGTGGCGCCGGTCCGGATCGGTCGCGTGGCCCTGTTCGTGGCCTGACGACCGCCGGTGTGCGACGTCCGCGCGCACCGGATGCGTGCCGCCGCGGCCCTGGAGTGGCGGCCCGAGTGGCGGATCACGGTCGTCGTTGCGCTCGCCTGGGCCGCGCTGCTGGCCGGCGTGGGGCGGCGCGGCGACGTGGCCGGTCACGCTCGTCGCGATCTCGCGGCCGTCGTCTCGCCCGCGCACGACGACCGCCATGACCTCAGCCACCCATCGTCCGCCGCCGGTCCGGCGCACGGCACCCGGCACGGGTCTGGCGGCCCGCTCACCGCGCTCGCCGACTGGGCGCTCATGGCGGTGGCCATGATGGCGCCTGCGACCCTGCCGGCGGTGCGGCACGTGGGGTTGAACAGCATCCGCCGGCGGCGCCAGTGGGCGATGACACTCTACTTCGCCGTCTTTCTTGGGGTATGGGTGATCTTCGGCGCGCTCGCACTCGCCGGCGAACGCGCCGCGCGGCAGACCCTCGGCCTCAACGGCCGCATCCTGCTCGCGCTCGCGCTCGCCGCCGCCGGTGGGTGGCAGCTGACGCGCGTCAAACGCCGGGCGCTGTTCCGATGCGGACGCACCGTGCCCCTCCCTCCCGTGGGCCTCAGGGCGGATGCGGGGTGCGCTCGCTTCGCTCTCCAGCAGGGCCGCCAGTGCGTGACGTCGTGCTGGGCGCTCATGCTGGTCATGACCATCATCGGCCACTCCGACCTCTCGTGGATGACGGGGCTGACCGCACTCATCGTCGTGGAGAAGCTGACGCGGTTCGGTCGGCACCTGCGTCGGCCGTCGGCAACTCTACTCGCCGTGGCGGCGGGATTGGTGGCGCTCGGCGCCTGACCTGAGCGGGACCGCCGCGGCCCGGCGCAACGGCGCATGATTCCCTGCGCGGTAGTCGCCAGACCGGAAGCGTCAATTCAGGGCGATCTCGAAGACCCCCCGCCCGTGGGTCGCGGCGCGCAGCAGGCGTTGGGTCGGGTGGATTTGTAGATCGAAGACGGGCGCATCGGGCAACCCGTTTTGCAACGGGTTCCAGTTCTGCCCGCCGTCGGAGGAATGCCAGACCCCGATGTCAGCGCCGAC
>JBJMNL010000207.1:0-11173 GCA_045804285.1 Gemmatimonadaceae bacterium
TCCTTGAAGCGGCGCCACCGCGCCTCGTCGCTCGAGACGTGGATCAGCACACCCACGGCGGCGATGGCCATGTACTGCAGCAGGATGCTCTGCGGCACCGGCGCGCTGCGGGCGCCGAGCAGCGGCGGGAGGTCGGCGATCCCGTAGCGGAAGAGGAGGTACGCCGCCACCACGAGGAGCACGGCCTGCCAGAAGGGGTGCCGGACGATGTCGCGTGCGCGCGTCATCTGCGGCTCGCTAGGTAGGACACCAGGGACTCGAGCTGCGCTGCGGAGAGCTGCTGGCCGAAGGTGGTCGGCATCATGCCGGCGAACTTCTCGTATCCCTTCGCGGTGTCGGCGTTGGGCTCGAGGATCGACCGGCGGATGTACTCCGCCGTGCGGCGGCTCCCGATGTGGTCGAAGGGGGGGCCGACCTTCCCGCCCTGGCCGGCGAGCTGATGGCAGCCCACGCACCCCTTCTCGTTGTAGAGCTGCACCGGGTCGCGCGTGGCCGTGAATCCGCCGGCGGGCGCTCCCGGCGCCGCGCCCGGCCCGGTGCCGGCGGCGGCAGCGCCCGTGCTCCCGGAGCCCTTGAGGTCGGCGGCGGTCACCGTCACGTCGCCCCCCTGCGACTCGAGGTAGGCCACGACCGCCCAGATCTGGTCCGCCGAGAGCTGCTTGCGCATGTCGGGCATGATCGGCTCGAAGCCGGGAACGATGTACGCCGACGGCTGGGTGAGCGACTCGTAGAGGTAGGCCTTGCAGTCCATGCCCGGCCTGCGCGTGCCGCAGCGCGCGCCGATCGGGCCCTGTCCGGCATGGTCGGTAAGGAGGTTCGGCGCGCGGGTGCCGAGGCCGTGGCAAGCGGTGCAGCCGCCGGCGCCGTTGAAGACGCGCTCCCCGGCGCTCACCAGCGCCTCGGGGGACGCGTCCCCGCCGAGCGCGAGTGCCTCCGGCACTTCGGAGTGGAGCTGCGGGATGACGTGCGCGACCGCCGTGTAGAAGCCGACGACGCCCAGCGTCAGCGCGAGGATGCGGAGGTTCGTTCGCCACATGCGGTCAGTCCCCCGGCACCCGCGCCCGCTCGGACGCGGCGATGGTGAGGCCGGTCGGCGTCGCCACCGGCGCCTCCTCCGGCACGGCGACTCGCTCCCGCGTGGTCGCCTGCTCGGCGAGGCTCCCGAGCCAGAAGATGAACGCGACGAGCCCGAGGAAGATCAGGACGCAGGCGCTGATCATGGTCGACGCCTCGCCGAGCGCGGGGGTGAACGCCTGGGGGCTGGTGTCGCGCATGACCTCCCAGACGTGCCAGTGCTGGCGGATCCCGCTGCGCGCGAACCCCATCAGCCCCATCAGCCAGGTGAAGGTGACGGCGAGCACGAAGAGGGCGTACTGCGATCGGGCCGGCATCAGCCCCCACCGGATCGCGCCGCGCGACTGGGCGCCGCGCACGAGGAAGACGTCGACGAGCGACACGCCGACGATGCACGCGAGCACGGCGAGCACCTGGTAGACGCTGAAGCCGATGCGCACGATGGCCTCGACGAAGTAGCCGTAGACGCCGTAGAAGAGGACCACCGTCGCGGCGAGGCCGAACATCGCGGCCTGCACGATCGTCCCGGCGCGCGCCCAGGGCACGACCGGTCGCCGGTTCGCGCGCCGGTAGATGAGGAAGGAGAGGAAGGTGGTGAGGATCATGAGGTTCACCGCCGTGTTCTTGGCGCTCATGACCCCGAGCACGTTCAGGAAGGGGTGGTGCGCGCCCCCCATCGCGGCGAGCTCCTCGCGGCTGGCGATCATCGTGTGCGGCGTGGCCCACACGATCCAGCAGACGACGAGCAGCCCGAGCATGTACTTGGTGTACGGCACGAAGCGCTCGGCGCCGGGAATGCGCGCCATCCCGAGCCACAGGTAATAGTTGGCGCAGAGGAAGAGCACGCCGATGAGCACGGCCTGGAGAATCCAGAGCCAGCTCATGAAGCCGCCCATCATCGTGATCCCCATCTGCTGGTTGTACTGGTAGATCTCGCGCCCGAGCCAGTAGCCGGCGAACGGGAGGACGATGAAGGCCGAGATGGCGATGAAGTTTCCGACGTAGCCCATCCAGTCGTAGTGGGCGCGCTCCTCGTCGGTGCGGGCGGCGAGAAAGCGATATGCCGCGTACGCCGCGACGATGGCGCCCCCGAACACCGCGTTCGCGATCAGCCGGTGGACGTTGATCGGCATCCACGTGGCGTTGGCGAGCGCGTTCCACAGCCCGACCTTGGGCGGCAGCGCCTCCGCCGTCGCGCCCTCGGGGGGCGACATCATGTATGTCAGCCACCCGTTGGCGATGAACATCACGGTGGTGCCCCAGACGTTGAGCAGCACGCCCAGCCCCCAGTGCCCCCACTTCGCCCGCCCCTCGTGCCAGCGGTCCCACCCGTAGTAGTACAGGTACAGGGTGAACGACTCGACGAAGAAGAGCCCGGCGTACACCCACATCGAGGCGCTGAAGATCCTCGCCATGTGGGCCCAGAAGCGCGGGTAGAGCGTCGTGAGCGCGAACAGCAGCAGCGCGCCCCAGAGCGCCGTGGCGCTGTACGCGAAGACGAGCAGCCGCGTGAACTCCTTCGACAACTTGTCGTACTTCGCGTCCCCGCCGACGATGCCGATGAGCTCCGTGATCACGGCGAACATGGGGACGCCGAGCACGAACGCGGCGAACATCAGGTGGACCTCGGCGGCGATCCACACGGCGCCCCGCGGGCCGATGCCGGGAAAGTGTCCGTAGGCGCCCGCGGTGTCGGCCGCGGCCTGGAGGAGGGCGGGGAAGGGGGTGGGGGTCATCTCATTCGTCGCGGACGAAGAAGGGGCGCCGCCGGGAGAAGTCGATGGGCATCGCGCGCCGGACCTCGCGCATCAGCTCCGCGGTGACCTCCGCCGCGCCGCGCTCGCGGGCGAAGTCCTCGAGCCGGCGCGCCACCACCGCGCGCACGAACGACGGGAGGCGCTCCAGCCGCGCCGCCGCCTCCGCGCTCCAGGGTAGGCCGCGCGCGGGACGCATGCCGTAGCTCACGGGCCCGCGCGCGCGGACGAGCGGCGCGTCACCCGCCGGCTCGTACGCGCACGCGGGATCCTCGGCGAGGACGTCCCCTTCGACCGCGAGCGCGCGGGCGCGGCATCCGCCACACACGCCACGGTACTCGCACCGCCCGCACCGCCCCCCGAGCGCCGCGCCGCGCAGCTCGCGGAAGAGCGGCGCCTCCCGCCACACCTCGGCGAACGACTGCGCGCGCAGGTCGCCGGCGGCCGTGGGGATGTACGGGCAGGGGGTGAGGCGGCCGTCGGGGGTGATGCGGCAGTACTGCGTGCCGCACGGGCAGCGCGTCTCGTAGTCGAGCAGCGGGGAGTCGGGCGCGAGCTGATGCGCCAGCCGCATGAAGTGCGGCGCGCACTTGGCGCGCACCATCATCCGCCCCAGGTGACGACGGCCGTGCTCGACGAGCTCGGCGAGCGCGCTCTCGTACCCCGCGGCGTCGAGGTCCGAGAGGCGCGCCCCGCGCCCGGTGGGGACGAGGAAGTAGGCGTTGAACGAGACCGCCCCCTGCGCCGCCGCCCACTCGACGAGCGCCGCGAGCTCGCCCCGGTTCCCCTTGGTGACGGTGGTCTGGACGACGAAGTCGAGCCGCTGCTCGCGGAGACGCGCGACGGCGGCCGCCGTGGCCTCGAACGCACCGTGCCCGTGCCGGAAGGCGTCGTGCCGGCGCGCCTCGAGCGAGTCGACGCTGACCGCCACGCCGCTCACCCCGGCCGCCCGCAGCGAGCGGATGCGCTCGTCCGTCAGCAGCGTCCCATTGGTGCCGACGACGACCGTCGCGCCGCGCGCCGAGGCGAAGGCGGCGATCGTCTCGAGGTCGTCGCGGAGCAGCGGCTCGCCGCCGGAGAGGATGAAGAGCGCGCCCGGGTTGAGCGCCAGGATCTCGCCGGCGATGCGCAGACATTCATCCGTCCGCAGCTCGCTCGCCGCGCTCTCCAGGGGGCCGGCGGAGATGTAGCAGTGGGCGCACTCGAGGTTGCAGCGGCGCGTGAGGTTCCAGGCGACCACGTGTGGAACGTGGTCGTCGCGCGCCTGGGGCTGCGCGATCGCTGCTGCTCCCCGAACGTCTACCGTGGATGCCCCATCTCGGGCACTCCCTGAGAAATGGCCCTACGGCTCCAGCATCCTCTCCACCGCCGCCCTCGCCTCGTCCGGCGTGACCGTCTTGAAGTCCACCGGACACTTCGCCGCCTTCGCCTCGACGTCGCGGATCGGGCAGCGCGTGATGCCGGCCGCCTTCGCCTCCTCGACGAGGCGCCGGAGCTCGGGGGGGACCGTGTCGGTCCCCCCCGCGCTGTTCCCCTCCGCCCCGGCACCCACCTCGGTCTCCGCGCGGATCTGCTTCGCGCGGAGCTCGTTGAACATCACCAGCATCGTGTCCGCGTCGAACTCGTCGGCCTCGATCATCGCCTGCTTGTTGTCGTCCATCACCGGCGTGGTGATGCGCCAGATCGCGTGGCCGCGGGCGAAGCGCTCGACCGTGTTGCGCGCCAGCGGGCGCGCGATGAGCGGCACGAGCTGGAGCCGCCTCCACGCCTCCTCCGTCCAGACGATCGGGTCCGCCGCCGTGCGCGCGCGCCGGCTCACGCGCCCCGTGACCGGGCAGCGCACCTCCGTCGTCTCGTCGCCGGGCTCGTCGTCGTGCCCCTCGACGCGCGTGCGCCGCATCTGCTCCTCGGCCTTGACCTCGGCGAGCGCGACCTCCTCGGCGGTGCCGATCCCCATGATGAGCTGCATGTGCGTGGGGAGGAGCTTCCGGATCGCCTCGTCCAGGCGCGCGCCCGTGACGATGTCGCCCCCCTGCTCGAGCACGAACTCCTCGACCGCGCGGCGCGCGATCCCCTGCGCGAAGGGCGGGACGCGGAGGATGCGCACCTCGGCGTCCGGCGCCCAGGGAATCGAGGCGACGCCGTCCTCCTCGATCCACGGCACGTCCTCCGGCCGCACGCCCACCGTGCCGACGAGGAGCACGTTGCAGGGCGCGAGACGCAGGAGGTTCTCCGCCTGCGAGCCGAGCTCCGTCCCCTCGATCCGGTGCGCGCCGTGCCGGGCGAGGACGAGCACCGTCGGGCGCACCTCGGCGGCCCACTGCAGCACCACCTGGAACGGCTTGCCGATCAGGATCTGCGTCGTGAGCGGCACCTCGGGGAACTCGCGCGCCATCACCTCGGCGCGCTTGAGGTTCGCCTGGCAGAGCTTGAGCAGCCCCTTGTCGATGATGTTGTTGTGGAGCTCCTCCTGCTCCTCGAACTTGAAGACCTTCGCCGCCTGCGCCGACAGGACGTCCTTGATGTTGCCGAAGACGACGTGGTGGTACTCGACGTCGAACGCGCTGCACACGTGGAGCGAGCCGCCGAAGGCGCGCGCCAGCTCGAGCGCCTCGCGCATCGCCCGGTAGGCGTAGGAGGAGCCGTCGACGCAGACGAGAAAGCGCCCGCCCGCCAGCGGCGTGTCGTCGCGCACGACGAGCACGTCCTTCTCCACCCGCCGCAGCGCGCGCGCCACCACGCCGCCGAGCTGGCTGTAGGGTTGGCGCCCGAGTCCGTGTGCCCCGATGGCGACGAGATCGTAGTTGCGCCCGGAAGAGCCCGCCAGCCGCGCCGCATCGTCCTCGTCCTCCGCCACGATCCGCCCGCTCGCGTCGAGCCGGACGTCGCTCCGCGCCCCGGCGGCGCCGTCGTACCCCGCGGCGCGGTTGGGGTCGAAGCCGATGAGCCCGGGCAGGCGCCCCTCGCCACGGTTCACCTCGCGCTCCAGCTCCTCGAAGTTGATCCCCTCGAGGAGCTGGCGGACCAGCGGCACCCCCCCGCGCTCGCAGCGGCGCGCGAGGTCGTCGAGGAAGCTGTCAGCGATGAGCTGCAGCCCCTTCTCGATCAGCTTGTCGTGGATCTTGCGCTGCCGCTTCAGCTCGTCCGCCGTCTGGAAGCGCGCGGGGAGTCCGGTCTCGAGCTGCCGGAAGCGGACGTCGTGCAGGCGCGCGGCGTAGACGTGGCTGCCGGTGATCCGCCCTCCGGTCGCGCGGCAGATCTCGATCGCACGGTCGACCGCCCAGCCGGAGTGCGCCGAGTTGTCGACGGGAACGAACACTTCCGTGGGAAGCGTGGCAGCGCGCATGGCTCCGCCCTCGGCCTTCTTGGGGTCGCGAACGCCAACCTGCTGGACTGCAGGAGCTTCTCCGCGAGACCGGCGGGGTGCGAGGTGCGCGGACGTCGCCGCACGCACCAGTCCCTGCCACTACGGGAGCCGAGTCCGGCGGCTCCTCGCCGAGAGCGCCCCCGCGGGGGGCTACCCGGTAGCGAGTATTGGAGCCCGCCAAATGGCTGTCAAGGGGCGAGCTGTTCCCCCGTCTCGCTCCACACCGTCAGCGCGTCCACGGGGCAGCTCGCGCACGCGCGCACCAGCTGCTCCGGGTCCACGCTCTCCGGATCGACGAACAGCACCACGTCGTCGGCGCCCAACGCGAACGCCGCCGGCGCGGCGGTCACGCAGTCGCCGAAGCCCACGCACAACGTGCGATCGATGCGCACGCGGAGGCGGCCCACGTGCCGCTCGACGTGCTCGTCCCGCCCGTCCCGCGCGTCCGGCTCCGGGTTGGACATCTACATCTCCTCGAGACCGAGCTCGGTTCGCGCGCGGTCCATGACGTCGGGGGTGATCTCGGCGATCGCGCGCTCCGCGGCGTAGTCGGTGTAGATCTTCTTGACCATCCCGCGCACGAAGGTCGGCACGCGGCCGAGCCGCTCGACGGCGTCGGCGGACCATCGCGGACGGACGGGCGGCGACGCGCCCGGGGCCGGCGGCGGCTCGTCCTGGAACGCGTCCGGCCGCGCCGCCACGGCGCCGCGCGTGAGCTCCATCGGCGGCGGATCGAGCTCGCTCCCGCCGATCTTCACGCCCAGCGAGCCGACGAGCTGCGTCTCCATCGGGTTCGCGAGGAGCGCGACGCGGCGGCCGCAGCTCGGGCAGACGAACGCCGCGGCGAAGGTGCCGTCGCCCGGCTGCCGCCGGTCGGTGAACGTCATCTGCGCGTCGCAGTCGAGACAGAGGAACTTCACGGCCGGCCCGGGAGCTCGGGGTTGGAGTCGGCGAGCCGCAGGACCGCCTCGACGACGGGCGCGAGCGTCGGCGCGACGTCGTCGAGCGGCGCGGTGGTGAACGGCGGCCGCGCGAGCAGGGGGATGCCGTGCGCCCGCGCGAGTCGCGCGCCGGCGTCGCCGGTGAACAGGGGCCCGACCGCGCCGCAGCGCCCGCACGCGTAGCCGCTCATGTTCTCGACGACGCCGAGGAGCGGCAGGCGAGCCTCTCGCGCCGCGTCGAGCGCGCGCGCGACCGATCGCGCCGACTCCTCGCTCGGGATCGTGACGGCGATGCCGGCGACGATCGGCCGCGCGGCCAGGCCGTCGCGGCCGTCGCCCCGTGCGAGCGCGGCGACGTCGCCGATCCGGCTCTCGTCGGGCGGCATGTCGACGAGGAGCGCGTCGAGCGCGCCCCACTCCACGTCGCTGAAGAACTCCCGCAGCATGCTCGCCTCGGCGGCGCCGCGCCAGGCGTGCGCCGCGCCGGCGCTCGCCGTCCACCGCAGCGCCTTCCCGTCGTCGAGCAGGAGGTCGGTGGAGATGAGGCGGATGCCCGCGCGTCCCACCGCCGGCCGCACGGCGCCGTCGCGGACCACGAGCGGCCCGCCGCCGGTGCCGCCGAGCAGCCGCGCCACCGTCGGGCCGTGCAGGTCGGCGTCGACGACGCCGACGGCGAGGCCGCGCCGCGCGAGCGCGAGCGCGAGAGCGGCCGTCACCCAGCTCTTGCCGACCCCTCCCTTGCCGCTCAGCACGACGACCACGCGCTCGACGAGCGCGAGCCGCTCCGCGACGCGGGCGTGCTGCCGCGCGATCTGCTCGGGGAGCCCGGACCCGTCCGCGCCCGCGACCTCGTGGTAGCCGCGGAAGGTCACAGGTCCCACGCGGCGCGGGCGAGCATCCAGAGGTTGATCATCACCGCCACCAGCCCCGCGAGATAGAACGCGGGCGGCATCGCCGCGGGGGCGTCGGCGAGGAAGGCGCCGTGCACGAGCGCGGGAAGGCGCAGCCCGTGGAGCAGCCAGATCGCCCGGGCGAAGCGCGCGTTCTGCCAGCGCAGCAGCCCGACGAACACCAGCCCGGCGACGACGGCGCCGAGGATGAGCCAGAGCCAGGGAGGCCCCATGCGCGTGTGCGGTAAGCGCGCCGCGCGCCACATGGCGTACGCCGCGGCCTCGTAGAGGATCGCGACGTGCAGGTAGACGAACGCTGCCTGGCGAAACTTGTCTGCGCGCATGGCGGACTCCGCCGGATGGAGCGATCCCGCGCCGCTTCGGAGGCGAAGATATCGGCGGCGCGCGGTTTGACAAGGCTGGCGCCGCGGTGCGATACCTGACGCATGCATGGACGCCGTGCCGCGAGCGCGCCGCTTCCGCTGCTCATCGGGTTCGGGCTGTTCGTCATCGCGCTCGGCTATCTGGTCGCCGCGTCGCTCGCGCGGCGCCAGGCACCCGTGTTCCCGCCGTCGCCGCCCGGCCGGGCGCGCGCCGCCGACTGGCGGCGCGCCGGCGACACGCTGACCCTCGACGCGACCGACGGCGAGCGCTGGCGCTTCGCGTCACTCGCGCTCGGCGGGCCGCTCGCGGGGTCCGACACCACCGCCTGGGAGCTGGCCGCGCGCCGATATCGCATCACCGTCGCCGGCGCGCTCGCGGATCTCGGGCCGGTGCCGTTCGAGAGTGCCCACCTCGGGCCGTCGGCGCGCTTCGTGGCCTCGACGTCGGCCGAGAGCGCGAACGCGGCGATCGGGCACTGGTACCGCTACAGCTTCGTCACCCACCTGCTGACGTCGGATGGCCACGTCTACGCCCTGCGGACGAGGGCGGGGCGGCTCTGGAAGCTGCAGGTGGTCGGGTACTACTGTCCGGGGCTCGTCGCGGGGTGCCTCACGCTGCGCTACGCGCCACTGGCCGGCGACGCGGAAGCGACGCCTGACGCGCGCGAACTTATCAGCCCGCTCCGCACCGCGCCTCCGCCGCGGCGGCCGCGCCTCCGACCCACCCTCCTCCGCTCCTCGCCCTCGGCCCCGTGTCGCTGAACGCCGCGCAGCTCCGCGCTCACGTCCTCCGACGCTCGCTCTTCACGCCCACCGGCCTCGCCGCCGCGATCGCTCGCATGGGCTTCGTCCAGGCCGATCCGATCCGCGCTCCCGCCCGCGCCCAGGACCTCATCCTGCGGCACCGGGCGGTGGGATACCGGGCCGGGGAGCTGGAGCGGCGCTATCCCGAGCTCGACCTGGACGAGGACGTCGTCTACGCGTATGGCTTCGTGCCGCCGTCCACGCGCCAACTGCTCCACCCGCGCGGTGGCGAGGGTCCCGACGGGCTGGCGCGCGAGGTGCTCGAGCTCGTGCGTCGCGCCGGCCCGACGCACCCGCGGCATCTCGTCCGCGAGCTCGGCGACCGGAGCGAGCTGAACGCCTGGGGCGGTCGCTCGCGCGCCACCACCCGCGCCCTGGAGCAGCTTCACTACCGCGGGCTGCTCCGCGTCGCGCGCCGGGAGGCGGGGGTCCGCCTGTACGAAGCGGCCCGGCCGCTGCCGGAGGCGCTCGCGCCGGAGGAGCGCCTCCGGCGCCTCGCGCTCCTGCTCGCCGACCTGTTCGCGCCCCTTCCGGAAGCGAGCCTGCGGGCCCTGCTGCGACAGACGCGACACGCCGCGCCGGGACTGGGCGACGCCCGCGCGACCGTGGTCCAGCGCCTCGAGCGATCGGGCGAGCTGGAGCGCGGCACGGCCGACGGCGTCGCCTACGTGTGGCCGGCGGGCGCCGGCGTCGGGGAGAGGACCGAGCTGCCGCGGACGGTGCGCCTCCTGGCCCCGTTCGATCCAGTGGTGTGGGACCGTCGGCGTCTCGAGCACCTCTGGGGGTGGGCGTACCGCTTCGAGGCCTACACACCCGCGCCGCGCCGGCAGTTCGGGTACTACGCGCTCCCCCTGCTCTGGGAGGAGCGCTTCGTCGGATGGGCGAACGTCTCCGCGGCGGATGACGCTCCGCTCGACGTCCGGCTCGGCTTCGTCCGCGCCCGCCCGCGCGACCGGGCGTTCACCCGGGCGCTCGACGCGGAGGTCGCGAGATTCGCCGAGTTCCTCGGGGAGCGGCCGGCGGAGCGCTGACGAGGGCGGGGATTGGTGGGAGTGGCCGGCTCGGCGTCGGGGATGCCTCCGCGCACCGCTCGACACTAAGTTTCCCGATGCCGGCGTGTTCGCGTGAGCGGTGACGCGCGGCGAGTCGCGGGAGCCATCTGGACCCGGTAGCTCAGTTGGTAGAGCAACGGACTAAGGCGTTATTTCTGGAATTGCGGATTTATTTTAAGTGGCGCAATTACAGTCACTTGATCAGCGTTTGAAAAGGCCGCATTTCGCAGTGTATCACCGGAGTATCACCAGTCGTGTCGCTGACCCCGTAGCTTAGCTGGTTAAAGCAGCGGACTTCAGTTGGAGCAGCACGGTAGAAATGCCGTGGCTGAATCACGTCAAAGTCGGGGAACGGTGTCAAATCCCAATCACGAGCAAATCCGCGTCAGCGGAAGGTGTAGAGACTCGACGGCGGGTGCCTGACCACTTCGGGTGAAGGCAAAGGGAGAGTCCAGACCACGAACACGTCAGCGGTCACGACGTGGCGGTGAAAGCCGAAGTGGTACGTTAATCCGCAGACCGTGAGTTCGAATCTCACCGGGGTCATCGAAAATCGAAGAAGGGGCAGCCGACGACTTGGTTGCCCCTTCTTCGTATCTTCTGTCATTCAGGAGGGTGAGAAACACCCCTGGTGCCGTCGCGCGCACCGGGGGCGTTTAGGCTCGGACTGCAGGTGTTACTCTCCGACTGCCGCGCCCGTAGCCACCGGGGTCAGCGTGCCGAGCTTCTGCCAGCCCGCCTCGGGCGTGAGCACGACGACGACGTAGATGCCGTCCTTCTCCTGTTCGGGTTCGCGGCGTTCGGCTTCGCGCCCAAACCTGCCGACGAGCGGGCCTAGACGACGCGCCTCTGCGCCATGAGGAGTTCGGGCACTGCTGGGGCACCAACAACAAGCGGCGGGCACCGAA
>JBJMNL010000208.1:0-3985 GCA_045804285.1 Gemmatimonadaceae bacterium
GAGCCGCCGGTACCGCGCGAGCTCGGCGTAGTCGGGCATGGTGACGCGCAGCGCGGAGCTGGGGAGCGTCTGCGAGAAGCCGGCGACGAGCTGGCCCGCGTAGCGCGCGAGGAACAGGTCGAACGGGTTGCGCTCGTCGGCGTCGGCGATCAGCAGGTCGGTGTCGGACATGAGCAGACGCCCGAAGCGCAGCCGCCCGCCGCGGAAGTAGACGTAGTTGTGGACGGCGCTGTCGGCGACCACGTGGGTGTCGAACATCGTGTCGTCGGGCGTGCGCACGAACTCCTGGACGAGCTCGTCCCCCTGCACCCGGATCGAGGCGAGGCGCCCCTCGATCGTGGGCGGGGGGACGATCGCCGTCGGGTCGAGGAGGATGTCGTCGCCCTGCACCCGCGCGCCGTGCGCCCCCCGCAGGTCGAGCATCCGGTCGAGATGAAGGCCGAGCGCGCTGATCAGCTTCGCGCCGTCCACGCCGAGGAGCCGCAGCTTCGTGGGATGCAGGCGCACGCTGCCGTCGGGCTCGAGCTTCGGCGTGGCAGTGAGCGTGAACGGGAGGTCGACGCCCTTCCGCATCACGCCGCTCTGCACGAGCGACGCGCCCTGCATGCGCACGTGGAGCTTGCGGAGCGGCGAGCCCGGGTAGCCGAAGACGACCTCGTTGAGCAGCGCGCTGAGGTCGTCGCCGCCGAGCGCGACGGTGCCCGACGTGATGCGGATGCGAAACGACCGCGGGTCGTCGAGCACCGCCGTGTCCCCCGGGGTGGCGGTGAGCACCTCGCCGCGGAGCCGGCGGACGTGGATCGCCGCCCGCTCGTCCACGTGCAGGTTCACGTTGCGCATGTCGATCCAGAGCCGCGCACCGCCCTGCGGCGCGGCGGGCGCGGCGGGCGGCGGCGCGGCGATCGATGGCGCGTGCCTCGCGCGCTGGACGCCGACGAGCGCCGAGGTGGTGAGGGCGACGAGGAGGATCAGTCCCGCCGCGCCGGGTCGCGCGGCACCGTCCCGCGGGTTCACTGCACTGTCACCTGGCCGGTCATCTGGGGGTGGATGCTGCAGTGATAGGGGAACGTCCCCGCCGTGGAGAATGTGCGCGCGACCGAGGCGTTCGAGGTCTGCCCGATGTCGGCGGGGGCGCCCGGCGGCCCCGCCACGGCGGCGCTGCGCGCGACGCGGGCGGAGACGAGGTCCGGGTTGTACGGATTGCCGCCCGTAGGCGGCGGGTTGTTGCCGGCGGGGGCGTCGAAGACGACCGTGTGGGCCGTGGATCCGAACGCCCACGTGACCGCGCCACCGGTCTGAACCGAGACGTCGTGCGGGGTGAAGGCGAGCTGCGGCGTCGCCTGTACGGTGGTGGCCGGCTGCGGCTGGGGGTTGGTACCCGTGTTGTCGCTGCCCCCGCCGCCGCTGCCGCCACCGCAGGCGAGCGCCCCGACGAGGATGCTCGCGGCGGCCAGCGATCTCTCCAGCGAGCGACGTGTGCGCATGATGCTCCTCCGACCGGATGTTCGTCCCCGCCGCGCGGCGCACGCACCAGGGGTGCGCCGCCGCTCGCGTCGAGCTGCGGCGGGAAGGCATGCGCATCGTACGCACGCCCGCACGCGGCGCGCCACCGCTCTGGGGTGAACGGCATCCGCAGCAGGCCGAACCGCCAGCCGCCGATGGCGGAGGACCGCGCCCCGAGGGCGGCTAACCGCCGGCGGCCAGCGGCTCGACCCACGCGAAGAGCCGCTCGACGACGCGCTCGCGGACGTCGCGCCGCGAGAGCAGCAGGTCGTGCATGCCGCCCGCGAACTCGGCGAGAGTCACGCGCGGGCCGAGCGTGGGGCCGAGGCGCCGCATGTCGGCCACGTCGAGCATCCCGTCGGCGGTCATCATCGACTCGTCCCACCGGCGGCGACGCACCGACGCGTCGGAGTGCATGAGGAGCACGGGCGCGCACACGCCGGGACCGCCGCGCAGGCGGCGCTGCGCGGCGAGGATCGCGCGGAGCCAGCCGGCGTAGAGTGGGAACGGGGTCACCGGCTTCCACCGCTGGTCGTACTCCCACTCCCCGTGGTGCTCGCGGTGCAGGCTCTGGCCATAGGCCGGCGTCAGCGCGTTCGGCACCCGCAGGTACGGAAAGGGGGAGCCCAGCGCGCCCACGACGGCGAGCGCCGCGCGCTCGAGCGCGTTCACCGGGAAGTCGAGGAAGGGACTGTTGAGGACGAGGGCGCCGATCCGGTCGCGCCGCGCCCCCGTAGCCGCGTAGAGCGCGGCGATCAGGCCGCCGGTCGAGTGGCCGACGAGAAGCAGGAACGGATCGCGCTCCTCGCGCGCGACGAGGTCGATCGCCGCCGTCAGGTCGGCGTCGTACTCCGCGAGGTCCTTCGCGAAGTTCGGGTGCTGCCAGGGGCGCAGCGAGCGCCCGTACTTGCGGAGGTCGATCGCGTAGAACGCCCACCCGCGCTCGGCGAACGCGGCGGCGAGGTGCGCCTGGAAGAAGTAGTCGATGTAGCCGTGGACGTAGAGCGCGGCGCGCCGCGCCGGGCCGCTCGCGGGGCGGCGGCGGACGACCGTCACCACCACCGGCCCCTCGTAGTCGTCCGGCAGGCGCAGCGTCGCCCGCTCGAGCCCGGCCACGGCCTCGTCGGGCGACCAGTCGGCCTGGGCCGCGGGCGCGGCGCCCGCGGCGGTCGCGGCGGTCGCGGCGGTCGCGGCGGTCGCGGAGTCCGCCATGCGTCAGGCCGCGGCGGCCCGCGACGCCGTCTCCAGCTCGGCGCCGGCGAGGCTCACCGCGCGCCGCGCCGCTCGCTTGACCTGCCGCGCGATCGCGTGCGCGAGGCGCAGGAAGTTGAGCCCCGACCAGGGCTCGCGCAGGAAGAAGAGCGCCGGACTGTCGCTCCCCTTGCGCACGTTGCAGTCGCGGCAGGCGCTCACGAGGTTGTCGGCGTGCGAGTGGCCGCCGAGGGCGCGCGGGATCACGTGATCGAGCGTCATCTCGTCGAGCCCCACCTCGCGCGCGCAGTACACGCACCGTCGCCGGCACTCCTTCCAGATGTGCCGCTTCAGGTGGCGCCGCTCGGCGAGCGCGTCGGCGCGGCTCCGGCGGGCGCTCGGAGTGCGGTGGTGCCGGAAGCCGTGGTGGCGCGAGCGAACGAGAACGAACGCGGATCGGGCCATGACCGCTCCAATGGTGGCGACTGGTTGCTACCCGGTGAGCGAGCGAGGACGGCGGAACCGACCGCGGCGCGACGTGCGCCGGCCGCGGGCGTGAAGGCGAACACCCCGCCCCGGGACGAATGCCCGGAGCGGGGTGTCGGTGGCGACGATCGGACGAGCGAGGTCGGGGGCGCCAGCGCCGGCGACGCGGGCGGCGCGGTGCGCGAGCGCGGCCGAACCCGCCGCCGCCGCTCGCTCCCCCCGCCCTCCCCGCCCGCCCCGCCGAGCGGATAGCCGTCGCCCTCGGTCGTGCATCTACCTCGCCGTTCAGGTGATGGCGGCCCTGGCGCCCTCGCGCGCCACGCCGCCCGCTGGGGCGCTAGGAATGCAGTGCGTGTGCCAGGATGGCAAGAGGCGCGGGATCGATGCGGGACGCGGGATTCCGGTGCCGGCCATTCACCCTCGCCGCGGTACCTTCCCGGTGGGGGGGCCCCCCGCGCGCCGCGCCCCTAGCCCCTCTCTCCCGTCGTCTTCATCGGGTCTCGTGTCGCCGTGATGATCCGCGCCGCGGTGGCGTCGAGCACGGTGCGGTCGGGGAGCGAGGAGCCGGGGAACGGGAGCTGGATCTCGAAGCCGTCCCCCCTGTACCGCGGGATCACGTGCACGTGGTAGTGCAGCACGTCCTGGCCGGCCGCGGCGCCGCTGTTGACGACGACGTTGAGCCCCTGCGCGCCGGTGATCCGCCGGACGACCGGCGCCAGCTTGAGCGCCACCCCGAAGAGGTGCATCGCGACGTCCTCCGGGACGTCGGCAAGCGACGCGTAGTGCTCCCGCGTCGCCACCAGGA
>JBJMNL010000209.1:0-24313 GCA_045804285.1 Gemmatimonadaceae bacterium
CGCGCCGCCGGCGCGGGCGCGCGGGTGAGCGCGGGGGACGCGGCGCCCGGAGGCGCGGCCGGCACCGGCGCGGAGCCGGCCTGGCGCTCGCTCAACGCGGCGCGCCGGCTCGGCTTCCGCCTCCTCCCGGGCGACGCCTTCAGCTACGTGCTCCACATGCGGCCGCGCGAGTGGCCGATCATGATCGCCCACTGCTCGCTCGGCTGGGTGCTGGCCATGGGGCGCGCCGCGACGCTGCGCGGCGAGCGGATCGGCACACTGCTCGCCGCGCTCGTCGTCGTGGTGCTGCTCGTCAACGGAGCCACGCTCGCCATCAACAGCGCCTTCGACCGCGACGCGGGGGACGTCGGCTACCTCGACGCGCCCCCGCCCGTGCCGCGTCACCTCGTCGCGTTCAGCCTCGCGCTGTTCGCGCTCGCCGTCGCCGTCGCGGCGCGCCTCCCGCGCCCGTTCTTCCTCACCACCGCCGCCTGCGTCGTCATGTCGCTGCTCTACAGCGTGCCGCCGGTGCGTCTCAAGGCGGTGGCCGGCGCCGACTGGCTGATCAACATGATCGGCTTCGGCACGCTGACGCCGTACGCCGGGTGGGCCGCCAGCGGCCGGCCGCTCACCGACGCGGCGGCGTGGGCGCTCGTCGCCTTCTGCCCGCTCTTCGCCGCGCTCTACCCGCTCACGCAGCTCTACCAGATCGACGAGGACCGTGCTCGCGGCGACCGCACTCTCGCCATCGCCGTCGGGATGCGCGCGAGCCTGCTCCTCTCGATCGCCTTCACGGTGGTCGCCTTCGCCTGCTTCGCGCGCGCGGCGTGGCTCGCGGGCGTCGAGTGGAGCGGCGCCGGCGCCCTTCTCGTCGCCCTCGGCGCCTGGCTCGGCGTGCTCGCGGCGTGGCTCTGGCGGCACGGCGCGATGACCGCCGAGCAGCACAAGCGCGGCATGTATCTGGCGCTCGGCGCGTGGGCGGTGACCGACTTCGCGGTGCTGGCGACGTTCAGTCGTTAGGCACCGTCCGCGGCCCGGTCCCGGGCGCCGGTGGGCCGAGCACCGGCGGCCCGAGCGCCGGCGGCCGGGCGCGGGCGGCGCCGCGGCCGGTGCCCACGTCCGGGCGTGCTGTCACGCTGACAATCCGCCCGTCAAACTGACCCACGCATCCGTCAACCTGGCGTGGGTACAGTGGCACAAGTCTTTATAGCGTACCGGGTTACGCTAAGTCCGGCGCGCCCGGCGCCCCTTGACGCTCCATGGCACCGCGGCTAGACTACGCGCCGTTAGCACTCCGCCGTCTGGAGTGCTAGTCATCCCCACTACCCAACACCTATCCCTTGGAGGGGCAGTCTGTATGGCCACCAAGAGTGCCACCGGCACGAAGGTCAATCCGCTGGCTGACCGTGTCGTCGTGAAGGCGATGGAAGAGACCGAGACGATGCGCGGCGGTCTCTACATCCCCGACACCGCGAAGGAGAAGCCGCAGCAGGGCGAGATCATCGCCGTCGGCCCCGGCAAGTACGAGGACGGCAAGCTCGTGCCGATGACGGTCAAGGTCGGCGACAAGGTGCTGTACGGGAAGTACAGCGGCACCGAGGTCACCATCGACGGCGATACGCTGCTCATCCTCCGCGAGTCCGACGTGCTCGCGGTCATCAGCTGAGCGGCGCGACAGGCCGAGTAGACGACGGACGGCGGTAGGGAGCGGCCCGCGCGCCGCGCGGCGCCGTCGCACTCCCTCGCCGTTTCGCTCCTCTCCCATTCAACGCCCAAGCACTCACAGGACCACGACTATGGCTTCCAAGGAGCTTCACTTCAACACGGACGCGCGCGCGGCTCTCAAGCGCGGCGTCGACCAGCTCGCCGAGGCGGTCAAGGTGACGCTCGGCCCCAAGGGCCGCAACGTCGTCATCGACAAGAAGTTCGGCGCGCCGACCGTGACCAAGGACGGCGTCACGGTGGCGAAGGAGATCGAGCTCTCCGACCCGCTCGAGAACATGGGCGCCCAGATGGTGAAGGAGGTCGCCACCAAGACCTCCGACAACGCGGGCGACGGCACGACGACGGCGACGGTGCTCGCCCAGGCGATCTTCCGCGAGGGGCTCAAGAACGTCACCGCCGGCGCCAACCCGATGGCGATCCAGCGCGGCATCGGCAAGGCCGTCGCCGCGGTCGTCGACGAGCTCAAGAAGATCTCCGTCCCGACCGCCGGCAAGAAGGAGATCGCCCAGGTCGGCGCCATCTCGGCGAACAACGACCGCGAGATCGGTGACCTCATCGCCGAGGCGATGGAGAAGGTCGGCAAGGACGGCGTGATCACCGTCGAGGAGGCGAAGGGCCTCGAGACGACGCTCGAGACGGTGGACGGGATGCAGTTCGACCGCGGCTACCTCTCGCCCTACTTCGTCACCGACCCGGACAAGATGGAGGCGGCGATCGAGGACGGTTACATCCTCATCCACGACAAGAAGATCTCGTCGATGAAGGATCTCCTCCCGATCCTCGAGAAGGTCGCGCAGATGGGCCGCCCGCTGCTCATCATCGCCGAGGACATCGAGGGTGAGGCGCTGGCCACGCTCGTCGTGAACAAGCTCCGCGGCACGCTCCGCGTCGCCGCCGTCAAGGCGCCGGGCTTCGGCGACCGCCGCAAGGCGATGCTGCAGGACATCGCGGTCCTCACCGGCGGCCAGGTGATCTCGGAGGAGGTCGGCTTCAAGCTCGAGAACGCCGTGGTCACGGACCTCGGGCGCGCCAAGCGGATCGTCGTCGATAAGGACAACACGACGGTCATCGACGGCGCCGGCGCCTCCGACGCGATCCAGGGCCGGATCAAGGAGATCCGCGCCGCGATCGAGAAGTCGACGTCGGACTACGACAAGGAGAAGCTCCAGGAGCGTCTCGCCAAGCTCGCCGGCGGCGTGGCCGTCATCAACGTCGGCGCGGCGACCGAGGCCGAGATGAAGGAGAAGAAGGCTCGCGTCGAGGACGCGCTCCACGCGACCCGCGCGGCCGTCGAGGAGGGGATCGTGCCTGGCGGCGGCGTGGCGCTCATCCGCGCCCAGCGCGGCCTCAACGACCTCAAGCTCGGTGACAACGACGAGCAGATCGGCGTGCAGATCATCCGCCGCGCGATCGAGGAGCCGATCCGCATGATCGTCCAGAACGCGGGCGGCGAGGGCTCGATCGTGGTCGAGAAGGTGCGCCAGGCGAAGCAGGACACCTACGGCTACAACGCCCTCACGGACACGTACGAGGACCTCGTGCAGGCCGGCGTCATCGACCCGACCAAGGTCACCCGCACGGCGCTCCAGAACGCCGCGTCGATCGCGGGCCTCCTCCTCACGACCGAGGCGCTGGTCGTCGAGAAGAAGGAGGAGCGGGCGGCCCCGGCCGCGCCGGGCGGCGGCATGGGCGGCATGTACTAGCAGGCAGCGTGTAGCGAGCAGTCGAACGTTCGAGGGGCCGGCCTCCGCTCAGCGGAGGCCGGCCCCTCGAGCTTTGTCCACTCGCTGCACGCCGCCGTTACGCTACACGCCGTTGCGCTATACGCCGTTACGCCCTACGCGCTCGGTCAGAAGAAGGTGAGCTGTTCCGGCGCCGGCGCGCACCTGGCCATCCGCGGCGTGAACGGGCCGACGACGGCGTGCTGCATCGCGACGTGCACCTTGCCGCGGAAGCGGGTGCCGGCGAGGGCGAGGGAGACGGTCCGCTCGGCGACGCCGTGGTCGTTGCACGACTCGCTGAGATGCGCGAGCACGACGTGCTTCAGGTTCGGGTTCGCGCACTCCCGGGCGAGCGCGCCGGCCGCGCGGTTGCTGAGGTGCCCGTGCCGGCTGGCGATGCGCCCCTGCACCGAGGGCGGGTAGGGGCCGGCGCGCAGCATCCCCTCGTCGTGGTTCGCCTCGAGCACCAGGAGGTCGAGGTCGCGCATCGCCACGCGCACGGGGTCGGTGGCGTGGCCGAGGTCGTAGCAGACCCCGGCCCGCGCGCCGGAGCGCCGCGACGTCGCCACCACGGCGACTGGGTCGGCCGCGTCGTGCGGCGTCGGCACGGTGCGCAGCTCGAGGCCCCCGACCTCGACGCTCGCGCCCGGCTCGAACGTCCGGACGTCGGCGTCGAGCAGGGCGGGGAAGGCCTGCGCGGTCCCCTCGCTCGCGTGCAGCGACCACCCCCACTTCTCCGCCGCGGCGCACGCGCCCTTCACGTGGTCGCTGTGCTCGTGCGTGATCACGCAGGCGCGGATCGACTGTGGCGCGACGCCGACCGCCCCGAGGCGGCTCGCGAGCTCGCGCACGTTGAAGCCGGCGTCGACGAGCACGCGCGTCTCGCCGCACTCGACGAGCACCGCGTTCCCGCGGCTCCCGCTTCCGAGGACCCACAGCCGCATCGCGTCAGTCCTCGCGCCTGGGGAGCGCGGGCTCCCAGCGCCGCTCGTGGGCGGCGGCGAGCGCCCGCCGCGTCCCGTCGCCGAGCGCCACGTGGCGGCGCGCCATGACCCGCTCGGCGACGTGGAGGAACTTGTCGAGCGCGTAGGTGCCGTACGGCGCGCCGCCCCCCCACGCGAACGGCGGCACGACCTTCGGCGGCATGGCGTCGTAGACGTTCGCCCCCGCGCCCACGACGCAGCCGGTCGTGAGCCGGAGCCCGATCCCGGTCTTGGCGTGATCGCCGACGAAGGCGCCGAGGAACTGCATCCCGGTGTCGCGGACGCCCTGCGGCGTCCAGAGCGCGACGCTGCCGTACGTGTTCTTCAGGTTGCTCGTCGTCGTCCCCGCGCCGAGGTTGACCCACCGCCCGAGATACGAGTGGCCGACGAAGCCGGCGTGCCCCTTGTTGGAGTGGCCGAGGACGATCGACGCGCTGATCTCGCCGCGGACCTTGGCCATCTCGCCGATCGAGCACCCCGAGACGCGGTCGCCGAGGATCACCGCGTGCTCGCCGACGTAGCACGGGCCGGCGAGCCGCGTGAACGCGTGCACGACCGCGCCGCGCCGGATGAGGATCGGTCCGGCGCTGGCGTCGAGCACGACGAACGGCTCGAGCGTCGCGCCGCGCTCCACGTACGCCGGATGCTTCCCGAGCACCGTCGCGCCGGCCGCCGGCTCGGCGTCGAGCGTCGGGCCGAGGAGGGCGACGTCGTCCGCGAGCTGCGCGTCGAGGTCGCGCAGGTAGTGCCACACCTCGTCCGCCCACCACCCCTCGATCCCGGCGCCGCGGCCGTCTCCCGCGCTCAGCGCGTCGAGCGCGAGCTCGCCCGTCTCGAAGCGCGTCGCGGTCGCCGGCCCGGCGAGGCGCACCGCGGCGACGCGCCCGCCCGAGCGCCAGACGTCGGCCTCGCGGTCGGTGGCGGCGAGCCGGGGCGCGAAGCGGGCGTTGGCGACGATCGCGCCGGCCGGCAGCGGGCCGGCGGCGAACGGGGGGGCGTCGAGCTCCTGGAAGGCGGCGAGATGCGGCGCGCCGAGGAAGCCGGACGCCGGCACGCCGAGGGCGCGCTCCCAGCGCCGGCGGACGATCTCCGCCCCGGCGCGCAGCTCGCACGCGGGGCGGGTCAGGGCGAAGGGCTCGAACGTGCGCGCCCGGGCGTCGTCGTAGAGGAAGAGCGGCGCCGTCATGCGGGCGGGTGGCCGTGCGGCGCCGTCAGTCGCGGCCGCGGAACGCGGGCGGCAGCGAGTCGATGAGCGTCTTCAGGTCGGCGGAGCGGTCCACGGTGGTGACCAGGGTCAGGCCGTCGCGGGTCACGACGACCAGGTCGCTTACCCCGTACAGGACGACCGCGTTCCCCTCGGCGTGCACGACGTTCCCCGTCGCGTGCAGGGCGTGCACGGCGCCACTCGTCGCGTTGCCGCATTCGTCGGCGGGTCGCACGCGCCGCAGCGCCGCCCAGGTGCCGACGTCGTCCCAGCCGAAGTCGCCGGGCAGCACGAGCACGCGCTCGCTCCGCTCGAGGACCCCGACGTCGACCGACACCGAGCGCACCTCGGCGAAGAAGCGCCCGATGTCCCCCGCCGCCGCGGCGAGCGCCGGCGCGACCTCGGGGGTCCGGGCGCGCACCTCGTCCAGGAAGTCGCCGACCCGCCAGACGAAGATCCCCGAGTTCCAGAGATGGCCGTCCCGCACCATGCGCTCCGCGGTCGCGCGGTCCGGCTTCTCGACGAAGCGCGCCACCCGCCGCGCGCCCGACTCGTGCGCCTCGCCCGGCTGGATGTAGCCGAAGCCCGGGTCGGGGCGGGAGGGGACGATGCCGACGGTGACGAGCGACCGCGAGCGCTCCGCCACGTCGGCGGCGCGGGCGAGGGTGTCGCGGAACGTCGCCTCGTCGCCGATGCACCAGTCGGCGTGGACGCACACCATCACCGCGCCCGCCCCGTCGCGCCGCTCGATCTCCGCCGCCGCCCACGCGAGCGCCGCCGCCGTCCCCGCCGGCTTCGGCTCGGCGATCAGGTTCGCCGCCGGCAGCTCCGGCGCCAGCGCGGCGATCGGCGCGACGAGCGACGCGTTCGTGAGGACGAGCGTGCGCTCGGCCGGGACGAGGGGGCGGAGCCGCCGCAGCGTGTTGGCGAGCAGCGGCGCGTCGTCGGCGAGGGGGAGGAGCTGCTTGGGGCGCTGCGGGGTGCTGAGCGGCCAGAAGCGCGAGCCCACGCCACCGGCCAGGATCACCGCCCAGCGCCTCACGCCAGGCCCCCCGCGCCCGCCTCGTCGTCGGCGATGCCGGCCAGCTCCGCCGTGCGCGCGTACAGCTTCTTCGGGCTGAACGGCTTCGTCATGAAGTCGCTCGCCCCGAGCTCCACGGCGCGCCGGTGCTGCTGCTCCTGGCCGGCCGCGGTGAGAATGATGCAGGGCAGGTCGCGGAAACGATCGTCGGCGCGGATGCGCGCCAGGACGTCGAGGCCACTGAGCTGCGGCATCATGAGGTCGAGCAGCACCAGCGCCACGTCGGGGTCGCGCTCGAGCACGTCGAGCGCCTCGCGGCCGTCGTAGGCGAGCGAGACGCGAAACGGGCCCTGCTCGAGCTTCATCTTGATGATCCGGCCGATGTGCGGCTCGTCGTCGGCGACGAGCACGTGGATCGGGGCGCGGCTGGCGGCCGCGGGGGGCGGGGTCGGGACGTCCTGCTCCGGCATCGGCGGGCTCAGACCAGGGCGGCGATGTTCGCCCGGTGGCGGCGGAGCTCGAACAGCAGCTGGCCGACGTTGGCCGAGGGCTGCACGAGCACGAGGAGCATCGCGTCGGCGGAGAGGGAGGACACGACGGCGATCCCCTGCGGGTACTCGACCACCGCGGTGGTCAGGGTGCCGCGGCCGGCGGCCGTCCCGAGCTCGTCGGCGGCGCTGACGATCGACGGGACGTGGGCCGCGACCTGCTCGGCGTCGAGCCCCGGGACGGTCTGGCTGTCGATGAGAAGTCCGTCGCGGCCGAGGACGATGGCGGCCTCGACGCCGTCCCGCTGGCGAATCGCGCCCACGAGGTCGCGTAGGGTAGGCATCGTCGCTCCGAGAAAAGTGATGCGAAGGGTAGGCCTCGCCGGTGGTGAAGTCAAGCGCGCCCAATCGCTTGAAGTCTCCCGGACCCGGCGGTATTCTTCGCCCTCTCCCTCACCGACCGCACTCTGCCTACGCGCATGTCGCCGTTCCTCCGCAGGTCCCGGGTCCTCGGCCCCGCCGCGCTCGCCCTCGCCCTCGCCGCTGGCTCGGCGTGCAGCGACCCGCTGCGCGTCCAGGCGTCGCTGGAGAACGTCACCGACACGCTCGTCGTCTACGCGCTCTCCGACACCGCCGCGGCGCGGCGCGACTTCCCGACGTCGCTCTCCACCGGGAACATCGTCGTCGACGGCGGGGGCTCCGCGGTCGGGCGCCCCACGCTCCTCCCGACGGGCGGCGACGCGAGCTTCGACGTCGCCTTCGACCTCGACGACCAGCGGCGCGTCGTGCTCTACCCGATGCGGCGGATCATCATCGGGTCCGCGACGCGCACCGTCGGGCTCCAGGTCGTCGGCACCCCCTTCGAGACGCTCGCCGAGGCGCCGAAGAACGGCTACCAGTTCGACTCGGTGGCCGTCACCGTGACCCCGGGGCAGACGGTCGCCATCCAGGCGCAGACCGTGACCTGCGCGTCGACGAGCAACTTCTCGCCCTACACCTACTCGAAGCTCGTCGTCGACAGCGTCTCGGCCGGGGTGCCGGCGATCCACTTCCGGATCGTCGTCGACCCGAACTGCGGGTTCCGCTCCTTCTCCTCCGGCGTCCCCAGGCGCTGACGCGATGCACGACTTGCGGATGGTCCGGGAGCAGGTCGACGTGCTGCGCGACGGTCTCCGGCGCCGCGGCAAGCTCGACTCGCTGACGACCACGATCGACCGCGCCGAGGCGCTCGACCGCGACCGGCGCGCGCTGATCCAGGCGGTCGAGGAGCGCAAGGCGGAGCGCAACGCGGTGAGCCAGGAAGTCGCGCGGCGCAAGCGCGCCCGCGAGGACGCCGACCAGCTCATCGAGCGCGGGCGCGAGCTCGGCGAGGAGATCGCGCGCCTCGAGCGCGATCGCGGCGAGGCCGAGGGCGCGCTGCAGGGAATCCTCCTCGAGCTGCCCAACGTCACCCTCCCCGACGTGCCCGAGGGAGGGGAGGAGGCGAACGCCGTCGTGCGGAGCTGGGGCGCGCCGCGCGACGCCCAGGGCGTGCGCCCGCACTGGGAGGTCGGGGAGTCGCTCGGCCTGCTCGACCTGCCGCGCGGGGCGAAGATCGCCGGCTCCGGCTTCCCGGTGTTCCGCGGTGCCGGCGCCCGGCTCGTGCGCTCGCTCATGAGCTTCATGCTCGACCTGCACACGCGCGAGCACGGCTACGACGAGATGTGGGTGCCCTTCCTCGTCAACCGCGACGCGATGGTCGGGACGAGCCAGCTCCCGAAGTTCGAGGACGACATGTACGCGGTGCGCGACGAGGATCTGTTCCTCATCCCCACCGCGGAGGTGCCGGTCACGAATCTCTTCCGCGACGAGATCCTCGACGGCGCGCGGCTCCCCCTCGCGATGACGGCGTACACGCCCTGCTTCCGCCGCGAGGCGGGGTCGCACGGCAAGGACACGCGCGGCCTGCTCCGCCTCCACCAGTTCGACAAGGTCGAGCTGGTGCGCTACTCGACCCCCGAGGCCTCCTGTGAGCAGCACGAGCTCCTGACCGCGCACGCCGAGCGCGTGCTGCAGCGGCTCGGCCTTCCCTACCGGGTGCTGCTGCTCGCCGCCGGGGACACCGGCTTCGGGAGCGCCAAGACGTACGACCTCGAGGTGTGGGCGCCCGGGGTGGGGAAGTGGCTGGAGGTGTCGAGCTGCAGCAACTTCCTCGACTTCCAGGCGCGGCGGGCGAACATCCGCTACCGGCCGGCGCCCGGCGAGAAGCCGCGCTTCGTGCACACGCTGAACGGCTCCGGGCTCGCGTTCCCGCGGACGATCGCCGCGATCCTCGAGCACTACCAGCGCGAGGACGGCGGCGTCGACGTCCCCGAGGCCCTGCGCCCGTACTTCGGCGCCGACCGCATCGGCTGAGCGCGACCATCATGCGCCGCGGCGCGCCGGCCCTGCTCGTGACGCTCGGCCTGGTCGTGCTGCTGGGCTGGTACGTCGCGTACACGCAGCACCTCGTGACCGAGCTGCGGCACGAGGCGTCGCGCACGGGGCAGATGTACGCGCGCGTCTACAGCGCCCTCGCCGACCCCAACGACCAGACGGGGACGGCGGCGCTGCTCGACCTCTCCGGGCACATCGACAGCATCGGCGTGCCGGTGATCGTCACCGACGCGCAGGGGCGGCCGGCGGCGAAGGTGAACCTCCCCTTCGACGCGCCGCTCGACGACCCGCGCACCATCGCCTACGTCCGCGTGCTCGACGCGCAGAACACCCCGGTGAGCGAGCCGGGCGTGGGGACGGTGCACTTCGGGAACCCGCCGCTCGTGCGCAGCCTGCGCATCATCCCGATCGCCCAGGCGGCGACGCTCGCCCTGCTCCTGATCGCCGGCACCTACGTCATCCGGACCCGCGGCCGCGCCGAGCGCGAGCGCGTCTGGGCGGGGATGGCGCGCGAGTCGGCGCACCAGCTCGGCACTCCGCTCTCGAGCCTCAGCGGCTGGGTCGAGCTCCTCCGCGAGCGCGAGGGCGACCCGCTCACGGGGAACGCGCTGTCGCACATGGAAAGCGACCTCGAGCGGCTGGAGCGCGTGGCGCACCGCTTCGAGCGCATCGGGCGGCCGCCGCGCCGCGAGCGGCTGGACGCCGGGGAGCTCGCCGAGCGCGTCGCCGTGTACTTCCGGGCTCGCGTCCCGACGCTCGCGCACAAGATCGTCGTCACCAGCGCCCGCCCGCCGCACGCGCTCGCCGTCGAGGGGGACGCGGTGCTCCTCGAGTGGGCGCTCGAGGCGCTCGTCAAGAACGCGATCGACGCCCTCGCCGGCCGCGGAGGCCGGGTGGACGTCTCCGTCGCCCCGCTCGCCGACGGCGGCGTGCGCATCCGCGTCGCCGACAACGGACCCGGCGTGCCGCGCGAGCTGCGCAGCCGGATCTTCCTCGCCGGCTTCTCGACGAAGGAGCGCGGCTGGGGGATCGGGCTCGCCCTCGCCCGCCGCATCATCGAGGAGAACCACGGCGGGAAGCTGGTTCTCGCGCCGGCGGACCGCGGCGCCACCTTTGACGTTATCTTACGCTGATGTCGATCTCGCAGCACGGCACCACCGCCGCCCCCGCCGGGCCCCCGCGCGCGGAGCCCCTGGACGGCCTCAACCCCGCGCAGCGCGAGGCGGTGCTCCACTTCGAGGGCCCGCTCCTCGTCATCGCCGGCGCCGGCTCGGGGAAGACGCGCGTCCTCACCACGCGCATCGCGCGGCTCATCGAGCACCACGGCGTGGACCCGCGGCAGATCCTCGCCGTCACCTTCACGAACAAGGCCGCCGGCGAGATGCGCGAGCGCATCGCGCGCATCCTCGGCCACGAGCCGGCGGGGATGTGGGTCGGGACCTTTCACGCGATCGGCGCCCGGATGCTGCGCTCGGCCGCGCATCTCGTCGGGCGCACGCCCAACTTCACCATCTACGACGAGGACGACGCCCTCGCCGTGGTGAAGCGCCTGATGGAGAAGCACAAGCTCTCCCCCAAGGAGCGCCCGCCGAAGGCGATCCACGCCTCCATCTCCGACGCCAAGAACGCGCTCGTCTCACCCGGCGAGTACGAGGCGCTCGCCATGGACCCGCACGCCAAGGCGGTCGCGCTCGTCTACAAGGACCTCGAGCCGACGCTCCGCCAGGCGAACGCCGTCACCTTCGACGACCTGCTCGTCCTGCCGGTACAGGTCCTGCGCGAGCACCCGCCGGTGCTCGAGAGCTACCGGCAGCGCTTCCGCTTCGTGCTCGTGGACGAATACCAGGACACGAACGTGGCGCAGTACCAGCTCGTGAAGCTGCTCGGCGGGGCGCACGGGAACGTGCTGGTCGTGGGGGACGACGACCAGAGCATCTACGGGTGGCGGGGCGCGGACATCCGCAACATCCTCCACTTCGAGAAGGACTTCCCTTCGGCGCGCGTCGTCAGGCTCGAGGAGAACTACCGCTCGACGCCGGAGATCCTCGACCTCGCCAACGTCGCCATCAGCGCCAACGCCGAGCGGCGCGGCAAGACGCTGCGCGCCACGCGTCCGAGCGGCGAGCGCGTCACCGCCGTGGCCACGCTCGACGAGCGCGACGAGGCGGACTTCGTCGCCGAGGAGATCCAGACCCGGCGCTCGTCGTCGTCGCGCCTCCTGCTTCGCGACTTCGCGATCCTCTACCGCACCAACTCGCAGAGCCGCGCGCTCGAGGAGGCGATGCGGCGGCGCGCGCTCCCGTACCGGCTCGTCGGCGCCGTGCGCTTCTACGACCGGCGCGAGATCCGCGACCTCATGGCGTACCTCAAGCTGATCGCGAACCCGGCGGACAACGAGGCGTTCCGCCGCGCCGTCGCGGTGCCGAAGCGCGGGCTCGGGGAGACGACGGTCGAGGCGCTCGCCGAGCGCGCCGACGCCGCCGGCGTGCCCCTCCTCGCGGCCGCGGCGCGCCCCGAGCTCGTCGCCGGCCTGCGCCCCGCCGCGCGCGCCGCGCTCGCCGACTTCTCGGCGCTCGTCCACCGCCTGCGCGAGCGCGCGCGCGACGCCGCCGTCGACGAGCTGCTGCGCGAGCTGATCGACGCGATCAAGTACGGCGACTACCTGCGCGCCGAGGGGCCGGAGTCCGCCGAGCGCCTCGACAACGTGCGCGAGCTCATCAACGGCGCCGGCGAGCAGGTCGCCGACGAGGGCGGCGAGGTGGGCCTCACCCCCCTCGACCACTTCCTGCAGAAGGCGACGCTCGTCGCCGGCATCGACGGCCTCGACCCGAATGCCGACGCCGTGACGATGATGACGATGCACAACGCCAAGGGGCTCGAGTTCCCGGTCGTCTTCGTGACGGGGCTGGAGGAGGGGCTCTTCCCGCTCTCCAGGGCGATCTACGACGGCGACCCGAAGCTCCTCGAGGAGGAGCGCCGCCTCTTCTACGTCGGCATCACGCGCGCCGAGCGGAAGCTGTTCCTGACGCACGCCGAGTCGCGCCGCCGGAACGGGGAGACGCTCCCCTCCCAGCCCTCGTCGTTCCTGCGCGAGCTGCCGCGCGAGATGCTGGAGCACCGCAAGACGATCAAGGTCCGCAGCCAGGGGCGCGTCGCGTACGGCGACGCGTCGTCCTTCGGAGGCGGCTCCGGCTTCGGCGGCGGTGCGCGCACGGGGGCGTCGGCCGGCGGCTGGGGGAAGTCGTCGAGCGACTGGTCGGGCGGTGGAGCGCGGCCCGGAGCCGCGGAGCGGCGTCCCGGCACCCCCGTCTCGCGCGGTGGGTTCGCGGGCGGCGCCGCGGCCGACCCCGCCGAGGAGTCGCAGGACGCCGCGCTGTACGCGGTCGGCGCGCGCGTGAAGCACCGCATGTTCGGCTCGGGGACGATCGCCGAGCTCTCGGGCAGCGGGCCGTCGGCCAAGGTGCGCGTGGACTTCGACGACGAGAGCGTCGGACGCAAGACGCTCGTCGTCGCGCAGGCGAGACTCGAACGGGGGGACGACTGACGTGGCGGTCACCGAGCAGGACGTGCGACACATCGCGGCGCTGGCGCGCCTCGGGCTCGCCCCCGAGCGCGTCCCCTCGCTCGTCGGGGAGCTGAACGGGATCCTCGAGCACATGGCGGTGCTGCAGCAGGTGGACACCACGGGTGTCGACCCCGCGGTCGGCGTCGGGACGGTCGCCATGCCGCTGCGCGAGGACGCCGGGCCGCAGCTGCCGCTCGCGCGCTCGCGCGACGCCTTCGCCCCGGCCGTCACCGACGGATTCTTCGTCGTGCCGCGCCTCGCCACCCACGCCGCCCTCGGCACCACCCCAACGGACTCGTCGGTGGACGACGCCCTCGACGCCGACCTCGTGGAGGAGGGCGAATGAGCGCCGACCGGCCCCTGCTCGACTGGTCGGCCGCGACGCTGCGCGACGCCGTGGCCGCGAACGAGGTGCCCCCCGAGGCGGGCGTGGACGCCGCGTTGCGCCGCGCGCACGAGGTCGGCGCCGGCCGCGACGGGCTGAACGCCATCCTCTGGTTCGACGAGCGCGCCGCGCGCCACGACGCCCGGGCGCTCGCCCCCCGCCTCGAGGCGGGGACCGGGGAGCGCGCGGGTCGGGGGAGCGGCCGCGAGCTCCTCGGCGTGCCGGTGGCGGTCAAGGACAACATCGCCACCCTCACCCTCCCGACCACCTGCGGCTCGCGCATCCTCGAGGGCTACGTCAGCCCCTACGAGGCGACAGCCGTCGCCCGGCTCCGCGCCGCCGGCGCGGTGGTCGTCGCGAAGACGAACATGGACGAGTTCGCGATGGGCTCGTCCACCGAGCACAGCGCCTACGGCCCGACGCGCAACCCGGTCGACCGCAGCCGCGTGCCCGGCGGGTCGTCGGGTGGCTCGGCCGCCGTCGTCGCCGCCGGCGTCGTGCGCATCGCGCTCGGCTCCGAGACGGGCGGCTCCGTGCGCCAGCCCGCCGCCTTCTGCGGCATCGTCGGCGTCAAGCCCACGTACGGGCGCGTGAGCCGCTACGGCCTCGTCGCCTTCGCCTCCTCCCTCGACCAGATCGGCGTCTTCGGCCGCACGGTCGACGACGCCGCGCTCGGCCTCGAGATCATCGCCGGCCGCGACCCGCTCGATTCCACGAGTGCCGACCAGCCCGTGGCGCCGTACCGCGACGCGTCGCTGCCCGAGAACCCGCCCTCGATCCAGGCCGACGGCACCCCGGCGTGGTCTCCCGCGGGGCGCCCCGACGCGCCGCTCGCCGGCATGGTGATCGGGCGGCCCAGGGAGTACTTCCCCGAGTCGCTCGACCCGCGCATCCGCGAGCGCTGCGACCGGGCGCTCGACCGCTTCCGCGCGCTCGGCGCCGAGGTGCGCGAGGTCTCGCTCCCGCACACTGACCTGGCGATCCCGGTCTACTACATCGTCGCGCCCGCCGAGGCGTCGTCGAACCTCGCGCGCTTCGACGGGGTGCGCTACGGCCTCCGCGTGGCCGGCGACGGCCTCAAGGCGATGTACGAGGCGACGCGCAGCGAGGGGTTCGGCCCCGAGGTCACGCGCCGCATCCTGCTCGGCACCTACGTGCTCTCGGCGGGCTACTACGACGCGTACTATCGCAAGGCGCAGCAGGTGCGCACGCTCATCACGCAGGACTTCGGCGACGTCTTCGCCTCCGGCGTGCACGCGCTGTTCACCCCCACCACGCCGACGCCGGCCTTTCCGCTCGGCGCGAAGAGCGACCCGTACGAGATGTACCTGAGCGACATCTTCACGGCCACGGCGAACCTCGCCGGCGTGCCGGCGATGTCGCTCCCCATCGGCGCCGTCGACGGCCTCCCGGTGGGCGGGCAGCTCATCGCGCCGCACTTCCGCGAGTACGACATGTTCAAGGCCGCCTACGCCCTCGAGCGGGCGCTGGGCGCGGAGGCGCAGTCATGACCACCGACGTCAGGAGCCCGGCGCGCGCCGGCGCCGCCGCGGCGGACGACCCGACCGCCCCGTACGAGATGGTCGTCGGGCTGGAGGTGCACGTCCAGCTCAAGACACGCACGAAGGCGTTCTGCAACTGCCCGTCCGACTTCGGCGCGGCGCCGAACGTCAACACCTGCCCGGTGTGCCTCGCACTGCCGGGCGCGCTCCCGGTGCTCAACTACCACGCCGTCGAGCTCGCGACGCGCGCCGCGCTCGCCCTCGAGTGCACCGTCAACACGACGTCGATCTTCGCCCGGAAGAACTACTTCTACCCGGACCTCCCGAAGGGCTACCAGATCTCGCAGTTCGACCAGCCGCTCGCCGAGCGCGGCCGCGTGCGCATCGGGACCACCGCCGACGGGGCGCCCATCGCCGTGCGCGTGACGCGCGTGCACATGGAGGAGGACGCCGGGAAGTCGGTGCACGACCGCTACCCGGGCGTCACTGCCGTGGACCTCAACCGCGCCGGCGTCCCGCTCATCGAGATCGTCAGCGAGCCCGACATGCGCTCCGCCGCCGAGGCCGGCGCCTACCTCCGCGTGCTCAAGCAGATGCTCGAGTACGTGGGCGTCAGCGACGTCAACATGGAGGAGGGGAGCCTCCGGGTCGACGCCAACGTCAGCGCGCGACTCCGGGGCGACGCGAAGCTCGGCACCAAGACCGAGGTGAAGAACATGAACTCCTTCTCCGGCGTCGAGCGCGCGCTCGAGGCGGAGTTCCGGCGGCAGTGCGAGGTGCTCGCCGCCGGCGGCACGGTGGAACAGCAGACGATGCTCTGGGACGGAGCCCGCGGTCAGGTGCGCCCGGCGCGGACGAAGGAAGGGAGCCACGACTACCGCTACTTCCCCGAGCCTGACCTCCCGCCACTCGTCCTCTCGCCCGAGAAGATCGAGGAGTGGCGCCGGTCGCTGCCCGAGATGCCGGAGGCGCGGCGGGCGCGCTTCGCGCGCGAGTACGCGCTCGCCCCCTACGACGTGGAGGTGCTGACCGCGAGCCCGGCCCTCGCCGACTACTACGAGGGCGTCGCCCGGACGAGCGGCGACCCGAAGGCGGCGGCGAACTGGGTGATGGGCGAGGTGCTGGCGACGCTCAACCAGACCGGCACGCCGGTGTCGCGCTTCGCGGTCCGCCCGGCCGACCTGGCGCAGCTCATCAAGCTCGTGCGCGACGGCGCGCTGAGCAGCACCGCCGCCAAGACGGTCTTCCGGGGCATGGTGCAGACGGGCGACCGCCCGGAGCAGATCGCCGAGCGCGAGGGGCTGCTCCAGGTCGGGGACGACGCGGCGCTCGCCGGCTGGATCGACGAGGTGTGGGCCGAGCACCCGGAGGAGGCGCGCCGCTTCGCCGCGGGCGAGCGGAAGCTCCAGGGGGTGCTCGTCGGCTTCGTGATGAAGAAGTCGAAGGGGCGCGCCGACCCGAAGCGCGTCAATCAGTTGCTCGCGACGCGCTCCGGATCGTAGAGCGGGAAGGGGAGGCGCGCCGCGTAGTCGAGGGGGGAGTCGGGCATCCCGAAATACCGCCGCGCCTCCTCGGCCACGCGCTCCGCCCCCCCGGCGCGCAGCGCCGAGCGCCGGATCTGCTTCGCGATCCGCAGCGGCTCGTCGCCGCTCGGGTCGAGCCGGTAGGGCTCCGAGCGGTCCATCCGGTTGAGCAGGTCGAGGATGTAGTCGTACGACCGCGTCAGGTACTCTCCCACCTCCTGGTCGGGGAGGTCCCAGCGGCTGTTCTCGCGGACCATCTGGAAGATCCGCTGCCACGACTCGGTGTCGGCCACGTACACCATGCCGCGGAAGATCCGCCGGTTGGTGTTCGTGCTGAAGATCGTCGGACTGAGGATCCGGTCGAGGTGCTCGTCGGAGCGCGCGTGGTCGAGGAGGATCACCTCCCGCGCGCGGCGCGAGTACTGCTCGCCGAGGTGCGTCTCGAAGCGGCTCTCCCAGTAGCTGTGGCCGATCGCGGCGGTGCTCGACGTCGCGGCGAGCTGCCGGGGGACGAAGTAGTTGTGGGCGACCGCGTCGGCGGCGAGGTGGGCGAGGTAGCCGAGGCCGAAGGCGCGCAGCGGCTCGTCGCCGCGCGCGCCGTCGTAGATCTCGAGTCCGACGTTCCACGAATGGCAGTGCCGTCCCGCCGGCACGTACTTCTTGGCGATGCTCGTGTCGGCCGCGATCGAGCCGTACAGGAAGTCGTACGGGAAAGCGCGCAGCAGCTCGGCGACGGCCGGGGAGAGCCAGGCCAGCGACCGCATCACGGCCTCGCCGAGGAAGATGTGCGTCCCCGGCGTCCACGCGTGCGCGGTGCTCGGCAGCAGCGCGAGCAGCACCAGCGCGCCGAGCACCGCCGCGGGCCACGCCCGCGGACGCGCGGGACGGGTAGCGCATCCGCCGCCCGTCCGTCCCAGCCTCATCGCGCTAGACCCCGAGCTGCCGCCGCCGGCGGCGGATGGCGCGTCGCAGGTCCTTGAGCTCGTCCTCGACCGCGTCGCTGATCCGGTCGCGGGCCTCGCCCAGGTAGTCCTTGAGCTGGTCGCGGATCTCGTCCGGCGAGAACGCTTCCGCCATCTGCGCGCCGCGCTTGTCGACCACCCTGCGCACCCGGCGCGCCGTCTTCCCGGTCCGCCCCCCGGCCAGCTCGAGCGCGGCGAGCACGCCGCGGGGGCGCGGGCGCGGCCGGAGCAGGTAGCCCGCCGCGGCCCCGATCACCCCGCCGAGGATCGCGGCGGTCAGCAGGTCGAGCTGCTCGTCATGCGTCTCTGCGCCCAGCATCCCCCGGCGCGCCGCGCCGGCGCGACCGGATTCGCGGCCGCTCTCCCCCGCCGCCTCCCGGCGGGACTCGTCCACTGTGCCCATCGCTCGTGTCTCCGGTTTCGTGTGGTGCGTCCGCCGCCTCGCCGCTCGCGGGCCCGCGAGCGGCGGCGCGCTCGCGGGCCTCCGCCGCCAGCTCCTGCTCCTCCAGCTCTTCCGCGAGCAACACCTCGTCGATCTCGTCGCCCAGGTCGGCGTCGCCCTCCTCCAACCCGTGCTCCAGCTCGTCGTAGTCCAGCTCCTCGTCCCCCTCCTCGACCGTCGCCTGGAGCCGCGCCTCGAGGTCGGCGCGCCGCGATGCGGCGCGCCGCAGCTCCGCCAGGCTGACGGCGTCGTCGCTGAAGGCCGCCGCGCCCCCGCGCACGCCGCGCAGCGTCGCCGCCGCCGCCACGAAGGCGTCCTCCGCCTCCTCCTGCACGACCCGCAGCAGCGCGTTGAAGTCCGTGACCCGGCGCTCCGTCTGCCGCACCGCCGCCTGCAGCCGCTCGTTCGCCGTCGCGATCGTCTGATTCACCTGCTGGACGTCGACGCGGATCGAGGTCGTGACGTAATTCAGGTTGTCGGCGATCGTGCTCGCGTGACGCATCAGCGGGTTGATGTCCCCGTAGACCTTGTCGAGCAGCTCGTTCACCTTCTTGTAGCTCTTGCGGAAGTTCCACGCCGCCGGGATCAGCCCCACGCAGAGCGCGAGGAGCGAGACCGAGATCAGGATGCTCGCGATCCCCGAGACGATGTTGAACCAGTCCCTCGGCTGCTCGACCTGCTTCGTGACGATAGTGTCGGGGAGCGTCGCGGCAAGCTGCAGCAGCCACGCGCCGACGGCGGGTGTCAGCACCGGTCGGAGCTCTCGATCGTGGTGGATGCGGCGTGGAGACGGGAAGGCGACGCCGCGGCCGCGCTCCCGGCCCGGCGGTCACCGCAGAATGACGCGTGATCGAGTGCAAGGCTAGGGCCATGCTGAGCTCGCCCGCGGTCGGCGCGCGCGCCCTGGCAGGAGCGTCGCGCGTCCCGTGACGCCGGCCGGCCCTCCCCGGTCACGACTCGAGCTCCGGCGAGAGCCCCTCGACCCGCCCGACCGGAACGGTGAAGACGATCCCCGCCCCGGGCGCGCTCAGGTCACCGCACACCTCCTGCACCAACCCGATCGCCGCGTCCGCCTTGTCGTCGCTCAGGACGCAGAAGAGGGTGCGGTTCTCCGGACGCGAGCGCGCCGCCAGCGAGTGGACGCCGGCGAAGATCGGCACCTCGCGGCTCAGCACGCGCCCCATCCCGCGGCTCTCGAGCACCGTCGCGCCGGTGATCCCCAGCTCGACGAACCCCGCCAGGATGTCGTCGACGTGCTCTTCGTGATTCACCACGGCCACGAGTAATTGCATGCGCGCGCGAGAAGGGGAGCGTCACGGCCCGAACGGAGAGGGTAACCTGCGGCGAGGATGAGCGTCAAGCGATACGGCGCCCGCCGCGTCGCTTGACGCCGGCTCCCGCCCCTGGCCATCCTTCGCTCCCCGCTCCCCGCACCCTTTCCCGCGTCCATGGCTGCTGTCCAGTTCATCGTCGAGGGCGGACGTCCGCTCTCCGGCTCGATCCGCCCTTCGGGGAACAAGAACGCCGCGCTGCCGATCGTCGCCGCGTCGCTCCTCACGGAGCACCCGGTCACGCTCGAGAACGTCCCCCGCATCCGCGACATCGAGACGCTGGTGGAGCTGGTCCGCTCCCTGGGCGCCGAGGCGGAGTGGACGGAGCGGAACACGCTCCGCATCCACGCGCGCGACATCCAGCCGTCCGCGCTGGACCGCACGCTCTCGGCCAAGATCCGCGGGTCGATCCTCCTCGCCGGCTCGCTCCTCGGCCGCTGCGGCCGCGTGACCCTCCCCCCGCCCGGCGGCGACGTCATCGGACGGCGGCGCCTCGACACGCACTTCCTCGCCCTCGAGCAGCTCGGCGCGACCTTCCGCCTCACCGACGTCTTCGAGATCGAGGCGAAGCGCCTGCGCGGCGCCGACGTCTTCCTCGACGAGCCGAGCGTCACCGCGACCGAGAACGCGATGATCGCCGCCGTCGCCGCCGAGGGGACCACCGTCCTCCGGAACGCCGCGAGCGAGCCGCACGTCCAGGACCTCGCGCACTTCCTCTGCGCGCTCGGCGCCCAGATCCACGGCATCGGCACCAACGAGCTCACGATTCACGGCGGCGCCACCCTGGGCGGCGCCACGCACCGGATCGGCCCCGACCACATCGAGGTCGGCTCCTTCATCGGCCTCGCCGCGGTCACGCGCTCCACGCTGCGCATCGAGCAGGCGGGGATCGCACACCTCCGCTCCACGCTCATGGGCTTCGAGCGGCTCGGCATCCAGTGCCGCGTCGAGGGGGCCGATCTCGTCGTGCCGGCGGAGCAGAGCCGCGAGATCCAGAGCGACCTCGGTGGACACGTGCCGACGATCTCCGACCAGCCCTGGCCCGCCTTCCCGGCCGACGTGATGTCGATCGCCATCGTCACTGCCAGCCAGTGCAACGGGATGGTATTGATGCACGAGAAGATGTTCGAGTCGCGCATGTTCTTCGTCGACAAGCTGATCGGGATGGGGGCGAGGATCGTGCTCTGCGACCCGCACCGCGCCATCGTCGCCGGCCCGACCCGCCTCCGCGCGGCGACCGTCGAGTCGCCGGACATCCGCGCCGGCATGGCGATGCTCCTCGCGGCCATGTGCGCGCAGGGGACGAGCACGATCAACAACGTCGGCCAGATCGAGCGGGGCTACGAGCGGATCGACGAACGGCTCAACGCCCTCGGCGCCCGCATCCAGCGCGTCGACGACCGCCGCGACGAGTCCTCGGCCGTCCGGCGCGCCGAGACGCGCTGAGGCGCCCCCGGTGAGCGACGAGCGCCGCCCGACCGCGGAGGGCGCCGCCGCGGCGGCCCCGTTCGAGCCCATCGACGACTTCGCCCCCTTCGGCGTCCGCGCGTTCACCACGACGCGCGCCGCCGGTAGCTTCTCGACGGCCGGCGACGAGCCGGTGGGCGTCGTGACGGCACGCTGGACGGAGCTGCGCCGGGCACTCTCGCGCGACGGGCGCCAGGCGCCTCGATTCGCCACGGCCGCGCAGGTCCACGGCAGCCGGGTGGTCGTGCACGGCACCGGCTGGGAGGGGTGGCTCCGCGTCGATGGCGCCGACGGCCACGCCGCGCTCGAGCGGGGAACGGCGATGGCCGTCACTATCGCCGACTGCGTGCCGGTGTTCATCGCCCACCCCAGCGGTGCGATCGCCCTCCTGCACTCCGGCTGGCGCGGCACCGCCGGCCGCATCGTCGAGCGGGGAATCGACGCCCTCGCCCATCGGGGCGTTCCGCCCCACGAACTCCACGTCCACCTGGGCCCCGCGATCTGCGGCCGCTGCTACGAGGTGAGCGCCGACGTCTACGGTCAGCTCACCGGCCGCGCCACGAGCGGCCCGACCACGGTGGACCTTCGCGCGCTCATCGCCGACCACGCCCACGCCGCCGGGGTCCGCCACATCGCGGTCAGCCCCTTCTGCACGCGCTGCGACAACGACCGCTTCTACTCCCACCGCGCCGGGGATGCGGGGCGCCAGCTCGGGGTGATGATCGCGGAGCAGTGAGGCGAGGGACGGCGACGAGGGAGGAGACCTCCCGCCTGGGCCCGCTTACCTCCTCTCACGCTTGACTGCCCCCGAACAGATGCCTACATTAAAGTTGTCACGCGGCGCCCGGGCGGCGCGTGCTGGAAATGTGGGGGAGGGTTCCCCACATTTTTTGTTTCTTGTCCGGAACCTCGACGCGACGTGAATCAGGCGCTCGAAGACGTTGTGCGGGCTGAGCTTGAAGCGCTCGAATACGAGCTTTTCGATCTCCGGCTCGGAGGCAGCAAGGGTCGTCCGGTGCTGGACGTGCGGATCGACCGCCGCGACGGTGACCTTGTCACCGTCGAGGATTGCACGCGGGCCAGTCGCGCCATCGAGGCGCGGCTCGACGCGGGCGACATGGTGGGGGACCGGTACGTGCTCGAGGTGTCCTCTCCCGGGGTCGAGCGCCCGATCCGCAACGCCGCGGAGTGGCGCCGCTACGTCGGCCGCCGGGCGACGGTGAAGAGCGAGGCCGTCGCCGGCGGCCGCGCCGAGGTGGAGATCGTGGCAGTCGAAGGAGAGCCGGGCGGCGAAGTGGCCGTGGTGCGCGACGAGAAAGGCGTCGAGCGCCGGATCCCGTTGGCCGACGTCAGAGAGGCGAGGCTGGCGTTTCACTGGCAACGATAAATCGCAACGCGTTCGAAGGAGTCTTGGATGGTCGGTTCGGCAGAGATTTTGACCGCGATTCGTGAGCTGACGAACACGAAGCAGCTCGATCGTGCGGAACTGCACGGGCTGCTCCAGGATGGCATCTACGCGGCCCTGGCGAAGAAGCACGGCCCGAACGTGCGGGCCGAGGTCGACATCGACGAGGACCGGGGGACGATCGGCATCGTCCTCCTGAAGACCGTCGTCGCGGAGGTCACCGACGCCGGCTCGCAGGTCTCGCTCGACGAGGCCCGCTTCGAGGACGAGGAGTTCCAGGTCGGCGACGTCATGGAGATCCCCGTCGACTTCGCCGAGTTCGGCCGCAGCGCCGTCCAGGCCGCGAAGCAGCGGATCATCCAGCGCGTCCGCGAGGGCGAGCGCACGAAGATCCGCGACGAGTTCTCGACGCGCGTCGGGGAGCTCCTCTCCGGGGAGATCCAGCAGATCGAGCGCGGCAAGCTCGTGCTCCTGCTGAACAAGTTCCGCGAGGCGGAGGCGATCATCCCCTACCGCGAGCAGAACCACCGCGAGCACTTCCATCAGGGCGAGCCGATCCGCGCGGTGCTCAAGCGCGTCGAGGAGACGCCCAAGGGGCCGCGCCTGATCTTCAGCCGCTCCGACGCGATGTTCGTCAAGGCGCTGTTCAAGCTCGAGGTCCCCGAGATTCAGCAGGGGATCGTCGAGATCCGCGCCGCGGCGCGCGAGGTCGGCAGCCGGACGAAGATCGCCGTCTTCTCGCGCGACGACTCGATCGACCCGGTGGGCGCCTGCGTCGGCCTCAAGGGCGCGCGTGTCCAGGCGGTGGTCAACGAGCTCGGAGGGGAACGGATCGACATCGTCCCGTGGTCGGCGGACCCGGAGCGCTTCGCCAAGCTGGCGCTCGCGCCGGCGCGCGTCGCCCGCGTCTTCAGCGATCCGGCGGCGAAGACGATCCAGGCGGTGGTGGACGAGGACCAGCTCTCCCTCGCGATCGGTCGCAACGGGCAGAACGTCCGCCTCGCCTCCGAGCTGACCGGCTGGAAGATCGACCTCTACTCGAGCCGCGAGTGGATGGAGCGTGGCGGCGACGCGCCGCTCTTCGCTCCGCTCCCGGGCGAGGAGGAGGCGGCGGCCGACATTCGCCTCGTGGACATCGGCGGCCTGTCGCCGGCCACGGTCGCCGTGCTCGAGGAGGGCGGCTACCGGACGCTGAACGACATCATCGATCTCGAGCGCGATGACTTCCTCCGCCTGCCGGGCATCGCGCCCGAGGAGGCGGACCGGATCATGGCGATCATCGACGAGCTGACGACCGAGGACGCCGCCGCCGAGGGCGATGGCGGGTCGGTCGGTGGCCCGACGGTGGACGCCGGTGCGGCCGGCGACGAGCGGGGGCCGATCACGCCGCTCGGGTCGGACGCCCCGCTGGGCGGCGAGCGCCGCGTCTGAGCGCCCCCATGGAGGACGCCGTCCGCCGCAAGCTGCTGGGGCTGATCGGCCTCGGCGTGCGCGGGCGGCTCGCCGTCGTCGGCGTGCAGCAGGTGCGCGACGCGGCGATGCGCCACAAGTTGGTGTACGCGATCGTCGCCCCGAACGCCTCGAAGCACAGTCTGGACAAGGTGGTCCCGCTGCTGCAGGCGAAGCGGGTGCGGTTCGTGGAAGGGCCGAGCGCCGAGGAGCTCGGCGCCGCCGTCGGTCGGGAGACGACGGCGGCGGTCGGGATCGTCGATGCCAAGCTGGCTCGCGGAATTCGTGCTATCGTTGAAGGGTCGGGCTCCGTCGGAGCTCGAGATTCGGGTCCACCTAGGGCCCAATAGGAGGGTGGTTTGAGCAAGTTTCGTGTGAACGACATGGCGGGCGAATTCGGGGTCTCGAGCGACGAGGTGATCACGCTTCTCCGCTCGATGGACGTGCCCGTGCGCAACCACCTGAGCCCTTTGACCGACGAGCAGGTCGCGCGCGTGCGCGCCCGGTGGGAGCGCGAGAAGCGCGCGCGCGCCGAGCGGCAGGCCGCGCCGGCCGCCGCGCCGTCGCGTCGTCGCCGTGGGGCCGCCCCCGCAGCCGCCCCGGAGCCGGTCGCCGAGGCGCCTGCCGCCGAGGCGGCGCCGGAGCCCGAGGCAGAAACGGTTGCCGAGGCAGAGCCGGTTGCCGAGGCAGCGCCGGTTGCCGAGGCGCCCGCCGCCGAGGCGGCGCCGGAGCCCGACGCCGAGGCA
>JBJMNL010000210.1:0-5001 GCA_045804285.1 Gemmatimonadaceae bacterium
CTCGATCGTGCCGCTCATCGGGGGGCCCGCGCTCGATGCAGCGGCGCGGACGGCTGTCCGGCCACGGCTAGCTCTGGTGCGGCAGGACGGTGATGCCGGCGGTGATCGACTTTCCAAGGGCGAGCCTCGCGCCGCGCACCTCGAGCAGCATGCAGTGCCGGGCCTCCACGACGCTCACGCTCGCCCCCTCGCAGAGGCCGAGGGCGCGCAGCCGGCACGCCACCGCCTCGCCGCACCCGACCGCGAGCACCGTCGCGCGCGCGCCGTTGGCGCACGACGCGAGCGAGCAGGCGCCCCGCACCTGGTGGCCTTCTCCTCCCTGCGCGCCGGCATGGGCGGCGGCATGCGCGGCGGCCGCCGCTCTCGCGGCGCGTCGGGCTGAGGAGTTCCGTCTGCCGAGGAGGCTGAGCACGAGCGTTCCGGTGGTTGAGAATCGTTCTCAAAGATGCCGATCGTAATGTACCTCGGCGGTGCGAATCCCGTCAATCGGGTTCGGGATTGACTTCGGCGCGTGGCGGCGCGTGGCGGCGCGTGGCGGCGCGTGGCGGCGCGTGGCGGCGCGTGGCGGCGTGATGTCGACGGCACCTTCGCGACGCCGCCCGGACTTCGTGCGCGAGGCTTCGCCCGCCCACCCGGACGTGTAAGATTCAGGCTCAGGTGTGGGTGTGCGCGAGTGACGTCCCGTGGGGGACACCGGCACCCGGCCGCCGATCCTCGACCCTGGTCGTAATGAGTCCCGACGCCGCATCCGTCTTCGCCACGCCATACGGCGCCCTGCTGATCTTCTGCCTGCGCATCGTCGACGTCTCGTGCGACACGATGCGGGTGCTGTTCGCGATTCGCGGCAAGCGCGGGATCGCCGGGCTGCTGGGCTTCCTCCAGGCGCTCGTCTGGATCTTCGCCGTCGGCAACGCGGTGAAGCACCTCGACAGCTGGCTGCACGTGCTCGCCTACGCCGGCGGCTACGCGGCGGGGACGATGGCGGGGATCACGATCGAGAAGGCGGTGGCCTACGGCCTCTCGGCGGTGCGCATCGTCTCCCGCCACGGCGGTGTGGAGATGGCCGAGGCGCTGCGCGAGAAGGGGTACGGCGTCACCGAGTATGCCGGGTACGGGCGCGAGGGGGGCGTCGAGATCGTGACCTCGGTCGTGCAGCGCGCCCACCTCGACGACGTCATGGCGATCGTCGACCGCTTCGACCCCGACGCGTTCGTGACCGTCGAGGAGCCCAAGGTGCTCCGGGGCGGGAGCGTCGTGGCGCGCGAGTGGAAGGTGGCAGACGAGCTGCCGGGCGTCTGGAACCGCATCCAGGGCTCGCGGTGACGGCGGAGCTGGCGGGGCCGAGAGGCGAGACCGGCCGCGAGGCGGGGGAGCGCGCGGGGGAGCGCGCGGTCGCGCCGGCGCCGGGCGTGCGGGAGGTGCCCCGGGTGGTCGCCGTCGGGCGCCCGCCGGCCGCGGGCGCGCTCGACGCGCTGCGCGGGGTGCGCTGGCTGTCGCGCGTCGCCTACCGCGCCGCCCGAAAGCCGCTGCTCCGCGCGCTCCGCGCGCTGCCGCTCTACCGCCGCGCGGCCCGGCTCCCGCGCAACGACGTCGTCGATGCGCGCGCGGCGGCCGCGACGCGCGGCGGCCGCTTCGTGCCGGTGCACCCGAGCGAGCGCGTGCCGCTCCTCGCGCGCGCCGGCGAGTGCGTGCCGGCACTGTTCGACGGCGTGCGCGAGTTCACGACGCCGGAGACCTTCGTCGCCGAGCTTTCCGAGGCGCGGCTCTACGGGCGCGGCGTCGCCGTGATCGCGCGCGACGGGCGCCTGGTGGCCGACGCGACGGTACACCTCAAGGGGCGGATCGAGGACCACAACGTCATGGGGCGCTTCGCCCTCCCTCGCGCCGAGCGACTGCGCGGGACGACGGCGGTGCTCTCCGCGCCGGGTGGGAACACGTACTTCCACTGGCTGTTCGACATGCTGCCGCGGCTCGAGATCCTCCGGCGCGCCGGCTACGACCTCGCCGCGGTGGACCGCTTCGCTGTCAACTCCGTGCGCCACGGCTTCCAGCGCGAGACGCTCCCCCTCTTCGGCATCCGCGAGGAGCGGGTGCTGAGCAGCGACCGCCACCGCCACGTCGTCTGCGAGCGGATGGTGCTCCCGTCATTCCCCTGCGTGAGCGACTACATCCCGCGCTGGGCATGCGACTTCCTCGTGCGCTCGATCCTCGAGCCGGCGCTCCGCGCTCGCCCCTCGGCGGAGCCGACGCCGGAGCGGATCTACGTGAGCCGCCAACGCGGCGGGAAGCGCCGCATCCACAACCACGCCGCGCTCGAGCCGGTGCTCGCCAGGCTCGGTTTCGTCACCGTCCATCCGGAGGAGCACAGCGTCGCCGAGCAGGCGCGGCTCTTCCACGGCGCGACGGTGATCTTCGGCGCGCACGGCTCCGGCTTCGCGAACCTGGTCTTCTGCCGCCCGGGCGCGACGCTGGTCGAGCTGTTCGAGCCTCACCCCGCGCGCACGACGAGCGCCTACTGGGTGCTGAGCCGCCAGGTCGGCGTCACCTACCGAGCGCTGCCCGCCCGCCGCGCCGTCGAGTCCACCGCCCCGATCGACCTCTGGGCCGACGTCGACGCGGTGGAGCGGGTGCTGGAGGAGGCGGTGGGGGGCGCTAGAAGGGCGGAATGAGGCATGAGGAATGAGGCCGGGGCCCCACCGGTGGCTATGCTGGCCACGCGTAGGGTCCCGGCCTCATTCCTCATGCCGCCCTTTCCGCCCTTCAGTCTTTGCTCCTCCCGTCCTCGTCGTCGCGCCTCAGATCCCCGCCGTCTTCAGCTCGCCCGCGTAGATCCCCGGCGTCGCCGGCGTCACGTTGCGTCGCAGGTACATCCAGAGCGCGCCGCCGAGGGCGAAGGCGAGGGCGATCACCTGCGCGGCGGTGAGGCCGGTCACGAAGAAGTGGTCGTCCTTGGCGCGGAAGAACTCGATGACGAAGCGCTCGACCCCCGCCAGCACGCAGTAGAGGCCGAACAGCCACCCCTCGGCGTGCTTGTGGTCGCGGAGGCGCCAGAGGAGGAGGAACATCAGGAAGCCGAGCGTGACCTCGAAGAGCTGCGTCGGGTAGACCGAGAGGACCTCGTAGGGGGGCGTGGCGGCGGGGAGCTGCACGCCGAAGAGCTGCCGCATGTTCTCGGCGGTGGACGGCGGCGCGCCGTTCGGGAAGCTCACGGCGAGCGGCGAGTGCCACGGACGCCCGTAGTCGTCGCCCACCGCCCAGCAGCCGCTGCGTCCCACCGCGTACGCCGCCGCGACGCAGATCCCACCGACGTCGCTGATCCGCGTGAAGCGCAGCCGCTTCTTCCAGATCACGAAGGCGACGGCGAGGATCCCGCCGATCAGCCCCCCCCAGAAGACGAAGCCCGCGCGGGTGAACAGCTCCCGGATGTCGCGCGCGATGATGAGGACGTAGTAGAGCTTCGCGCCGAGCAGGCCGCCGATGACGGCGGCGAAGATCAGGTCGCCGATCGGCTCCGGGTCGTGCCCGCGCCGCGCCAGCTCGCGCTGCGCGATGATCTGCGCGATGAGGAACGCGAGCAGCACGGCGAGGCCGAAGCCCGTGAACTGGAACCACCCCCACTGGTAGGCGAAGGGGTGATGGACGATTCCTGTGGTCTGGGACATGAGCGAAAGATAAGGGAGGCGGACGCCGGGGAGAACGCGCGACGTCGCTAGCGGCCGGCCGCCAGCGGCTGTCGGTCCATGCCCGGCATCGGCAGGCTCGCGTACGCGTTCAGGTCGAGCCCCGCGCGCTCGCCGCGCTCGAGGCGGAAGAGCCCCGCGCGGGCGATCATCGCGGCGTTGTCGGTGGCGAGGCGCGGGGTCGGGGCGAAGACGGCGATGCCGCGGTCGGCGAGGCGCTCGCGCATCGCGCGCACGAGGGTCCCGTTGCACGCGACGCCGCCGCCGAGCACGACGCGCCGGCGCCCGAAGTCGCGCGCCGCGCGGAACGTCTTCTCCACCAGCGTCTCGACGAGCGCGTCCTGGAAGGCGCGGGCGACGTCGGCCCTCGTCACGCCGCCGGACGGAGGTGCGGTCGCGGTGGCCCCGAGACCGCCGCCGTCGCGGTCGAGCCCCGCGGCGCGGACGGCGTTGAGGACGGCCGTCTTGAGGCCGCTGAACGAGACGTCGTAGTAATCCGCGTCGCCGGCCTGCTGGTTGCCGCGCAGCATCGGTCGGGCGAAGCGCAGCCGGCCGGGCTCCCCCTCCCGCGCCAGCGTCTCCACGTGCCGCCCGCCGGGGTAGGGGAGGCCGAGCAGCTTGGCCACCTTGTCGTACGCCTCGCCGGCCGCGTCGTCGCGCGTCGCGCCGAGCAGGCGGTAGCTCCCCCACGCGGGGACGTCGACGAGCAGCGTGTGTCCCCCCGAGACGAGAAGGGCGGTGAACGGCGGCACCGCGTCGGGGTGCTCGAGCGCGGGGGCGAAGAGGTGCCCTTCCATGTGGTGCACGCCGACCAGGGGGAGGCCGCGCGCGAAGGCGAGCGCCTTTCCGTAGCTCACGCCGACGAGGAGCGCGCCGACGAGCCCGGGCGCGTGCGTCACCGCCACGGCGTCCAGGTCGCCGAGCCCGACGCCGGCCTCGCGCAGCGCCTGCTCCACCACGGGGACGATCGCCGTCAGGTGGGCACGCGAGGCGATCTCGGGGACGACGCCGCCGAAGACGCGGTGCACGTCCTGCGACAGGATCACCAGTGACCGCTGCTCGACGTCGTCGCCGGCCCCGGCGAGCACCGCGGCCGAGGTCTCGTCGCACGACGTCTCGATCCCGAGCACCACCGTCATCGCGTGCCTCCCGTCTCCCTCACGGCCGCGACTGCGGCGCGCCCCCGGGCGGGGCGGCGGGCGCCGGCGCGGTCACGCCCCGGCGCGCCGCCGAGCTGTCGCGAGCGCCGCCGTCGCGCCCTCCGGTGACCGCGCCACCCTGCGCTCCCGGCGAGGGGGCCGGCACCGTGGGCGCCCGCCCC
>JBJMNL010000211.1:0-16801 GCA_045804285.1 Gemmatimonadaceae bacterium
CCGTGCGCTCGGGCGCGCCGGCCTGCGGATGGACACGTGGGCGAGCAACGAGGCACTGGTCGCGTTCTACGAACGGCAGGGCTTCCGCGTCGTTGGCCGGCGGCGCATCGGGGTGGAGCCTCGGCTGCCGGCACACTACCATGGGAACGAGTTCACCTTACTCGAGGAGCACTGCGGGAGCGGGACCCGCTGAGGCTTTCCGCCTGCGGCCCAGCTCCGGGCGCGCGGGCTGCCGCTGCCGGAGCTGACCGCCGGCCATTCGTGCGGTAACACACTCCTGCGATCGCCATGAATCCGTGGCTGGTGCTGGCCGCCTGCCTGGCGGTGATTCTCGGGGCGGGTCACTCATACATCGGTGAGCGGTACTTCTTCGTCCGGCTCTTCCGGGATGGGCCGACGGCGCCGCTCTTCGCCTCGGACGCGTTCTCGCGGCGCACGCTCCGGTTCGTGTGGCACCTGACGACGGCGGCGTGGTGGGGCGCGGCCGCGCTGTTGTGGGTTCTGGGCCGCGGTGAGGCATCGAGCGGACTCCGAGTGCTCGCGGCGACGTTCCTCGCCTCCGGTGTCGTCACCGCGGCCGGCTCACGCGGGCGGCACCCGGCGTGGTTGGTCTTCCTGGTAATGGCCGTCGCCGCGTGGCTTGGCGCTCGGTGAGAGGCATTCCTGAGGCGGCCGCCTGACGATGGCGTTGCAGCTCCGCGTCGCCGTGACCGAGATGTCCTCTTGCCGGCGCGCTGCTCTCGGCGCTCGCACGGTGGGCATGTTTCGGCGGTAGCTGAACTGTTCCGCGGTTAGGTTGGCCGGCGCGCCCGCATGGCGCGACGCCTCCCCCCCCCGCCGTGAGACACCAGATGCTATCCGACTCGTCACGTCCACACCGCCGGCATCGCTCCCGCCGGCCAATCTCTCGCCTCCCCATGGCGGTCGTCCTGGCCGCGAGCGTTCCAGCCCTGAACGCGAACGCGCAGCCATCGAGCCCGCCGACAGCCACCGCGGCGTCGGTCCTGCCCCCGTCGGAGACGTTCCGTGTCGTCGCCGATCCGCGGGGCCTTCGCGTTCTGCTGCGGCATCAGGCGCCGCCGGGGCCGCGGGCGGTGCACCGCGCCGTTCCGGTGCTCTTCATCCACGGGGCCAGCTTTCCGTCCGCACTCGCTGCCGCGTTTCGTTTCGACGGTACCTCGTGGATGGACGACCTCGCCGCACGCGGCTACGACGTCTGGGCGCTCGACTTCCTCGGCTACGGCGGCGCGGATCGCTACCCCGAGATGCGCGAGCCGCCGGACGCACACCCCCCGCTCGGACGCGCGCCGGAGGCCGCGCGGCAGATCGCCGTCGCCGTGGACTTCATCCTGCGGCGGACGCACGACAGGCGCGTGTCGCTCGTCGCGCACTCGTGGGGCACGATCCCGGCGGGGCGCTACGCCGGCGAGCACCCGGAGCGCGTCGCGCGTCTGGTGCAGTTCGGCCCCGTGGCGCGGCGCGACGGCCCCCCGGACACGAGCGCCACACCGGCGTACTGGTACGTGACCCAGGAGGCGCAGCGCGCCCGCTTCGCGCGCTACGTTCCCGCGGGCGCGGATCCCGTCTTCGACCCGCGGCATTTCGCCGTCTGGGGACCGGCCTACCTCGCCAGCGACTCGACGAGCCGCGCACGCACCCCCGCGAGCGTCGCCGTCCCCAACGGGCCTGGCGCGGACATCGCCGAGGCCTGGAGCGGGCGTCTGCCGTACGAACCGGCGCGGATCACGGCGCCGGTGCTCATCGTGCGCGGCGAGTGGGACACGGTGACCCGGGACGCCGACGCGCACTGGCTGTACGACGCGCTCACCCGCGCCCCGCTCAAGCGCGACGTCAAGGTCAGCCGCGGCACGCACGTGATGCACCTGGAGGCGAGCCGCTTCCAGCTCTACGCCGAGGTGGCCGCGTTCCTCGCCGAAGGCGACGTCGCGCCCCCGCCCGCGCGCGGCGCCCAGACGGGAGCCCCGCGGTGAGCGGCGTCGCGGAGTCGCCCGCGCGCGAATGAGCGAGCGTGTGGGCGCGCGCGGCGGCCCGCACGAGGCGACCCGCGAGTGCTCGCATCCGCTACTCATGGAGCACGGAAAGGGTGGGGCGGCTGCAGTGCCTCGCTAGCCGGCAGCCACCCGCGCCTGGCGCGCCCGGAGCCGCTTCGCCCGCAGCAGGCGCCCCGTCCACAGCGCGCAGAGCACGCCGAGGACCGCGTGCACCGTCGCGTGCCGCGGCTCCGCGTCATGGGCGGCCACCCACACGCCGAAGACGTTCACGAGCGTGAGCACGCCGGCGACCGGGAGCCAGATGCGCGGGGAGACGCGCACGAACGATCCGTTCGACTCGCGCGCGGTGACGCCCAGGCCCGAGACCAGCACGACGACCATGACGGCGTGGTACTCCAGGTCGGGTGTCGTGCGGGGCCCGATGCCGATGGCCATCGTGAAGAGTCCGACCAGCGTGCCGAGGAGCGCGAAGGCTTGCGTCGCCGAGCCCAGCTTGCGGGTCCACTCCGGGCGGAGCTGGCTCAACACCAGGCCGGCGAGAAGCACCGTCGCGATCGTCGCTTCCGCGACTCGGGCCCGCTGATGTTCATAGCCGGCGACGAGCATGCCGGAGTGGACGAGGGCGGCAGCGAGGAAGCCGGCGGCCTCGACGAGCATGAAGAGCCGAATCGTTCGCGCCATGGGACTCTCTCCTCCGTCGCGTGGAGCGGTAGCGGCCTGCCGAGCACGATTGGCGTCCCGGGAACGGCCCGGCCGGCTCGGCGGCCTTTTCTGTACCGTACGGATGCCGACATTCGGGGTTTCGGCCTGAGGTCGCCGCATGCCCACCACCAAGCTGGCCGGCGGCGGGCTGAGCCCGAACGCGGAGCTCGACGTCGCCGCTCCGGCGGCGTGGCGCCGCCCCGTGAAGGACGAGATCCCGCTGCCGCCGTGAGTCCCGCGATCTCGCGCGCGTCCTTGCAAAGAGACCGATCGGTCGCTTTATTGTTCGTCAGGACCCGGCCGACGGGCGAGTGCGCCGAGCGGCTCGCGCACCACGCTGCGCGCCGCGCCGGGGTCGACCGTCGGTGACTCCCCTCTCGCACCTCCGAACCCGGCGCACGCGCCGCAAGCGACCGATCGGTCTCAAATGGCCAGCCTATCCATACCCACGCCCCCCGCCACGCGGGCGGCGTTCGCCAACAAGTGGCCCATCGCCTTCGGGGTCATCCTCGGCGCGGTGATGGAGCTCGTCGACTCGAGCATCGTCAACGTCGCCTTCTCGCAGATGTCGGGGAACCTGGGCGCGACCATCGACGAGATCACCTGGGTGGCGGTCGGCTACATTCTGGCCGCCGTGATCGTGCTGCCGATGACCGGCTGGCTCGGCGCCCGGTTCGGGCGCAAGCGCTACTATCTGTCCTCGGTCGCGCTCTTCACCGCGGCGAGCGTGCTCTGCGGCCTCGCCACCTCGCTGGAGGGGCTGGTGCTCTGGCGCATCGTGCAGGGCATTGGCGGCGGGGCGCTCATCGCCACCTCGCAGGCCATCCTCTACGAGAGCTTCCCGCCCGGAGAGAAGGCGATGGCCTCGGCGCTCTTCGGCATCGGCATGATGGTCGGGCCGGCGCTCGGACCCACGCTCGGGGGCATCATCGTCGAGCGATACTCGTGGCCGTGGATCTTCCTCGTCAACGTGCCGTTCGGCCTGCTCGCGTTCGGGCTCGTCGCGGTCTACTTCCGCCGGGACCCGCCGCGCGCCCCGGACGTCGGCAGGGCGGACGCGCTGGGCTTCGTGCTCCTCGCGGTCGGCATCGGGGCCCTGCAGTTCGTGCTCGAGCGGGGCGAGCACTACGACTGGCTGGAGTCGCGCCTCATCGCCGCGCTCGCCGTCACGGCGGCGGCGGCGATGGTGACGATGGTGTGGTGGGAGCTCCGGACCCGCACCCCGGTGCTCGACCTCCGCGTCTTCCGCCATCGCTCCCTCACGGCCGCCACGGTGTCGGCGAGCGCGGTCGGAATGGCGCTCTACGGCAGCGTGTTCGCGCTGCCGCTCTACATGCAGTCGCTGCTCCACTACACGGCGGAAACGGCGGGCTGGGTGCTCCTGCCGAGCGCGGTCGCGAGCGCGGTGAGCATGCTCGCGGCGGCGCGGCTCCTCAAGCTCGTCCCCGCCCGCTGGCTCGTGGCGGCCGGCACCCTCGTGCTCGCCAGCTCGATGTTCATGCACGGGACGCTGACGACGGAGAGCGGGCGGCACGAGATGTTCTGGCCCGTGCTGCTTCGCGGCCTGGGGTTCGGGTTGATCTTCGTGCCGATCACGACGGCGGCGTTCGTCGGCCTCGCGCCGCGCGAGATGCCGCACGGCGCGGCGCTCTTCAACCTCGCGCGCCAGCTCGGCGGCAGCATCGGCATCGCGCTCGTCGCCACCCAGCTGACGACGGCCACGGCGCGGCATCGGGCCGACCTGGTCGAGCACCTGTCCGCCTCCGACCCGGTCACCCAGGCGCAGCTCACTGGCATGACCGCCCAGTTCCTTCCAACGAGCCAGGACGAGCCGACGGCAGCGCGACGCGCCATCGCGCTGCTCGACCGCCGCGTGGAAGCGCAGGCACAGATGCTCGCCTACCGCGACGCGTTCGCCTTCCTCGGGCTCGTCGTGCTCGGGAGCCTCCCGCTCGTGCTCCTGCTCCGGCGCCCGGCCGCCACCGCGGCGCTGCCGCAGGACGTGCACTGACCGCGATCCTCAGGCGCCGACGCCCTGCTGTAGCCGCGCGAAGAGCCGGTTCGTCTCGTCGCCCGGCTCGGCGTCGAGGTCCTCTCGCAGCCGCTCGGCGAAGCGACGGTAGACGCGCAGCGCCTGGGAGCGCTCGCCGAGCGCCGCGTGGCAGCGCATGAGCGCCCGCACCGCGTCCTCGCGAAGCTCGTCTCGCGCCAGCACGCGCCGATACGCCTCGGCCGCCTTCGCGAGCCGCTCCTCCCTGGCCAGTCGGGCGCCGAGCTCCATCAGCGCCTCCACGTAGACCCGCTGGAGCCGGTCGCGGTGCTCGAGGTGCCAGTCCCCCACCGGCTCGCCGTCCAGGAGGTCGCCGCGGAAGCGCGCGAGCGCCTCCTCCAGCCGCGCCGCCGCGCCCTCCTCCTGCCGTCTCAGAGCGCGACGCGCCGCGGCGACGTCGCGCTCGAACTCCACCACGTCGAACTCCTCGACGAGCTCCGGGTCCACGCGGTAGCGGTCGTTGGCGAGCGTCACCGAGTCGGCGCCGCCCAGCGCCTTGCGCAGCCGGTGCAGCGTGACGTGGAAGCTGTTGCGTAACTGGGCCGTGCTGGCGTCGGGCCAGAAGGCGAGCCCCACCTGCTCCTTGGTGCGCCCTTCGGGGTGCATCAGCAGGTAGACGAGGAGCTCGCGGGGGCGGGCCGAGCCCCAGGCCGAGGACTCCACCGACCGGCCGCCGACGAAGACCTGCAGGGGGCCGAGCGCGAGCACGCGGAGGCGCCCGCCCCGCTGCTCCCCGGCCGCCTCGGGGCGGCGCGCGTCGCCGCTCCCGGGCGTGGGGTGGGTGGCGCGCTGCTCCCGCGCGCTCGACTCGGGCTCGGCGAGCGCCGCGCGCACCGCCTCCGGCACGGAGAGCGCGCCTCCCTCGGCGTACAGCCGATCGAAGTCGCGGCCGAGCGCCGCGCGCACGGCCTCGATCCGGCGCGCGCGCTCCTCGCGCTCCGCCGGCGCGAGCACGGAGGCGATGCGCACGCGGAGCGACTCCGCGGCCGCCATCATGAGCGCCGCGCGGCCGTGCTGCGCGCGCGCCGCGGCGACCGCCGCGAGCCCGTCGAGCGCCAGCGCGGTCCCCCACGGGTCCCCGGTCTCCGCGTGGATCTCGAGGCTCTCCGCGAAGCGCGCGAACGCCTCGTCGTGATCGCCCGCCGAGAGCGCGAGTCGGCCGAGCAGCGCCAGCGGGTGCGCGATCGCGGGGCGGTGCGCGATCTCGCGGCCGATGCGCGTCGCCTCCTCGAAGGACGTGCGGGCGCGCGCCACCTCGCCGGAGGCCTCGGCGGCGCGGCCGTGGTAGTAGCGCACGAACGAGTGGACCGCGTGCGGCGGCACCGCGGCGACGGTCGCCAGCGCCTGCTCGCCGTACGCGTACGCCGACGGGACGTCGCCCTCGAACAGGCACCCCGCGCTCAGGCAGGTGAGGAGGTATGCGACGTTCCGCGGCTCGTCGCGTGACCGGAGCAATCGCAGGCTCTCCTCCAGGGTCGGCCGGATCGCCGGCACGTCGCCCTGCGCGATCGCCGTGAAGCCGGAGGCGAGCAGCGCGCGGCCGCGCCGCAACGGGTCGCCTCTCCCGTCGCCGAGGGCGAGCGCGCTCTCGAGGCGCTGGCGCGCCTCGCGGAACTGCCCCGTCGCGAACCAGAACCAGTGGAGGGCGTAGCCCAGCCGGAGCGCGACCTCCGCGCGCGCCGCGTCCTCCTCGGCCCATTGCGCCGCGGCGCGGAGGTTGTCCACCTCGGCCGTCACGCGGCCGATCCACTCCGCGTTCCCGGCGCCGGCGAAGAGGTGCGGCTCGGCCGATTCCGCGAACGCCACGAAGAAGCGCGCATGCGCCTCGCGCACGGCGTCCGCCTCACCCGCCTCCGTCAGCCGCTCGATGCCGTACTGACGCACCGTCTCGAGCAGTCGGTAGCGCGCAACGGCGTCGCCCGGATCCATGACGACGAGCGACCTGTCCACGAGTGCGGCGACGCCGTCGAAGACGTCCTCGGCCGCGAGCGGCTCCCCGGCGCACACCGCCTCCGCCGCGTCGAGCGTGAAGCTGCCGGCGAACACGGCCAGCCGGCGGAGCAGGGCCTGCTCGCGCGCGCCGAGGAGCGCGAAGCTCCACTCCATGGTCGCCCGCAGCGTGCGGTGGCGCGGGAGCGCCGTGCGGCTGCCCGAGGTGAGGAGGCGAAAGGCGTCGTCGAGCCGATGGGCGATCTGCTCCGGCGAGAGCACGCGCACGCGGGCCGCGGCCAGCTCGATGGCGAGCGGGATGCCGTCGAGGCGGCGGCAGATCTCGCCGATCGCGGTGGCGTTGGCGGCCGTGAGCGCGAACGACGGCAGCGCGGCCTGTGCCCGCTCGACGAACAGCTGCACCGCCTCGGCGCTCGCGAGCGGCGGCACCAGCCACGCGGTCTCGCTCGCGACGGCGAGGGCCTCGCGGCTCGTGGCGAGCACCGTGAGGCGTGGGCAGGCCCGCAGCAGCGCCTCGGCGAGCTCGGCGCACGCGTCCACCAGGTGCTCGCAGCTGTCGAGGACCAGGAGCACGCGCTCGCCGTCCAGGGCGTCGACGAGCAGGCGCAGCGGCGACGAGTCGGCGCGCGCGGGAAGGTGCAGCGCGGCGGCGACCTGCCGGGCGACGAGGTCCCTGTCGGCGATCGGGGAGAGGTCCGCCCACGCGACGCGGGCGAACGAGCTGGCCGCTCGCAGCGCCGCCTCGCGCGCGAGGCGCGTCTTGCCGCTGCCGCCGGCGCCGGTGAGCGTGAGCAGCCGCGCCGCGCCGACCAGGCGCGCGAGGTCGTCGAGCTCGCGGTCACGGCCGACGAAGCGCGTGAGGTGGACCGGGAGCTCGACGGCGGCGTCTGGCGGCTGGGCGAACATCATCCTCGAGTGAGATGCCGGCTGGCGGAACGCGGACCGGGTGCGGGCCAAACAATACGGTCGGCGGCGCGGGGCATCAACCCGGCGCGGTCGCGTCACCGGCGCCGAGGAAGTGCATGACGAGCGGCATCGCCTCCGCGGCCGGGAGGCCGCGTCGCACCATGAGCAGCGGTACCGGCGCCGGGCGCGTCGCCGTCGTCAGCACGCCGCCGAGCCCAGTCTCCTCGGCGCCGCCGCCCGGGACGAGCACGAGGCGCGCGACCTGATCGCGGTCGAGGAGCGCCAGCTCCAACGCGGGAAGGCAGAACGGCGCCGCGGCGACGACGGCGACGCGGGCGGTTCCGAGCCCTTCGAGAAAGTCGGTGAGCCAGGAGGCGACGTCGGCGCCGGCGGCGGGCACCTCGGGGACGATCAGGCGAGAGCGGGTGGCGAGGAGCTGGAGCAGCTCCGGCCAGAGCGGCTCGGGCCCGTCCGCGGAGCAGAGCAGGAGGACGGCCGGACCGGCTCCCGAGCGGCGGTAGCGCATCACGTGGTCGCGCGCGCGCACTTCGGCCCATGTCTCCGGGGGGAGCGCGGCGGCGTCAGGGGGGATCGGCATGCGGAGGACGTTGGGTCCGCCCGCTTACGAGCCGCTTACGGCGGGCGAGGGCCTCCCGCGTTCGGGGCCGTAAGCCGGCCGCCGCGGGGCGGGTTGGCGGCGCTAGGCGGCCGGTAAGAGGGCGCCGCCATCGTTCCCGCGTCGCAGGCCACCGCACGGTGCGGCGGCCGGCGCATAACCCTCCGCAAGAGAGCGCTCCCATGACCCGCATTCTCCGCCCGTCCGCCGCGAGCTGCATGCTCGCGATCATCCTCGCCGCCTGCACCGGGCCCGCAGAGAGGTCCATTCCCGCCGCCGTCACGGGTGCCCGCTCGGAGGTCGACCAGGCCGGCGTGTACCGGCAGTTCGGAACGCCGCAGCGCGTCGGCGACGGCACCGTTCGCACCTACGTCGTGCTCGACCAGAAGAACGGCGGTACGCCGCTCGAGGTCGGGGTGGCGTTGAGCGAGCGCGCGATGGAGGGCTTGCCTGCGCCGATGGCGATGAGCGCGGCTGACATGAAGCAGGGCGGCCACATGAACATGAACGTGTACCTGCTCGACCTGCCCGCCCAGAACCCGACGCCGTACAGGTTCGTGCAGTTCGACTGGAATCCGGCCGGCCACGAGCCCGCGGGCATCTACGACCTGCCGCACTTCGACTTCCACTTCTACACCGTGCCCGTGGACGTCCGGAACTCGATCGTGCCGACGGACCCGCAGTACGCGACCAAGGCGGCGAGCTTCCCGGCGCCCGAGCTCCGCGCGCCGTTCTACGTCGACGCGGCGACGCCCGTCGGCGTGCCGCCGGCCGCGGCGACCGTGCCGCTCATGGGGCTCCACTGGCTCGACGTCCGCTCGCCCGAGCTGCAGAAGCTCGCCGGCCACCCGGAGCTCTACCAGCCGTTCACGAAGACCTTCATCTACGGCTCGTGGGACGGCCAGTTCATCTTCGACGAGCCGATGATCACGCGCGCCTACATCATGGCCAAGCGCTTCGCCACGAATCCGGCCGTTCGCGACGAGATCATCCCCGTGCCGACGGCCCGGCGATACGAGCCGGCGGGCTTCTACCCGAACGCCTACCGCATCGCGTACGACGCGCAGGCCAAGGAGTACCTGATCGCGCTGACGCAGCTCGGCTGGCGCGACTGAGCCGCGCGCCGCGCGCCGCGCACGCCGCGACGCTCCGCCACGCGCATCCGGCATCCGGGGCCGACGGCCGACCCGATCGGATGCCGGATGCGCGTGGCGGAGCGTTCGGTGGTGGATCCGGCATCCGGACGGACAGGGGCAGCGAGCTGGCGCGTACCGGGGCGCCGGCGGCGTCCATTGACGCTGGCGTTAGCGAGTGCTAACTTCCCCGCCATGACCTCGACGCTCCCCTTCTACATCAAGGAAGACGACCCGCCCGCGAAGCGCGAGATCCTGCGCGCGGCTCTCAAGCTGTTCAGTGAGCGGGGACTCGCGGCGACGAGCATTCGCGACATCGCCGCCGAGAGCGGATACACGAATCCCGCGCTCTACAAGCACTTCGAGAGCAAGGACCAGCTCGCGCTGCACCTGTTCGAGACCTGCCACGCGCGTGTCTGGAGGCGCTGCGCCGACGCGCTCGCCCACGGTGAGGGCTTCGAGGAGAAGCTCGCCGCCTACGTGCGGCGCTGGCTCGAGCTTCTCGACGAGGAGCCCGAGGTGCTCGCGTTCCTCGCGGACAGCGCGCGGGTCCTCTGGCCGAGGGCGAATCCCACGCTGAAGCGCAGGACGATCATCGGGCTCGCCCGCTCGCTCGTGCGCGAGGCGCCGCGGAAGCGCGCGTCCGGCGACGCGTTCGATCCGGACGTCGCCGCGGCCAGTGTGCAGGGGACGCTGGCCGAGTTGGGGCGGATGATCCAGGTGGGCGTCGTGCCCGGCCCGGCGCTGCGCTGGCACGGCAAGCTCGTCGCCCTCTTCCGACAGCTCATCGATTGACACGGGTTTCTTCACGCCGTCGAAGTTAGCGTTCGCTAACCACCCCGCTTCCCTCCACAGGAGACACGCTCATGTTCGCCGTCGACCACGCCGCCACCGCGCTGCTGCTGAAGCGCCGGTATCCCACCGTCAGCATCGTACCGATGCTCGTCGCCGTGCAGGCGATGGAGCTCGCCTGGGTCCTCCTCAACTACCTCGGCGTGGAGCGCACGACCACGGAGCGCACGGTCCGGAGCGTGGCGGACCTCCACCTCGCGTACATGCCCTACTCACACTCCGTCGCCACCGCGCTGGGCGCCGCCGTCCTGGCGTGGGTCGTCATCGAGTTCGGCTACGGACGCGTGGCGCTCGGTCGCGCCGTCGGGCTCGGGATCGCCTCGCACCTCGTGCTCGATCTGCTCACGCACGGGCACGACATCGCGCTCTGGCCCGGTCTGGGCTCGCCGAAGCTGGGGCTCGGCCTGTACGACACGGCGCCGTTCGCCGCCTTCCTGGTGGAGATGGCGTACGGGCTCGCGTGCTGGCGCGTGTACCGCGGCGGCGCCGGCCTGCTCGCCGTCGTCGTGCTCGGCAATCTGGCGAATCTCTCCCTCCTGTCGGCGGCCGTGCCCGGGCCCGAGACCTACCTCGCCGGCCGGCCGCTGCTGTTGGTGAGTCTCGTGCTCATCCAGATCGTGGTGACGCTGGCGCTCGTGGGTGCGCTCTCGCGCCGGCCCGCGGGCGAGGCTGCCCTGCGTCCCGGATTCGGCGGCGTCGCTCGCCGCGCCGACGGCTAGAGGGTGTGCGGCAATCGCTGGGGTACGTCCGTGGATGCGGCCAATGCCGTATCCGCCCTGGCCCACGGCGCACTACCACTTCCGCCGCTGCCGTTCTTCGCCTACCCGTACCCGCTGCTCGTCCCCACGTTCGTCGGGTGGATCCGGGCACTGGTCCGCGACCGCGCGTCCCCGCGGCTGGGCGTCGGACCCCAGCAGCCCGACTAGAAGCTGTGATGAACCTTGGCTGGTTGGGTCGGGTAGTTTGCCGGCATGCAGGTGCAGGCGCAGGGCCGACCGGTCGTCCGGAAGCCGTATCCGAGTGATGTGAGCGACGAGGAGTTGCGCGTCCGCTCTCGGCTTAGCTGGACGACGATCCGTGATACGCGACGACGTTCACCAAGGCTCGCCGGTCGGCGTGGAAAGCTTTGGCTGCTCGGGTGCACGCCTCACCGATCCGTCGCGTCTCTGGACGTCGCCTGCGCGGTGTACTCGTGCCGGAACAGCTCACGCAGCCGCTGCGCGGCGACGCTCAGAAAGCCGCCGCGGCGCGTGACCGCGACGACCGGCAGCCCCGCGCGCAGGTCAGCGACGTGCACCATCGCGATGGTGCCGGTGGCCAGTTCCTCTTCCGCATTGCTCGCGGGTAGCAGCGCCAACCCGAACCCCGCCTCGACGAGGCGCTTCTGCGCGGTCAGGCTGTCGACCGGGGTCCAGTCGACCTCACCCAGGCCATGCGCGAGGAACACGCCGAACACGTGCGACGCGGCGAGTTCCCGCTGGCCGGGGATCTCGGGGAAGGCGAGCCAACGCTCATGCCGGAGCGACGCCAGCGCTGCGATCTCCCGGCCGGCCAGCGGATGCTCCGGCGCACAGACAACCCGCAGTGCCTCGGCGCCGAACTCCTCGACCTCGAGATCGGGGGACCGGTCTCGTTCGTAGCGGACGCCGAGCGTCGCCGTGCCGCGCCGCACCAGCTCACTCACCTCGGCGCTTCGCGCGGTGCGGAGGGTGAGTTCGACGCGCGGATGATCGGCGGCGAACCGCCGCAGGACGCCCGCCAGCGCACGGCCGGCCAAGGTGCCGACGACGGCCAGCGCCACCGAGCCAGCGGTCGCCGTGCCGAGCGCGCGCACCGCGTGCGCCGCGTCCTGCATGGCGGCGACGGCCCGCTCGGCGTGCGGGAGCAGGGCCCGGCCTGCCTCGCTCAGTACCACACCGCCTGGCGTCCGCTCGAACACTGGCGCACCGAGCTCGCGTTCGAGGAGCGCGATGCGGCGGGAGAGGGCGGGCTGCGTCCTGTGCAGCACGCCGACCGCTCCGGAGAAGCTCTGTGCTCGATGGACCGCGAGGAAGGTCCGGAGGGTGTCGAGGTCCATTGGTGGTCCAACGGCCAGGGGTATGCACGACGCGCATCGCGTGGCGCTCAATGTCGCATTGGACGCATGCTCGCACCAGCGCTAGCCTGCCAGCCACACCAATCGTGGGAGCGGACGATGGAAGGTCAGCGGCAGAAAGCGGAGCGGTTCCGGGCGATGCACATGGAGCCACGCGGGTTCCTCATGCCCAACGCATGGGATGCAGGCAGCGCAGTGGTCCTCGCGGCGGAAGGCTTCGCAGTGCTGGGGACGACCAGCGCCGGGATCGCCTTCTCGCTCGCCCGGCCGGACTTCGACGTGGGTGACGCGAGGCTCGCCGTACCTCGCGACGCGATGCTGGCCCGCATCCGGCAGATCGTGGAGGCGGTGCCGGTGCCCGTGAATGGTGATCTGGAGGACGGCTACGGGGCCCAACCCGAGGAGGTCGCCGCAACCGTGCGACTCGCGATCGCCGCCGGGCTCGCGGGTGGCAACATCGAGGACCACGACCCGCGCGGGCCGGGCGTGCTGTTTGACGAGGCGCTCGCGGTCGAGCGCATCCGCGCCGCGCGCGCCGCCGTCGAGCAGGGGGACGACACGTTCGTGGTGAACGCGAAGACCGACGCGCTCGCGCTGACTGCCGGCGACGGGCTGCACACGAGTATCCGACGGGGTAACCTCTTCCTCGAGGCTGGGGCGGATTGTGTCTTTCCGTGCGGCGCTGGGGATCTGGCGACTGTCGCGACGCTCGTACGCGAGATCGACGGACCTGTGAACGTCGTCCTCGGCTGGGGCGACAGCCGCCTGTCGGTAGCGGCGCTGCTGGACACCGGCGTCGCTCGAGTGAGCGTCGGCGGCAGCATCGCGCGCGCAGCGCTCGGCTTCGTGCGAGCATGCGGCCGCGAGCTGCACGAGCGGGGCACCGCGGATTACGCGCAGCAGCAGATCCCGCAGCGTGCGCTCAACGCGCTCTTCGGCGCGGCTGGACGCCCATGACCTGGCTTGTCCCGCCGGAGACCCTGGCGGCGTACACGGCGACGGCCGCCGCACTGGTCCTTGCGCCGGGACCGTCGCAGGCGCTCGTGATTACGCGCAGCCTCGATGGCGGGATCGCGGCGGGCATCGTGACTGCCGTAGGCATCAACACGGCCACACTCGCACACAGTCTCGCGGCAGCGCTCGGCCTGTCCGCACTGCTCGCCGCGTCGGCGACGGCCTTCACAGTCGTGAAGCTCGCCGGCGGGGCCTACCTGTGCTGGCTCGGCGTGCGCATGCTGCGCGCGCGGGCAGCACCGCCGTCTCCGGCGCATGAACTCGCGGATGGCGTCTCCGGAGGCGGGGTCGTCGCGACGCCGCGTACGGGCACCAGGCGCCTGCTCGCGCACGGCTTCGTGACGGGTCTCCTCAACCCGAAGGTCGCGCTCTTCTTCCTGGCCTTCCTCCCGCAGTTCGTCGACCCCACGCGCGGCCACGTCGTCGCGCAGTTCCTCATCCTCGGGGGCATCCTCGCGTTGCTCGACGTCGGCTGGTCCGCCGCGCTGGCCGGGGCGACGGCGCGCGCAAGCACGCGAATCGCTGCCGGGCGCGGCTTCGCAGTGTGGCGCGAGCGGATGCTGGGGGCGGTACTCGTGGCGCTCGGCGTGAAGCTCGCGCTCGCGCGGCATTGATTCCGCGCCGGGAACGAAGACGATCACGGAGAGCCATGTTGCAGACGCGCAGGCTAGGTCGGACTAGCTCGAGATTTCGCCCCTCGGGCTGGGGTGCATGGGAATGAGCCGGTCGTACGGCCCACCGAAGGATCGGCCGGAAATGATCGCGCTGCTGCGCGCCGTTGTAGAGGAGGTCGTCACCTTCTTCGACGCCGCCGAGGCGTACAGGCCGCTGACGAACTAGGCGCTGCTCGGCGAAGCGCTCCTTCTGGGTGCGCTCGAGACGGCGTCATGGGAGATGCTCACGACGTTCTGACGGGGAATAGTGGTCGGCGCCCTCTCGGCTTGAAGATCGGTGGTGATCCCGACCTCGTTCCGGCGACTTCGACGTAGTCGCAGGGTGTGACGCGGTTCGGAGCGTCGTGGGTCGCGGCGACGAAGCCGGGCATCTGCTGGCAGGGGTCAGGATCGTCATCGGATCAAACCCGCCCGATTCCTCCGGCTTGACACATGCCGATATGGGTATATAATGCCACCATGGCACGAGCAGCGACGACGTCGGACGTCTTCAACGCGATCGCCGAACCGCAGCGCCGGGAGATCCTGGTGCTGCTCCGGGCGGGTGAGCGGCCGGTGACCGAGTTGGCCCGGGAGCTGGGGATGACCCAGCCTGGGGCGTCCAAACACCTGCGGGTGCTCCGGGAGGTCGGACTGGTGCGGGACCGCAAGGCAGGCAAACAGCGCCTGTACGGCCTTGACGCCCGCGGGCTGCAACCGGTCCACGAGTGGACCGGCGGGTTCGAGCGGTTCTGGAACGAGAGCTTCGACCGGCTTGACGCGTACGTGCAGGAGCTCAAGCAGGCAAGACTGGAGGAGTGAGCGATGGCAGCAACAGGACGGGACGCGTCGGCGCAGTCAGCGACGGCCGACCGCGAGATCGTGATCTCCCGAGTCATCAGTGCCCCACGGGAGCTGGTGTTCGAGGCGTTCACCGAGGTGCGGCACCTGTCGCGGTGGTGGGGACCGGAGGGGTTCACCACCACCACGCGGGCGTTCGAGTTCCGCGTCGGCGGGGAGTGGGACTTCGTGATGCACGGACCGGACGGCACGGACTACCAGGAGTGGATCTCCTGGACCGAGATCGCTCCGCCGGAGCGGATCGCGCTGCTGCACGGTGCATCCCGCGGCGACCCGAACGCCTTCGAGTCGGTCTTGACGTTCGCTCCCGACGGCGCGGCGACCCGCGTCGAGATGCGCACGGTGTTCCCCACGAAGGCGCTGCGCGACGAGGCGGTCGAGAAGTACCACGCGATCGAGGGCGGCCGGCAGACCCTGAGCAAGCTGGCTACCTACGTCACCGAGATCTTTCGGACGGAAGGAGAGGACTGATGCCCGGAAAGGTGTTCTTCAGCGTGTCGATGTCGCTGGACGGGTTCATCGCGCCCGTGGACGACCCGTACTCGCCGCGCTGGATGGCGCAGTGGATGGCACTGCAGCAGTGGATCCTCCCGCAGCGGTACCTCCGGGAGCGGCTCAAGCTGGGCGAAGGCGGCGAGGAAGGGCGCGACAACGACATCGCGCGGGAGACGTTCGAGCGCACCGGCGCGAGCGTGATGGGCAAGCGCATGTTCGACCTCGGCGAGCCGGCGTGGCCGGAGGAGGCGCCGTTCCACACGCCGGTGTTCGTCGTGACGCACACCAAGCGTGACCCGTGGGAGCGGCCGGGTGGAACCACCTTCCATTTCGTCAACGACGGCATCGAGCTCGCGCTCGACCAGGCCCGCGAGGCCGCCGGCGACCGTGACGTCCGCATCGCGGGCGGCGGCGCGATGATATTGGCGTACCTGAACGCCGGCCTGATCGACGAGTTCACGATCGCGCTGTCGCCCGTGCTGTTCGGCACCGGAACCCGCCTGTTCGAGGGGGTGGACGCGGACCGCGTGGCCCTGGAGCCGATCGGCGCGGAGCCTTCGCCGAGGGTGACGCACCTGACCTACGCCGTCCGGGGGCGGTAGGCGCACGGCGGACCTGCGCGACGTCGTCGCCGGCGTGATGCCGATCGTCGAGCCGCTTCTCGCCGCCGAGTAGTTGTTGCTCGAAGTACGGCTGCCCGCGGCGCCGTGCGAGGTCTGAACGGAGCGGGAGAAGCTGGGTCAGGTGCTCGTGAACCTCCTGTCGAACGCGACGAAGTTCACGGCGGCCGGCACCCCGAGACGGACGCCCTGAGGGCGCGTGACGGACACGGGGCGCGGCATCCGGCGCGACAACCAGGCCGCGGTCTTCGAGCCGTTCGTGCAGGCTCACAGCGCGCCCACTCCGCGAAGGTTGGCGAGCGCCACCGTTCCCGGGTGAGCATGGCGCTAGCACTACTTCGCCACATCGCGCGCGGCCGATCAGACGCCTTGCCCCACTCTTCACCCGACGTGTTCTTCCCGAGCGACTCGCTCGTGTGTCGCGGCCGCGCCTGGCGCCGGGTGCGTCACGCCGCCGGCTCGCGCGAGACCACCTGGGCGTGCCGAGCGATGGTCCGCCAGGCGCCGTCTCGCAGTTGCCAGACGTTAGTGAAGCGCCGGTGCGCGCGGTCGCCGTTCGGCGGACCGTCCACCGTGTCGCGCCCCATCACCACCGCCACGTCGCCGTAGCGGACGGTGCGCTCGATCTCCACGGCGTACAGAGTGTGGCGAATGCGGCCGGCGCGCAGCAATTCGATCACGCGGGCCCTGTCGTTGATCACGTGCAGCGGCGAGTTGACGACGAAGTCCTCGGCCCACAGGCGCTCGAGCGTCGGGATGTCGGCGGTCAGGAAGGCCACCCGGGACAGCTCCTCGAGGGCGAGAAGGTCGCTCTGCCAGTCGGCCGCGGCATCGGCCGACGA
>JBJMNL010000212.1:0-11410 GCA_045804285.1 Gemmatimonadaceae bacterium
GACCGAGCTCCGGCTGGCCGAGGGGCCGGTGCCGGGCGACAGCACCACGGGCGCCCCCGAGGTCCTGCCGATCAACGGCACCGGCGCGGCGGGCGACGCGAGCGGCGAGGTGGTCTACGTCAACTACGGGCTGATCGAGGACTACGCGCAGCTCGACTCGGCGGGCGTCTCGGTGAAGGGGAAGGTCGTCGTCGCCCGCTACGGCCGTTCCTTCCGCGGGATCAAGGCGCGTGAGGCGGAGCGCCACGGGGCGGTCGCGCTCCTCATCTACAGCGACCCGCAGGACGACGGCTACGTGCGCGGCGACGTCTACCCCGAGGGGCCGATGCGCCCGCCGCAGGGAATCCAGCGCGGCAGCGTCTTCAATGGCGCCGGCGACCCGAGCACGCCGGGCTGGCCGAGCGTCGCGGGAGCGAAACGCGTCGCGGCCGGCGAGATGGAGGTGCCGCACATCCCCGTCGTCCCGATCTCGTACGGCAACGCCGCGACGCTGCTCGAGGGCGTGCGCGGCGCCGCGCTGCCGGCCGCGTCGTGGCAGGGCGGGCTCCCCTTCCGCTATCACGTCGGACCGGGTCCGGTGCGGGCGCGCGTCCAGGTGGTGACGGATGCGTCGGCGGGCCACGCGTCGGCCGTGGGCGTGGGGAGCGGCGCGCGGACGGATGCGCCGAGCCCCGGCTTCAAGCGGGTGTGGGACACCTTCGGCGTCGTGCGCGGCTCCGAGTTCCCCGACGAGGTGGTGATCGTCGGCGCCCATCGCGACGCGTGGGGCCCGGGCGCGGCGGACAACGTGAGCGGCGTGGTGAGCGTGCTCGAGGCGGCGCGCGCGGTCGCCGACGAGGTGAAGGCGGGGCGCCGCCCGCGGCGCACGATCGTCTTCGCCACGTGGGACGCCGAGGAATGGGGGCTGGTCGGCAGCACCGAATACGTGGAGGACGACTCGCTCCGGCTGCTGCGCACCGGCGTGGCCTACCTGAACCAGGACGTCGCGGCGCAGGGACCGGCGTTCGGCGGCGGCGGCTCCCCCTCGCTCCGCTCCACGCTTCGCGACGTCGCCCGCCTCGTCCCCGACCCGAGCGGTAAGGGGAGCGTCTACGACGTCTGGCGCGCTCGCTCGGTGCGGACGGCCGCCGACACGGCGCAGCCGCCGATGGGCGACCCGGGCGGCGGCTCGGACTTCGCCGGCTTCTACAACCACCTCGGTGTCCCGATCGCGGAGTGGGGCTTCGGGGGCGCGGGGGGCGTGTATCACTCGGCGTACGACGACTACAACTGGATGACGAAGTTCGGCGACCCGGGCTTCACCTACCACGCCGCCGCGGCGCGCGTCGGCGCGGCGATGCTTCTCCGACTCGCCAATGCCGACGTCGTCCCCTTCGACTACGTGGAGTACGCACGGACGATGCGCGGCTACCTGCCGGGCGTGACGCGGGCCTTTCCGTCGGCGACGTGGCGCGACTCGGCGGCCGCCCCGCTCGGCGCGGCGATCGACAGGCTCGAGCGCGCGGCGCGCGACTTCGCCGCGGCGCGCGACCGCGCCCTCGCCACCGGCCCGCTGCCGAAGAGCGCGACTGCGGCGACGAACGCCGCCCTGCGCCGCGTCGAGCGCGCGCTGACCCGCCCCGCGGGGCTGCGCACGCGTCCCTGGTATCGCAACCTCATCTACGCCGCGGACGAGAACAACGGCTACGCGAACGTCGTCTTCCCCTCGGTCGTCGAGGCGGCTCGCGGCGGCGACGAGGCGCTCGCCCGCCGGGAAGCGACCGACCTCGTCCACCATTTCGACGATGCCGCGACCGCGCTCGGCGCGGCGACGAGCGCGGTGAGTGTGCAAGGGGGGAGGTAGCGAGCGTCCAACTGGTTGGGAGCGGGGCGTCGGAAGGCTGATGGGGGCGCCCCGCTCCCCTACTTCCTCGCTGCCTGGAGGAACGCGGCTCGCCGGCGTGCGTGATGCGTTCGCCCTGATCGCGGTCGGCGTGTTCCGGCTCGCGGAGCCCGGCTCGCGGCGCCGTCGGCTTCACGTTCCTCACCCTCTCCCGAACCCGGAGGCATGATGCGCTCCCCGCTCCTGCTCGCCCTGTCCGTCGTCCTCAGCGCCTGCGCCGCGCCGAAGGATGCCTCGCGAAGCGGCGCGGATTCGGCACGCCCGGCCGGCGCCGGGGAGACGACGGGTGTGTCGGCCCGTCCGGAGCCCATGCCGGCCGCGACGGGTGCGCGCGACAGCACGACTCGCATGCCCGCCGCGAAGAGTGGAAGTGGCAAGTCTCCCGCGCGGATGCCGAACGCGTCTCGCGACAGCGTCTCGCCGCCTTCACGCTCCGATTCCAACAGCGATACCGCCGCGAGGGCAGGTGGTGCGGCGCGGGGGCCCAAGCCGCCGTCGCGCGTCATCCCCGATCCGGTGGTCCGGACGCCCGTTCTGCGCGACTCGGCGAGCAGGACGCCTCGCCCCTGAGCGCCGGCTAGGGCTGCCGGGGCCTGGGGTCCCGCAGTGAGTCGAGCCGGTGCAGGATCGAGTCGATCCGGGCCCGGCGCTGCTCGATCTCGCTGCGGATCCGCAGCTGTTCGGGGCCACCGGGCGGGGCGCTGCTCGGACTCGCGGCCGTCGCGCCGTCGCTGGGAGCCGACGGCTCGAGCGGGGCGGACGGCGCGGCGCGTCCGCCCCGACCCGCGGAAGGAGCAACCTTTCCGGGAGCGCCACGCCGAGCCGGGCCGCGCGGCGCCACGATACCGGACTCGGCAGTCGCCCTGCCCCCGCCCGCTCGCTGACGCGCCCCCGACGCGGCACCCGACGGGCGCGATGCGGCGGCGGTCGACTCGGTGCCACGCACCACGGCCGCGCGGGCGGAGTCGGCCGTCTCCTCCACGTCCGGCAACGCCGCGAACGCCGTAGTGTCGATAAAACTATCCGAAACTGGCGCGATGCTGGTGCTGGCGACAGCCGATTCAGCCGTAGTTGGCGAGCTCGCCGAATCAGCCCGCGCGTCCCTCGCCCGTGCCGCGTTCGAGCTGCGGTCGGCGATCACCGTCGCGGCCACTCCCGCCAGCAGGACGAGCGCGCCGATCAGGAGCGGTGCCGTACGGCGCGGGCGCCTCCGTGGAGAGGCGGGAAACGCCGGTCGGGGGGCGAGGGTCGGCGTCGCCCGGCCAGCTGGTGGACGACGCGGCGGGACGGAGCGCGCTGGCGGCGCCGTCGCGGGGGCGGACGGAAGCGAAGGGGGTGCGTCGCGCTTCCCCTCTCGTGCTTCCTCGGCGGGTGTCGGGACGCCGCTCCCCGTGGCGCTCGCGGCTGGCGTCGGGGGAGTGAAGGCCAGAAAGGCGAACGCATTCCGGCGAGGCGGCACGCTCCCCGCGGCCCCGCCGGCCGCCGACGAGTCCGGGCCGGGAACGGTGGGCGAGGAGGGGGAGCTGGCCAGCGGCGCCGCGCTCTTCGGTCCCGCGCTCTCCAGGGCCGCGCTCTCCGGCGCCGGGCTCCGCGGAGCGTCGGGCGCCGGGCCGTCCGGAGTGCTGCTCGGCGGCGCGTTCTTTCCCGCGCCGAACGCGGGAAAGCTCCCCGTCGCCTCTCCGAGCGCGCGATTCCCGGTCGGGGACTTCCGGTGCGCCGCATAGGCGCGCGGGAGCGGCTTCCCGTCGGGGTTGCGCGTCGTGGGCACGTTCCCCGTGTAGGCGCGGAAGATCCCGCTCGGCGTCGCCTTCTTCGGGCGTGGCGGGAGGGGCGTGCTCGCCGGCGTCTCGCCGCCGCGATAGGCGGGGTACTCCCCGGTGCCGCGGTAGACCGGATACTCGCTCGTGCCCTTGTAGACCGGGAACTCGCCGGTGGCGCCCCGGTAGGCCGGATACTCGCTCGTCGGCAAGGGCGAGCCGGCCGGGCGCGCCGGCGGGGGAGCGATGCGGCGCGCGAGCTCGAGCCGGGACGACGCTTCGACGATCGGGCCCATGGCGCGCGGGGGCTCCGTAGCGAGCACCATCGCCCGCGCGCTCGAGTGCGGCGTCGCCGAGCTGGCGCCGCTGCACGCGCAGCCGAGTCGCGGCGCGAGGTCGATCAACGCGCGGCGGTGGGCGAGGATCTGCTGCGCCAGTTCCGCCTTGTAATCCTCACTCTCGATCTCGACGAGCGTGCGCGGCGTCCGCTCGCTCGCCCAGAGCGACGGAGGGGTGGGGACACCGCCGGGCAGGGAGCAGTAGCGCCGCCGGTCCGGCGGGAGCACCGAATCGTAGACGGTCGGCTGCTCGCCGAGCACGACGCCGCGCGCCTCGAGCACGCGCAGGAACTCGGCCGGAGCGAGCTGCTCGTCGATCGCTGGCGTGGCCGAGTGGACGTCGGCGGCCGCGCCAGGGCAGGAGCCCACGTAGGTGACGCGCACCGGCCGCTCGGCGTAGAGCTCGCGCAGGTAGCGCGCGGCCGCCACCGGCGGCGCGACCACCGGCACGAGCAGGGGCGCGAGGTCCGGGCCCGGCGCGAGGAGGCGCGTCTCCACGTACGGGCAGGCGCAGAGGATCGCGGCACCGTCGCCCCGTGCCCGGAGCTGTCGCGCCGACTCCGCCGCCACCAGCTCGTCGCCCCAGCTCGCCGGCACCGCCGCGTCGAAACCCGCGCGCTGGCAGGCGTGCGCGAGCTGCACCGCGGTCGCCGGCCGGGCGGCGAGCACGGCATCATTGCCCAGGATCGCCACCGACGACACGCGTGGCGGTCCGGAATGTGGCTGAGCTATGTGGGACATCAATCCCGGCGGGGGAACGGCGACTGCGGGGGCGGGGCTGTCATAAAGAACAAACCGCGCGTCGAAATGTCCAGACGGCCCAGACATTGCGCAGCGTCACAGCCCGTATGTGATGGACGGTGATGCGATGGGCGGTAGCGCAATGATGGGTGACGTCGGGATGGGTGACGTAATGATGACACACGGTAGCGCTCGGCTCTCTCGATCCGAGCTCGACTCCATCGCGGCTTACGCAGCGAAAGCGACGTGGCCGGCCGGTTTCACGGTGTACCAGCGCGGAGGGGTGGCGGACGGGCTGTTCGTGGTGCTGCGGGGCCGGATAGTGTTGCGAAGTCGGGTGAAGGCGGGGCGAGGCTTCGTGCCCGCGATCGCCACCGCGGGCGAGGCGTTCGGCACCGAGGGGCTCTCGCCGAACGCGCGCTACGCGACCGACGCCCGCTCCGACGAGGAGAGCGAGACGCTGCACCTGAGCGGCGCACGTTACCGCGCCTTCGTGCGCGAGCAGCCTCAGCAGGCGCTGCAGCTCCTCGGCCAGGTCATGGCGCAGCACGCCGCGCTGCTCGAGAAGCTGCGCGAGCTGGCGACGCTCAGCGTCGAGCAGCGCCTCGTGACGACGCTGCTGCGCATGGCGCAGGACCAGAGCTTCGTCACCGACGACGGCCGCATCACCCTCGACGCGCCGCAGTACCGCCTCCTCTGCGAGATGGTGGGGGCGACTCGCGAGTCGGTGTCGCTCGTCCTCACGCGCCTGATCGGCGACGGCCTCGCCGAGCGCCACGGCTCGACGTTCGTCGTCGCCCCAGCGACCGACCTCGCCCAGCGCCTCGCCGACGCATGGCGCGACGGCGAGGTGGCGGTGCCGTGGATGGTGGAGAAGGAGATGGGGCGGGCGCGGGTCTAGACCGCCCACCGCAGACGACCCACTGCCCACCGCCAACCGTCGCTCGCACACGGTTGGCGGTGGGCAGTGGGTCGTCTGCGGTCGGCAGCATGCGGTACGCGGCTCGCGGGCCGCGCCCGCTATATTTCGAGCATGTCCCTCTCGCAGTCGGAGCTCCAGCGTTACGCGCGCCATCTTTCCCTCCCCGACGTCGGTGTCGAGGGGCAGGAGAAGCTCAGGGCGGCGCGCGTGCTGCTCGTCGGGGCGGGAGGGCTGGGCTCGCCGGTCGCGCTCTACCTAGCGGCCGCCGGCGTGGGGACGCTCGGCGTCGTCGACTTCGACCGCGTCGACGTCACCAACCTCCAGCGCCAGGTGCTGCACGGCACGGGCGACATCGGGCGCAAGAAGATCGAGTCGGCGCGCGACCGGCTGTACGAGGTGAACCCGCACGTCGCCGTCGAGACGTACGACGCGACGCTCACCTCGGCGAATGCGCTCGAGATCGTCCGCGACTACGACGTCGTCGTCGACGGCACCGACAACTTCCAGACGCGCTATCTGACGAACGACGCCTGCGTCATTCTCGGAAAGCCGAACGTCTACGGGAGCGTCCTGCGCTTCGAGGGACAGGCGTCGGTGTTCGCGATGCCCGACGGGCCCTGCTACCGCTGTCTCTTCCGCGAGCCGCCCCCGCCAGGCCTTGTGCCGAGCTGCGCGGAGGGGGGCGTGTTCGGCGTGCTGCCCGGTCTCGTCGGGATGGTGCAGGCGACGGAGACGGTGAAGCTCGTCCTCGGCCTCGGGGAGCCGCTCGTCGGACGGCTGCTGCTGGTCGACGCGCTGCGGATGTCGTTCCGCACGATCGAGCTCCGGCGCGACCCCGAGTGCCCGGCGTGCGGCACGCGCGAGATCCGCGCCCTGATCGACTACGAGGAGTTCTGCGGGCTGAAGGCGAGTGGCGGGGCGCGGGACGCGGCCCGGGCGGAGGAGCGGCAGGAGGGCGGCGTGCGGGAGATCACGGCGCGCGAGCTCGCGGCGCGGCTAGCGTCGGGAGACGACTTCGACCTGATCGACGTGCGCGAGCCGTACGAGCACCAGATCGCCCGCATACCCGGCGGCCGGCTCGTCCCGCTGCGCACCCTCGCCGACACCGCCCCCGCGCTCGACCGCTCGCGCGAGATCGTGCTCCTCTGCCACCACGGCGTCCGCAGCGCCGCGGCGGCCGAATACCTGCATGGGCTCGGCTTCCGGAACGTCGCGAACCTCGTCGGCGGGATCGACGCGTGGAGCGACGAGGTGGACCCGGCGGTCAGGAAGTACTGAGGGCGGAGAGTCGGGAACCGCGGGCGGTGGCTGCATCCAGCCGCCAGCTCTCAGTTCGCAGTGATTCGCCAGAGACTGTCTACCTGCGACTGGCCACTGTAAGCTGCCCACCGCGGTCCACTTCCCTCGCGTGACCCTCGCGTGACCCTCGCGTGATCCTTCCGATCGCCGCCACCACCGCCGCGCTCTACGCTGCCCGCACCCTCCTCGCGCGCCGCCGCGAGAGTGCCGTCGCGCGTCGCCTGCCGGCGGGGCCGGACGGGATCATACCCGGCGCGGCCACGATCGAGCTCGAGGGGGCGGGGGTACACGCCGCCTTCCTGATCCACGGCTTCGGCGACACGCCGCAGACGCTCGCGCCGCTCGCGGAGCATCTCCACGCGCGCGGCTTCAGCGTGCGGGCGCCGCTCCTGCCCGGTCACGGGCGCACGCTCCGCGCCTTCGCGCGGTCGCGGGCCGACGAGTGGATCGCGCTGGCGCGCGGCGAGCTCGCCGCGTTCCGCGAGCGCCATCCGGACGCGGCGATCGTCGGGCTCTCGATGGGGGGCTCGATCGCCGCCGTCCTCGCCGCCGAGGCGCCGTCGCCACCCGTGCTGGCGCTCGTGGCGCCGTACGTGAGCATGCCGACCACGATCCGCCGGCTGGTGCGTGTCCACCCGCTCATCGGCGCCGTCGCGCCGTACGTGGGCGCGCGCGGCGGCGAGCGCTCCATCCACGACCCGGCCGCGAAGGCGCGCAGCCTCGCCTACGGCTGCTGCACGCCGCGCCTCGTCGCCGAGCTCGCGTCGGTGGTCGAGCGCGGGCGCCGCGCCCTTCCCGCCCTCCGCGCGCCAACGCTCGTGGTGCAATCGCGCCAGGACAACCGCGTCCCGCCCGAGGCCGCCGAGCGTACCTTCGCCCTGATCGGCGCGCCGGAGCGGCGCCTCGTCTGGACGACCGAGGGCGGTCACATCCTGACGGTGGACCACGGCCGCGAGCGCGTCTTCGAGCTCGTCGAGGGATGGCTGGCGGAGCACCTGGCGGCGCGTGGATCGGCGCCTGACGCGGCGGTGGCGGCGGGCTGAGCCCCGGGCGGGAGCCGCCGAGGACCGCCCTCCCCGCTTGCCGCCCCCGCGCCACGCGGTATATCTAGCCGCCATCGGCTTCCGGGGAGGCCAGATCGCGTGCGGGTGAGCGTACCGAAGGAGCGGGTGCCGCACGAGCGGCGCGTCGCGCTCGTGCCGGACTCGGTGGCGAGGCTCGTGAAGGGGGGCGCCGCCGTCGTCGTGGAGCGCGGCGCCGGCACGGCGGCGCTCGCGTCCGACGACGCCTACGCCGCCGCCGGCGCCGCGCTCGCCGACGACGCCGCGGGCGCGTGCGCGGACGCCGACGTGGTCGTGAAGGTGCAGCGCCCGCTCCCCGACGAGGTCGCGCTCCTCCCCGAGGGCGCCACTCTCGTCTGCCTGCTCGGCCAGGGCGGCCCCGACGCCGACGCCGTCGTCCGCGCGCTCGCCGGCCGGCGCGTGACGACGCTCGCCCTCGAGCGCGTGCCGCGCATCACGCGCGCGCAGTCGATGGACGTGCTCTCGTCGCAGAGCACCGTCGCCGGCTACAAGGCCGCGCTCCTCGGCGCCGCCGCGCTCGGGAGGCTCCTCCCGATGCTGACCACCGCCGCCGGCTCCCTCGCGCCGGCCAGGGCCTTCGTGCTCGGCGCCGGCGTCGCCGGCCTCCAGGCGATCGCCACCGCCCGCCGCCTCGGCGCCGTCGTCTCCGCCTTCGACGTGCGCCTCGCCGCCGCCGAGCAGGTGAAGAGCCTCGGCGCGACCTTCGTGGCCGCCGAGACGCTCGCCACCGACGCCGAGACGAAGGGCGGGTACGCACGCGCGCAGACCGACGAGGAGCGCGCGCGCACGATGGCCGCCGTCGGCGCGCACCTGGCGACGGTGGACCTCGCGATCACCACCGCCCTCGTGCCCGGACGCCCCGCGCCGCGCCTCATCACCGCGGAGATGGTCGCCGCCATGAAGCCCGGCGCCGTGATCGTCGACCTCGCCGCCGAGTCGGGGGGGAACTGCGCCCTGACGCGCGCCGGCGAGACCGTCGTCACGCCCAACGGCGTCACCGTGCTCGGCCCCGTGAACCTCCCGAGCACCGTACCCGTGCACGCCTCGCAGATGTTCAGCAAGAACGTGCTCACCCTGTTGGAGCACCTGACGAAGGACGGGACGCTCGACGTGGACCCGTCCGACGAGATAGCCGGGGCGATGATCGTGAAGGCGTAGCGAGCGAGCAGCGCGCTCCTCGTCCCCGAGTTCGGCGACCCTTCAGACGGACGCCCAGCCCATGTCCAGCATCGCCATCATCCAGCTCTACGTCTTCGTCCTCGCCGCGTTCGTGGGCTACCAGGTGATCACGCGCGTGCCGCCGCTGCTGCACACGCCGCTCATGTCGGCGACGAACGCGATCTCCGGCATCTCGCTCGTCGGCTCCATCGTCGCCGCCGGCGGGCACTACGGGCGCCTCGCCACGGTCCTCGGCTTCGTCGCCGTCGTCTGCGCGACGACGAACGTGGTCGGCGGGTTCCTCATCACCGACCGCATGTTGAAGATGTTCAAGCGGAGAGACAGGGCGGAGAGCGGGGAGGCGGGGGTGGGGAATCGCCCGCCGCTCGGGACGTCCCGGGAGCCGTAACCACTCCCCGTTCCACACTCCCCACAGCCGACGATCGACGTCATGCGCGAGCTGACCATCGAGGTGACCTACCTCGCCGCGTCCGTGCTCTTCATCCTCGGGCTGCGCAGCCTGACGCGGCCGGAGCGCGCGCAGCGAGGGATGCAGCAGGCGGCGGTGGGGATGCTGCTGGCGATCGTGGGGACGCTGCTCCACCAGGAGATCGTCACCTACCGGTGGATCGCGGCCGGGCTCGCGTTGGGCGCGCTGATCGGCTACCCGCTCGGCATGTTCGTGCCGATGACGGCGATGCCGCAGCGGATCGCCTTCTCGCACATGTTCGGCGCCCTCGCCGCGACGCTCGTCGGCGTCGCCGAGTTCTACCACGCGACGACCGGCGGCGGCACGGGCGCGCCGCCCGACGGGATCGCCCGTCCGAAGATGGCGGCGCTCGGCTTCGAGGTGCTGTTCGGCGCGCTCACCGTCACCGGGAGCTTCATGGCGTTCGGGAAGCTCCAGGAGATCCTTCCGGGGCGCCCCGTCACCTTCCGCGGGCAGAACGCGGTGAACCTCACGCTCTTCGCCGCCGCTGTCGGCTGCTTCCTCTACCTGATCTACGATCCATCGGACGCCGCGGTCTTCTACGCGATGATCGGGGTCGCCTTCGTGATCGGCGTGCTCCTCGTGCTCCCGATCGGCGGCGCCGACATGCCGGTCGTCGTCTCGCTCCTCAACTCGTACGCCGGCCTGGCGGCGAGCGCCACGGGCTTCGCGATCGGGAACAACGTCCTCATCATCTGCGGCGCGCTCGACGGCGCCTCGGGCTTCCTCCTCTCGATTCTCATGTCGAAGGCGATGAACCGCTCCTTCGGCAACGTCCTCTTCGGCGCCTTCGGCTCGGCGACGGCGGCGGGCGGCGCGAAGAGCGCGGCGGGCCTCGCGGTGCGCTCGATCTCGGCCGAGGACGCGGCGCTGCGCCTCGCCTACGCGCAGCGCGTGATCGTCGTGCCCGGCTACGGGATGGCGGTCGCCCAGTCGCAGCACCAGGTGCGCGAGCTCGCCGAGCAGATCGAGAAGCGCGGCGGCGAGGTGAAGTACGCCATCCACCCGGTGGCCGGTCGCATGCCCGGGCACATGAACGTGCTCCTCGCCGAGGCGAACGTCCCCTACGACCGGCTCTACGACATGGAGGAGATCAACGGCCAGTTCGCCGCCGCCGACGTCGCCCTCGTCATCGGCGCCAACGACGTCGTGAACCCCGCCGCCCGCACCGATCCCGCGAGCCCGATCTACGGCATGCCGATCCTCAACGTGGACCAGGCGCACAGCGTCATCGTCCTCAAGCGCAGCATGAACCCCGGCTTCGCGGGGATCGAGAACGAGCTGTTCTACGAGGAGAAGACGAGCATGCTCTTCGGCGACGCGAAGGCGTCGCTGACGAAGCTGGTGGCGGAGGTGAAGAACGTGTAGCAGCGGGCCGCGGGCGGCCGCCCGCCGGCGCTCTCGAACGCCGATCGTCCTCGGGTGTAGCACTCACCGACTCCATCACGACCCGAGCCCATGCCCTCCCCTCTTCGCACCGTCACCGCGCTCGCCGCGGCGCTCCTCGTCGGCGCGTGCGGCAAGGACCGCCGCGGCGGCGACGCCGATTCCACCGCCACCGCGCTCTCGGCCGACAGCGCGCTCGCCCGCGACCTCGCGCTCGCCGCCGGCCCCACGACGCGCACCCCCGAGGCCTTCGGCGACACGGCCGTCGGGGCGGCGACGGCGCCCGCCGCTCCGGCGCCGACGCGACGCCCGGCGACCACCGCGCCGCGGACGGCGCCCGCGCGCAGCACGCCGC